>JAIBBS010000116.1 GCA_019694555.1 Nannocystaceae bacterium
CGCGCCCGCGTCGAGCGAGGGGGACGGCACCGCGCGCGCCGGCACGGCCGCGTCGGCGACCACGGGCGCAGGCGCATCGTCGGCGCGAGCGAGCATCGCGGGCGCATCGACGCGCTGGCGCGCGCGACCGCGACGCACCGCGCTGCGATCGCGCTCGTCCAGCACTGCCTCGAGCGCGACGGTGAGCGCTGCGGGTGGCTCGGGCACGTGTGCATACGCGGCCTCGAGTCGCCGCGCGCGCTCCCGCGGATCGGTGGTCGCGAGCGCCTGTGACGGCGCCACGGCGATCAGCTCCTCGGGCACGAACGACAGCGTGGCGGCGTGCTCGCGCAGCGCCATGATCGCGGCGATCGAGCTGCCGATCCGCGACAGCGCGCGCGGGTGATCGTCGTCGAACACCAGCGCCGCAGCGTAGTACTCGGCCGCGAACGGGCGGCCCTGCGCCAGATCCCAGTAGTGATCGCCCAGGCCCACCAGGGTTGCCGCGAACTCGTCGCGCAGCTCGGCGGCGCGCGCGTCGGCCAGCGACTCGGCCTCGCCCGTGAGCGCCTCGAGCTCGAGCACCTTGGTGTACGCGGTGGGGCGATCGGGCTCGTCGAACGGCGGGTGCGCGAAGTGGGCCTTGGCCGCGGCGGCGCGCGCCTGCTCGGCGAGTGCGTCGATCTCCGCGGTCGCGCCGGCGTCGGGCGCGAGCATCGGCGCGAGCACCAGCGCCCAACCGGCGGCGCCCAGCGAGAGGAGGCCGCCGGCGGCTGCGATCGCGCGACCGCGTCGATGTCGACGATCCTGCTGCAGCGCGTCGATCAAGGCGTCCATCGCCGGCCATCGCTGCGCCGGATCGGTCGCGAGGCCGCGCAGCACCACGCGGCGCAACCACGCCGGCACACCGCGTGCGGGCGTCTCGACCACCGCGCCCGCGAGCACCGCGGCGTGCAGCTGCTCGAGCGTCGCGCCGGCGAAGGGCCGCGCGCCCCACAGCGCCTCGAACAGCGCGACGCACAGCCCGAACTGATCGGTGCGCGCATCGACGCGTCCACGCTGCATCTGCTCCGGTGCCATGTACGCGGGCGTGCCGACCAGGCCGCTCGCACGCGAGAGCCCGTCGTCGATCGCCGGCGCGACGCCGCTGCCCTGGGCCGAGCTGGCGTCGCGATCGAGCGCGCGCGCGAGGCCGAAGTCCACCACCTGCACGCGACCGTCGTTGCCGACCAGGATGTTGCCGGGCTTGACGTCGCGGTGGACCAGACCCGCCGCGTGGGCCGCGTCGAGGCCGCGTGCGGCGGCGACGAAGACGTCGCGGATCTCCGGCCAGCTCCGTGGGCCCTGGTGCAGCCACTCGCGCAAGGTCGCGCCCTCGACCAGCTCCATCGCGAGGAACACCAGCGTGGGCTCGTCCTCGGTCATGCCGACGTCGTGCACCGCGACCACGTTGGGGTGGCGCAGCTTCGCCAGCGCCTGGGCCTCGCGGAGCAGGCGCGCGCGCAGCTGCTCCGCCGTCAGCCCGCGGTGTGCGCGGGGATCGAGCAGCTTGATCGCGACGCGGCGATCGAGCTGCGGGTCGTAGGCCGCGACCACGCGCCCGAGCCCACCCTCACCGAGCGGCGCGAGCACCAGGTAGCGGCCGAGGCTGCGTCCGCGCGTCAACGCGGGCCGCAACGGGTCGTCGCCGATCGCGGGCTCGTCCTCGCGGCGCGTGACCTCGCCGCGCACGGCCTCGGCCACCAGCGCGACGCAGACCGCACAACCATCGACGTGCGCGGCGAGACGCTGCCGCGCGAGACCACCGAGGTGGCCCTGCGCGTAGGCGACGATCTCGTCTTCGTCGGGGCAGTCCACGGTCAACCCCAGCGTGCATGGTAGCATCGCCGTGCATCGTGTCGTCGCGCGCGGGTTCGATGGGGCTTGCCAGCCGTCGCCACCATGCTGGCGGGGATGCGCCGCGGACCGGCGCGGTCGGGCTCGCGCTTGCAGCCGCGGTGCTCACACTCGCGCCGTCGCGGCCGACGATCGCGGCCGAACCGTCGCGTGCGCCGGTGCGTGCGGCTGGCGCGGGTTCGGTCGGCGTGTTGCCGCTCGAGCTCGCCGGCGAGCTGCCGCCGGCGTTCTTCGAGCAGCTGCAGGCCCGCGTGCCCGAGGGCCTGCGCCGCGGCGGCCGCGAGGTCGTGGCGCTGGTCGTCGAGCCCGGCTGCGACCGGGACTGCCGCGTGCGCGCGGCCGCGTCCGCGGATGCGCGCTGGATCGTCGCGGCGACCGTGACCGCGCGCGGTCGCGACTTCGAGCTCGCGTTGGCGTTGCTCGACGGACGCGACGGCCGCGAGCTCGCGGCGACCACCGCGACGTGCGAGGTCTGTGCCGTCGCCGAGGTCGGCGACATGCTCGCGGATCGGGCCGCGGTGCTGGGCGCCAAGCTCGACGCGCTCGCGACCGCGCCGCCGCGGCTGCGCTTCGTCAGTCGCCCCGAGGGCGCGATGATCTGGATCGACGGCGAACGCGTCGGCGCCGCGCCACTCGAGCGCACGCTCGACGCCGGACGCCACCGCGCGAAGGCGGTGCTGGAGGGCCACCTTCCGCTCGAGCTGCAGTTCGACGCCGTCGCCGGCACCGAAGAAGCGGTGACGCTGACGCTCTCGCCGCTGCCGCCGCGCTCGCGCGCGCTGCGTCCCGCCGGCGCCGCGACGCTGGCGATCGGCGTCGCGCTCGCGGCCGCGGGCGTGCCGTTGTTGGTGCTGCACGGCCGTCCGTTCCACGGCCGCTGCACCGGCGCCGATGTCGACGACGACGGCGATTGCCGCTTCCGCTACGACACGCGCACCGGCGGTGCGATCGCGGTCGCGCTCGCCGGCGCCGCGATCGTGACCGGCGCGGTGCTGCTGGGCGTGGCCGCACGCGAGCGCTCGCGGCGTCGCACGCACGCGCGCGTCGGCGTCGGCGGCCTGCGATTCTGAGCGCCGGCGCGGCGGCGCGCTCACGGCACCTCGAACGCGCCGATGCTCGGCGGTGCCGCCCAGCAGCGACCGTTCGCGTCGGCGTCCACGCCCTCGACGACCACGCCCGCGCCCGCCGCCGGGCTGCTGGCGTCGATGCCGAGATCCTCGCGCAACATCGGATCGACGCCGACGATCCCCGCGTCCTCCGTCACCGGCAGGCCCGGGTCCGACGCACCGGGATCGTCGTGCGCGAACCACAGGTTGTGCGAGAACGTGAACGTCTCCGGGGCGGTCTGCGGGCCGACGTTGACGACGGCACCGACCTGCGCGCGCGCGAACACCACGAGGTTGTCGACCACGGTGGTGTCGGACGCGGGCGCGAACTCGTAGCCGTTGCCGGAGACCGACTCCTGCAGGATCCGCAGCACCCAGTGCTCGGGATCGACGATGGTGTTGTGCGCGACCAGGCAGCCCACGCAGCCGACCACGGCGATGGGCGAGATGCTGCCGACGAAGCGGTTGGACACCACGCGGATGTCGCGGGCCTCGGCGTTGGCCGCGGTGGCATCGAGCGGCGGGCGGAAGTACTCGAAGCCGGTCGAGCCACCCATGTTGACCGCGCGCTCGCCGGCGTGGTCGAAGCGGTTGCCGCGGATCTCGACGTCCTCGCTGCCGCCCTTGGTCTGCACCGCGTTGCCGGGGCCCGGCAGGTCGCGGAAGAGGTTGTCGACCACCAGGCCGCGGTGGCAGCCGACCTGATCGATGGCGCTGCCGGAGTCACCGCAGGCCGCGAACTCGCCGTCGCGCACGAGGTAGTCGTTGACGCCCGAGAGCTTGAGGCAGTCGTTGTTGCCGCCGGTGCCGATGTCGTGGATGAACAGGCCGCGCAGCTCGATCCACCGTGCCGCGTCCGGATCGGCGGTCGCGCCACCATCGTCGAGGTTGAGGCCGTCTTGCAGCGTGTTGCGGATCTCGAGATCGTGCAGCACCACGTAGCGCGCGCCGGCGAGGTGGATCGCGACGTCGCCGCCTTCGATCACCGGGCGGGCTTCGCCCGGGGCCCCGCCGATCCAGATCGGCGCGTCCTGGCTGCCTGCGAGCCCGGCCGCGAACGTCCCGCCGGCGTAGCTGCCGGCGTGGATTCGCACCGCGGTGCCCGGCGTGATCCCGGCCAGCGCCGCCTGCAGCGTCGCGCACGGTGACGCGACCGCGCCGCAGCCTTCGGCGTCGGTACCCCCGGTCGCGACGTGTCGCTCGCTCGATGGCGCGAGCCCATCCGCGAAGGCCACGATCGCGCCGCAGCCATCGCCGTCGTCACCGCCACCGCTGCTCGACGCGTCCGCGTCACCGTCGCCGCTGCTCCCGGTCGCGTCGCCGTCGCTGCCGTCTGCGCCGCTGCCCGGACCGCTCTCGCCGTGGGCGCCGGTCGATCCGGTCGCGTCGCCCACACTCGTGTCGCCATCGTCGCCGTGGTTGCCAACCGCGTTGCAGCCCGCGGTCGCGGCGACCGCGAGCAAGAACGCGCAGGGGCTCGATCGTCGGGGTCGCATGCTCATCGAGGTCCGACACGCGCGCGCCGGCGTTGTCGCGGGCGCACGCGATTGCGTATGCTGGTCGCACGTGGCGGCGCTGCGACAGCTGGCGATCGCGGCGGCGCTGCAGGCCGGCGCCTGCCTCTCGGCCAATCCGGATTTCGACGGGCCGGCCGACGGCTCGGGTGAGGCCGGCTCGCACGGCAGCGCTGCCAGCTCGGGCGACAGCGGGTCCGGCGACGGCATGTGCGAGCCCGACGGCTTCGAGCCCAACGAGGACGCAAGCGCCGAGGTCGTGATCGGCAGCGTGCAGGTCGTGCTCGAGCAGGCCGCGGCCCACGATCGCTACTTCGTGCTGCTGCCCGCGGGTGGGCCCGATCAGGTGACGGTCTCGAGCGGCGACGCGGACCTGCGCGTGTGCGCGTTCGTTCGCTGCGAAGGCACCACGCTCGAGGCCACCGTGACGTGCCGCGAGGGCCTCTCGGGCGGCTCGCCCGACGGCTATCCCGGTTGTTGCGGCCGGCCCACCGCCGCACTCGACTTCGCGTGCGACGTCGACATGGGCACGAAGATCTACATCGACGTCAGCGAGGGCACCGCCGACTGCACGCCGTACACGCTCGACGTGCAGCGTTGAGCGGTCGGGCTCAGCAGCCGCCGCAGTCGTCGTACTGCGGCAGGTCGTCGACACCGTTGCCGCCGGCGTTCACACCCGCGGCGATGGCGAAGTCGTCGATGTAGATCCACCAGTCGCCCTCGGTCGTCATGTCCGCCGGGTCCTGGTAGTAGTTGTTGATCGTCGTGGGGAAGCGCAGGCCGCGGTGGCCCTCGTGGCTGATCGGGTGCCACTGCACCGCCGCGCTCGAGGTGGTGTCGACCAGGTCGATCCAGTCGCCGCCGTAGGGGCGCACCGACACCTGGGCGACGCCGACGTCCCCGGTGTGATCGACGTGCATGCGCATCAGCCACCAGTGGTTCACGTCGAGCATCTGCAGGTGCTCGTCGCCCGCGCCGGAGTGCCCGAGCTCGCCGGTCGCGTAGGGGCGATCGTCGAGATACAGATCGTTGTCGTCGTCGGTGAGGTTGAAGTGGAAGCCCAGGCTCTTCTTGCCGACGTCGATCTCGTTGGAGCTGCCCATCGACTGGGTCTCGGAGTCGACCAGCACGCCCGAGATGCTCATGAGCCACTCGAGATCGGTGCTGGGATAGGCGTTGCGCGTGGGGTAGATCCACTTTCCGGCGCGCGTGGTCGGTGGGAACAGCGACGGCTGGTCGGGGGTGTCGGCGATGTAGATCCACTGCTGGAACCACACGTCGGCGGGGATGGTCTCGAGCGAGCCTTCCTGCGGATCGCCGTACTGCAGGTAGAAGTCGGTCTGTCGCCACGCGCCGTCGATCACGCCGGCGTAGCTGCCCGCGCCGGACTGCACGCACAGCACGCGCGACGAGCCCACGCCCGGCATCGCGCCCTCGAACCCCGGGATCGCGTCGGCGGTGTACAGCCAGCCACCGGCACCGGTGCCGCCCTCGATGGCGTCCTTGCCCCACGACCAGCCCGCGTTCACAAACGGTGCGCCGGGCTCGAACTTGCCCGCGTCGTCGTGGCCGACGTCGTACTCGAAGTCGTCGAAGAACAACACGCCGCCGGGCACGTGCGCGCCGGTGTCTCCGCCGCTGCTCTCGCCGGCGCCGGTGGTGCCGGGGTCGGTCGTGCTCGGATCGCTGGTGTTGGCGGTGGTGCTCGCGGTCGTGGCCGCGGTCGTGCTCGCGCTCGCGCTCGGATCGCTGCCGCTGCTGCCGGCGTCGTCGGCCGCGCTGGTGCCCGCCTCTTCGCCGGCGTCAGAGCCGAAGCTCGCCGCAGACCCGCTGCTGGCGTCGGAGTCGTCGTCGGTGCAGCCGAACAGGGACAGGCCGAGGCCCAGGATCAGGGGGCGGTGACGGGAGCTCATGCCGGGTTCGACACGAGCCGGCGCGGCCTGTCGCGCGGCCGGCCGACGATCGTGTGCCCGCGCTTCGCGCTCAGGGCTCCCACACGCACAGCCAGCCGTCGAAGCACGACATGCCCTGCGGGCACGTGTACCCACCGAGGCAATCGAGGCCGCACACGCCGGTGCCGTCGTGGCGGTCGACGCAGGTGGGCGTGACCTCGGTGTCCGGCGGCGCGGGCGGACACTCGCTGCCGTCGCCGTCGGGATCGCAGGGCGGCGCGCAGTACTGCAGACCGACCTCGCCGGGGATGGGGTCCTCGACGCACACCAACGCGTCGCCGCACGACATCGCGTCGTCGCAGTCGGCGTAGGGCTGCGCCGGCGCGCCGGTGGTCGAGCCCTCGTCGGAACCGCCGCTGCCGTCGCTGCCCGAGCCCTCGCCGGAGCTGCTCTCGCCGCTGGTGCTCGCGTCGCCGCCGCTGCTCGCGTCGCCGCTGCTGGTGCTCGCGTCGCCGCTGCCCGATGCGGAGGTCGAGCTGTCACCGGTCTCGCTGCTCGCGCCCGTCGCGGCGCCGGTGGTGCTGGGTCCGTCGTCGCCGGCACAGCCCAGTGCGAGCAACAACGCGAGGGTGGATCGTCGGAGGTGCATCGGCATGGGTTCGGCTCCTACGGGCACAGCTGCGCCACGGTGTCGTCGAGCGTGTCGCACTCGGTCGAGCTGTCGATCTCGTCGCAGGGAATCATCGCGTGGCAGTCGATCGCGGACAGCTGCGCATCGAGGCACGGAGTGTGCGTGGGTGACAGGCCCGCGACGCAAGCGTCGATGCAGGCGTCGAGGTCTTCGATCTGCGCGCAGGCCCGCTGGGCCTGACACGAGATCGTGCAGCCGTAGTGTTGGCCGTCCCCGACGTCGGGTGCGCCGGTCTCGGTCTCCACGCACGGCAACGCGTCCATCGAGGCCAGCTGCGGCAGCGCGCGGACCTCGGCGCAGGCGCTCGCGAGCGCGGGTGCGCGGTCGTCCTCGGCGCACGCCGTGAGCGCAGCATCGATCTCGCAGGACAAGAACCACAGCTGCTCGCTGGCGAACATCGCATGCAGCCCGTCGACCAGCTGCAGCCCGATCTCCGGGTCGGTCTCGCTGCCCAGGTGGTCGGCGAGCATGTCGAGCGCCATGAGCCGTGGCGGACACACCGACAGCGACGGGTTGCCGAGATCGAGCAGGATCGAGACCGCGGCCTCCCGCGCGAGCGGGTCGCGCTTCGACAGCCCCTGCCACGCCGGTTCGAGCCAGAAGCGGTCGGCCCGATCGACGCAGACCTCGACGATGTACGGCTTCTCGCTCGCGACCTGCTGCAGCAGTGCGGTCCACACCGCAGGGTCATCGGTCCAGAACAGCTCGTCCCACGGATCCGCGAAGAAGAACTCGGTGGGGTCGCCCAGGCGCACCGCCTCGTCGAACCACAGCCGCGGCGCGAAGGTGGGATCGTCGACCCCCGCGATGCCGCCGCCGTCGTCGAAGCGCAGCGTCAGCGTCGGGAACACCCACGCGTCGCCGCCGTCCAGCGCGTCGTGTCGCAGCAGCGGTTCGAAGTTGGGGTCCGGCTCGCCGACGTGCACCGGCGTCATCGTCTCGGGCACCAACACGAGGTCGTCGGTCTGCGCGCGGCGATACATCCAGTAGGCATGGCCACCGCCGATGCCGAGCGGACCGTCGGCCTCGGTGGCATTCCACGTGACCACGAGCTCCTTGAAGCGCGTGCCCGGCAACAACACCTCGAGGCCGTACGACGCCGGCTCGAAGCCCTCGCCGAGCAGCTCCCAGAGGCCGTCGCCGACGCAGTCGAACGCGGCGCAGCGCGCGTCGTCGACCGCGAGCGAGAAGCGGCCGTCGATCACCGCGAACAGCCGCTCGGCCGGCGTCCCCGACGGCGTGCCGCCGGTGCTGTCGCCGCTGCTGCCGCCGTCGTCGCCGCTGCTCGATTCGGACGACCCGGTGGTGCCTTCGCCGCTGTCGCCGCTGCTCGAGCTCGGCGCGCCCGAGCTGCTGTCCGCGCTCGTGCCGCTGCCGCTGGACGAACCCTGCGACGCGCCGGTCGCGGACGTGTCGTCGCCGCCGCACGCCACAGTGATCCACGCCACCATCGCGCCTGCGATCCTCGCAGACGCGCCCCGAGCCCCGATTCCGCAACCCATGCCAGCCATGCGCGCGGTGGATGTCCGCGCGGCGGCGCTTCCGTCAATGCGTCGCTGGGATGGAAAACGTGGGGGCGACCGAACCCGCTCGCAGCGACGGTAACCACGTCCTTGGTACGTCGCTGGGTCGTCTCGGAGTGTCCGTACGAGCGCGCGCCTGGTGGCGCGTCACTCGGGCGGCGCCCGCCTCCTGCAGGGGCGATCGTGTTGGGTCGACGACGGGCACCGGTGCCGTACCGCGATCGAGAGGTACCGAGACAATGTCGAAGAAGAAGCAGAACCCGTTCTCGTTGGATGAAGTGCTCGCCAACCTGCACTCGCAGGCCGAGGCCGAGTGGGAGGCCGTGGACGATGCCGGCAACGTGATCGGCGGCGCCGCGGTGGCGCCGTCGCAGGCGTCGTGTCATCAGGCGACCAGCAGCTCGGGCGGCTGGAGCTAGCGCAGGTGCGTGCGGGCCGTCGCACCCGCGAGGGTGCGATGGCTCGCGCGCCGCGACGAGACCTCGCGGAGCCCACGACGATGACGCTGTATCACTACACGATCGGCTACCACCTGCCGGACATCATCGCCGACGGCGCGCTGCGACCGACCGCGCGACATCCCGGCAGTCGCGTCTCGGTGCTGTGGCTGTCGAGCCATCCGCGCTGGGAGCCCTCCGCGGTCAAGACGATCCAGGAGCACGGTCGCGACGTCATCATCGGACTCGAGCGGCTGGCCACCCGCGGGCGCGGCGTGTTCCGCTTCGAGGTCGAGCCCGCGCAGGCGCTGCTGTCGTGGCCCGAGTACGTCGAGCTCAGCGCGATCGATCCCGAGTTCGCCGAGCACCTCGACTCGAGTGGCCGGCAAGGCGGCGCCGATCCGGCGCAGTGGCGCGCGTGCCTGCAGCCGGTCCCGCGCGAGCAGTGGCGCCGCATCGAGATGTGGCAACCAGCGCAGCAATCGTGGACCGAGTTGGTCTGACGACGACGGTGCGTCACCCGGAGTCTCGCGAACGTGGCACGGCATCCCTGGTATCGGCAGCTCGACTCGATGGACTGTGGGCCCACGTGCCTGCGCATGGTCGCGCGCTACCACGGTCGCAGCCTCTCGGCCCAGAGCCTGCGCGCGGCGGCGCAGCCCAGCCGCAGCGGCATCTCGATGGCCGACCTCGCGCGGTTGTCGGAATCGGTCGGGCTGCGCACCGCGGCGCTGCGCTGCAAGTTCGGTGCGCTGGCGGAGAAGCTGCCGCTGCCGTGCATCGCCCACTGGGACCAGCGGCACTTCGTGGTCGTCTACGCCGTGGGCGACGGCCGCGTCGTCGTCGCGGATCCGTCGTGCGGCGTGCAGCGCATGTCGCAGGCCGAGTTCCTGCGCCACTGGTCCGGCGGTGACGATCAGGTCGGTGTGGTGCTGCTGCTCGAGCCCACGCCCGAGTTCTTCGGCGCCGACCTGCCCGGCCTGGCCGACGGTCGCTCGAGCCTCGCGGTGTTGGGCGGCTACCTCGCCCGCCATCGCGCGTACCTGTTCCAGCTGATGATCGGTCTGCTGGTCGGATCGCTGCTGAGCTTCGTGCTGCCGTTCCTGACGCAGTCGTTGGTCGACTACGGCGTCGCCAGCCGCGATCTCGGCTTCGTGTACGTGCTGTTGCTCGCGCAGCTGATGCTGTTCGTGGGCCGCACCACCATCGACTTCATCCGCGGATGGCTGGTGCTGCACGTGGGCGCGCGCATCAACATCGCGCTGGTCGCGGATTTCCTGGTGCACCTGATGCGCCTGCCGATGCCGTTCTTCGATGCACGCGCGCCGGGCGACATCCTGCAGCGCATCGACGATCACCGGCGGGTCGAGCAGTTTCTCACCACGACGTTGCTCAACGTCGCGCTCAGCACCGTGCTGCTGACGGTGTCGAGCCTGGTGCTGTTCGTGTACAGCACCGAGATCTTCGTGGTCTTCGTGCTCGGCAGCGCCGCGGCCACGGTGTGGACGCTGCTGTTCATGCGTCGACAGAAGCTGCTCGACCATCGCGCGTTCCTCGAGCGCGCGGCGAGCCAGAACACCTTGATGCAGATGATCGAGGGCATGGGCGAGATCAAGCTCGCGACCTGCGAGCTCGAGCGCCGCTGGGACTGGGAGCGCATCCAGGCGCGACTGTTCCGCGTCACGGAGAAGCGACTGCAGGTCGCGCAGGTGCAGCAGGCCGGCAGCCTCGGCTTCGGCGAGCTCAAGAACATCGTCATCACCTTCTTCGCCGCCAACGAGGTCATCTCCGGCGACATGACCCTGGGCATGATGCTCGCGGTCTCGTATCTGTTGGGGCAGGCCAACCGCCCGCTCGATCTGCTGCTGGCGGCGGCGCAGTCGATCCAGGACACGCGCGTGAGCCTCGAGCGCATCGCGGAGATCCGCGAGCGCGCCCCCGAGGTCGCGGTCGATGCCGGCGGCCTGCCGGTGCCCGCGGCGCAGGACCTGGTCATCAAGGGGCTGCGCTACGGCTATCGCAGCGGCGCGCCGGTGCTGCGCGGCATCGACCTGACGATCCCTGCCGGCAAGGTCACCGCGATCGTCGGCACCTCCGGCAGCGGCAAGACCACGCTGCTCAAGCTGTTGCTGCGCTTCTTCGAGCCCGGCGAGGGCAGCGTCCGCGTCGGCGACGTCGCGCTGGGCGCCCTCGACGTCACGCAGTGGCGCCAGCGCTGCGGTGTGGTGTTCCAGGACGGCTACGTGTTCTCCGACACGGTGCTGCGCAACATCTGCCTCGGCGACGGCGACGTCGACATGACGCGGCTGCAGGCCGCGGCGCGCACCGCCCGGATCGACGAGTGGGTCCGATCGCTGCCGCGCGGCTTCCACACCACCATCGGCAAGGACGGCGTGGGCCTGAGCCAGGGCCAGCGCCAGCGTCTGCTCATCGCGCGCGCGATCTACAAGGATCCGCAGTTTCTCTTCCTCGACGAGGCCACCAGCGCGCTCGATGCCGAGAACGAGCGCGCGATCGTCGAGGGCTTGTCGACGTTCCTGCGCGGGCGCACCTCGGTGGTGATCGCCCATCGCTTGAGCACCGTGCGCAACGCCGACAACATCGTCGTGCTCGAGGGCGGCGTCGTGATCGAGCAGGGCAGCCACGACGAGCTGGTCGCGCGCCGCGGCACCTACTTCCGTCTGATCAGCAACCAACTGGAGCTGGGGGCCTGATGCCGGCACCGTCGTCCATCGACGAACTCGACGAGATCCTGGCGGCGCGGCCGGGCCGGCTGCTGCGCTGGGGTTCGGCGATGATCGGTGCGGTCGCGCTGCTGCTGGTGCTGCTGGCGTGGTTCATCGAGTACCCCGACGTGGTGCCCGGGCGCGTCACGCTGCTGACGGAGAACCCGCCGGCGCCGGTGCTGGCGCGTACCGACGGCCTCATCGATCGCCTCGACGTCCGCGATGGCGACTGCGTCGAGCAGGGGCAGGTGCTCGCGCGCATCGGCACCACCGGCGACGGCGACGCCATCCTCGCGCTGGGCAAGAAGCTGGCGCAGCTCGAGCCGCTGCTCGACCAGCCGCGGGCGCTGGCCGAGCGGCTCGGCACCACCCAGGCCAACCTCGGCACGCTCCACGCCAGCTACCTCGCGCTGCAAGCGGCGCTCGAGGCCCACGAGCAGCTGGTCGCGCACGACGTCGATACGCGCATCGCCACGCTGCAGGGCCAGCAGCGCGACTCGTTCGACGCGCTGCGCAAGCAGCTGGGTGGGCAGATCGATCTGCTGACCGAGGACGTCGCGCTGGCCGAGGCGCGGCACCGTCGCGACCGCACGCTCAGCGCGACCGGTGCCCTGGCCGAGCGCGAGACCGAGGGTGCGCGCAGCGAGGTGCTGCGCCGGCGCATCGACCTGGGCCTGGCACGGTTGGAGAAGCTGGGCCTGCTGTTGCAGCTGGCCCAGACCGAGAGCGACTTCCTCGACATCGACGTGCGGCAGGAGGACGAACGCCGCGAGCGCGCCATCGCGGTCAAGTCGGCGTTCCGTCAGCTGCAGCTGGAGTACTTCGCGTGGGAGGCGGCCAACGTGTTGGTCGCGCCGATCCGCGGCTGCGTGAGCATGACCCGCATCTGGAGCGACCACCAGGCCGTGCACGTCGGCGACGAGGTGCTGTCGGTGTTGCCGCCGCAGAACGCGGTCGTGGGCCGGGTCCAGCTGGCACAGGCCAGCGCCGGCAAGGTCGCGGTCGGCCAGCGCGTGATGATCCAGCTCGACAGCTTCCCGATGTACGAGTTCGGCGTGCTCGAGGGGCACGTCGCCAGCATCTCGGCGGTCGGCGATGCCGAGGGCTTCGCGATGGTGGTCGAGCTCGACGACGGCATGACCACCGATCAGGGCGTGCGGTTGCAGTTCCGTCAGGGCATGGCCGGCAACGCCAAGGTCGTGACGCAGCAGCGACGGATCCTGACGCGGGTGTTCGCGCAGGTGTACGACGCGCTGATGGGCGACCGCGCCAACGTGTGACCGCCCGCGTGTGCGGGAACGAGGTGGAGGATGGATGCGTTCGAGTTGCAGCTGCCGGGGTTCGAGGCGCTCGTGGAGCACGGGCGCGCGCGGTTGATCGCCGGCGCGCGCAGGGCCCTCGCGCACGCGGGCGCACGTGTGCCGATCGACGCGTTGCCCGACGGCGCGCTGCTCGACCCGCGCGTGCACGCGTTCGCGTACTGGCCCGGCGCACCGATCCCCATCGAGCAGGTGTTGGTGGGGTTGTTGCCGGCGGCGGCGCGGCCGGCCGCGGTGCGCGTGGTCGCCGATGGCGACGGCGTCGTGCACCTGCCGGGTCTGGGTTGCGCGATCGGCCTGCCACCGGCGGCCAGCGCGACGCTGCTGTGCAGTGGCACCCGCGCGAGCATCGAGGGCGCGACGTGGCAACCGCCGACGCGGCTGCCCGGCGGCGCAGAGCTGGCGACGCGCGTCGACCCCAGCTGGCAGCGCGTGTTGTTGCACGATGCGCCGGCCCATGACCTCGAGCTCGAGGCCAGCGCCGCGCGACACCGCGGCACCATCGAGCGCGCGCTGGGCTGGCTGCGCGCGCTCGACCGCGACTACTTCGCCGAGCTGTCGCGGGACCTGCGGCTGTTGGTGGTGTTCCGCAGCGATCGCGTGGGCTCGCGCACCAACCTCAGCGCGCACGGGGCCGCGTTCCTGCACTGCGAGCCCGACGCCAGCGCGCCGTTCTTCTGCGAGGACCTCGCGCACCAGGTCGGGCACCTGACGTTCTACGCGGTCACGGCGGACCCGCGGCGGTGCTTTCGGATCCCGCCGCGCACGCCCATCGCCCGCGTCGGCGGTCCGGCGTGGGACCACCGCTCGCTGTACGACGCGCTGCACGGCAACTTCACCATCGTGCGCATGGTGCAGGTGCTGGGCGCCTTGCTCGATCGCGTGGCGTTGTCGCCGCTCGAGCGGGCCGAGACCGTCGGTCGGCTCGCGCTCGCGCTCGATCGACTCGAGCGCGGGCTCGACAGCATCGACGACCCACGGCTGTTCACGCCCGAGATCTGGGCGCTGCACGGCGTGATGCGCGACTTCGCCGTCGCGATGCGCCGGCGCCACGGCGCGCGCATCGAGCATGCCGACCTGGGCGAGCAGCCCTACACGTTCTCGTGGGCGACGTACCGTCGCCGCAACCACGTCACGGTCCACGCGGACCCCGAGCGAACCGGTGGCGGCGTGGTGCTACCAAGACCCCATCGAGTCTCGGTCCGTGCGCGGGCCTCGTGAGTGGTGGGAGTCTGACATGGCAAGACGAAGGATCGCGAAGTCGAAGTGCGTGGTGCTGGTCCCGGTGTCCCATCACATCGAGCCCGCGACCGAGAAGGCGCTGTCGCGGCTCGAGGACGCGGGCTACACCGTGTGGCGGGTCTACGGGCTGTCGGACATCGCGCGCGGGCGCAGCAAGCTCGCCAGCGCTGCGCTCGAAGCCGGCTTCGAGCAGCTGATGTGGATCGACGCCGACGTCGTGTTCGAGCCCGCGGCGGTCGATCGCCTGCGCAGCCACGGCCTGCCGATGGTGTGCGGCATCTATCCCGCCAAGGCCGCGCGGCGGCTGACCTGCGCCACGCTCGGCGACGAGCCCGAGTTCGTGTTCGGTGAGGGCGGTGGCCTGGTCGAGCTGCGCTACGCCGCGACCGGCTTCCTGCTCACGCACCGCTCGGTCTACGAGCGTGTGCGCGAGCACCACCAGCTGCCGACCTGCACCGACGGCGACGAGCGACTGTGGCCGTTCTTCCTGTCGCTGGTGGTGCAGGAGGCCGGCGGCAACCACGCCTACCTCAGCGAAGACTTCTCGTTCAGCCACCGCGCGCGCGAGGCCGGCTTCCAGGTCATGGCCGACACCACGATCCGGCTGGGGCACGTCGGCAGCTACGTGTACTCGTGGGAGGACGCGGGCATGGCGCTGCGTCGGGTGCCGAGCTATCGGCTGCGGCTGTGCAAGCGCATCGAGCCCGATCCGTCGAGCGCGGCGTGAGGGCTCGGCCGACCGCGGCGCCCCGGACTCCCCCGCAGCCGCGTCCGCGGCGGCGTGCGACCACGTCTCGCAGCAGCGTCGAGTCGGATATCCTCGAACGATGCCGCATCCTCGTCGGCGTCCTCGCCCGTCCGTAGGGTTGTTGCTGCTCGCCGCGTGCGGCGGCGACGTCACCGAGGCCGTGACGTCCTCGAGCGGTGGCGACACGGACACATCGATGACGTCGGCGACATCGGCCGACGTCACGGGCACGGGCAGCAGCGGTGGCGTGGACACCTCGGGCAGTGCCACGAGCGCGTCGTCCACGACCGGCGACACCGGCTCGAGCTCCGCGACCACGAGCGGCACCAGCGAAGGCACGGCCGGGAGCTCGAGCGGCGATGCCACGTCGAGCGGCGACGCCACGTCGAGCGGCGACGCCACCTCGAGCGGCGGCGGCACGTCGAACGGCGGCGGCACGTCGAGCGGCGGCGCCACGACCGGCGTCGCGACCACCACCGATGCATCGACCGCGGCGACGACCGGGGGCAGCACCACCGGCGCGAACGCGTACTGCGGCAATGGCATCGTCGATGGCGACGACGTCTGCGACGGCGACGACCTCGCGGGCCAGGACTGCATCAGCAGCGGGTTCGACGCTGGCACACTCGCGTGCGCGGTCGACTGCGCGGGGTTCGACACCAGCGGCTGCGTACAGTTCGCGTGCGGCAACGATCTCGTCGAGGGCGACGAGACCTGCGACGGGACCGATCTCGCCGGTGCGAGCTGCGAGAGCGAGGGCTTCAGCGCCGGCACGCTGGCGTGCCTGGGCGATTGCAGCGACTTCGACACCAGCGCATGCATTGCCGCGGGATGCGGCAACGGTCTGCTCGACGTGGGCGAGAGCTGCGACGGTGTCGATCTCGGCGGGGCCACCTGCGTCACCCAGGGCGCGACCTCGGGCACGCTCGCGTGCACGGCCGCCTGCGCCTTCGATCTCGCCGGGTGCCTGACCGAGGTCGACGAGACCGAACCGAACGACGATGGCGCCGTCGCGATCGCGACCAACGACTTTCTCGCCGCGGCCGCCAACGGGCCGTACTCCGGTCACACCCGGATCCACGCCGCGATCAACCCGGCGGGCGACGATGATGTCTTCGCGGTCACCCACGCCGGGAGCGGTTGGGCGAGCCTACGGCTCGAGACGTTCGGCTCGGGCGGTGTGGGCACCTGCGACGTCGACACGTGGGTCGAGGTCCGCTCGGCGGCCAACGCTCTCTTGGCCTCCGACAACGACAGCGGAGTGAACGCGTGCTCGCTGCTGCCGTCGTTCGCGATGGCGGCGGGCCAGACCGCGTACGTGCGCGTCATCGACTTCGGCGACAACGATGCGATCGCGAGCGATCTGCTCGACCTGCAGCTCGTGCCGGTGGTGTGTGGCGACACCACGCTCGGTCCGGGCGAGCAGTGCGACGACGGTGGCGTGGTCGACGGCGATGGCTGCAGCGCGACCTGCCTCGACGAGGGCGTGACCCAGGAGATCGAGCCCAACGGGACCAGCGTGGACGCCGATGCGACCGGCCTGGTGTCGAGCGGCAACAGCATCTACGGCGGATCGGTGCCGGTCGAGGGCGATCTCGATCGATATCGCATCGATCTCGCGGTGCCCGCGGTGGTGCGGTTCGAGACCTTCTCGTCGCCCGGTGCCTGCGCCGGGATCGCCACGACCGCGACCCTGTTCGACTCCGTCGGGACGCCACTGGTCACCGACACCGACGCGGGCATCGGCGCGTGCTCGGCGATCGTGTTCCCATTCGAGGCGGGCGGCACCTACTACGTGCAGATCGAGGAGGCTGGCAACGACGCGCTGCTCCCGACCTACCTGCTCGAGATCGACGATCAGATCTCGCAGGGCAGCGAGATCGAGCCCAACGCCATCGCCGCCCAGGCCAGCCCCATCGCGGCCGTCTCGGAGTCCTACGTCGCGGGCGATCACTCGCTCAACGCGGATTCCGACTACTACGTCGTCAACCTTCCGGTCGCCGGGAGCTCGTTGCGACTGGAGCTCATCGAGGGCAACCGCACCATCGAGACCTGTGAGGGCTTCGGCATCGACTCGCGGTTGACCCTGTACGACTCGGTCGGCACCATGATCGTCGACGACGACGATGGTGGGCGCGGGGCCTGCTCGTTGATCGACGGGACCGGCGCGTCGCCCTTGCACGCGGCGGCGCACGGGCTGCCCGCGGGCACGTACTTCGTGCAGGTGCGAGCGTCGACGTTCTCCCAGGCGGGTCCGACCGGTCAGTTCGTCTACCGCCTCGCGGCGACGATCCGCACGCCGTGATCACCGCCGAGCCGTCGCGCGCGTGACAGCGCGCGGGCCTCGAAGCCCGCGAGCACCGCCACGAACGCGGCCTCGCCGAGCACGTACGCGATCGCCAGCGGGCCCAGCTGCGCGTGCAGCAGCAGCACCGCGAGCGCGCACAGGCACGACCACGCGAGGTTCTCCCGCACCAGCACTGCGACGCCGCCGACCGGCGGCGGTCGCATGCGGCTCAGCGCGCCCGAGAACGCGCCGTAGCCGGCGTTGGCGATGGCGAGCACCCGCGCGAGCCACAGCGGCATCACCAGGGCCGACGCGAGCGCGACGCCGAAGCCGCCCATCACCAGGGCCGCGGTGATGGCGGCGGCCGCGTCGAAGCACAGCCATCGCCGCACGCGCTCGTCGGCCATCGCGGCTGGGCTCGTCGTCTCGCTCACGTGCGACAGACGATCGCACACCGGCGGCGGTGACGTCCCGCGCTCGGGCGTCGCGGCCGGCGCACGGCTGTGGGATCGTCGGGCCGGGTGTCCGTGCGCAGCGACCGAGGCTCGATCACCGCGCGCGTGGTGCGGATCGGCCGCTTCGTGTGCGTCGATGACCTGACCGCCGCCGCCGGACCGGCGCGCACGATCGCCGCGTGGGATCCCGAGCTCGACCGCCGCGTCGCGCTGCGTGCCATCGGCGGCGTCGACGACGACGCGGCCCAGCGCGCGGCGCAGCGGCTGGCGCAGGTGCAGCACCCCAACGTCGCGCGCGTGCTCGAGGTCTTCGACGAGGGTGGACAGCGCTTCGTCGCGCTCGAGACGGTCTCGGCGCCGCCGCTGTCGCAGTGGTGTCGCCGCACGCCGGGACCGAGCGCGCGCGCGTGTGTCGAGGCGGCGCTGGCGGCCGCGCGCGGGCTCGCGGCGATCCACACCGCGGGCGCGCTCCATGGTGCGCTCGCACAGACGGCGATTCGCATCGACGAGCGCGGTCGCGTGCGCTTGTGCGAGTGCGCCGTCGTGGTGTCCGGCGATCGCGAGGCCGCGATGGACGACGAGTGCCGCGCGCTGTGCCAGCAGCTCGCAGAGGCGTTCTCGGCCACGGCCGCGCCGGCGTGGCTCGCGGCGTCGCTGCGCCGCGGTGCCGCCGAGGCGTCGCCGCGCGCCGGCACGCTGGTCGCGGTGATCGAACGCGGCCGCGGTCGAACCCGCCGGCGGTGGTTCGGGCTCGCCGCGGTCGGGCTCGCGGGCGCGACGTGGTTGCTGACGCGGCCGCGTCCGGATCCGTGCATCGCTGCGCTCGAGGACTTCACGCGGCCGCCGGTGACCGTCGCCGCGAGCGAGGCCGAGCCCGCGGCCCTGCGACTGGCCCGCGGGTACGCCCGCGCGCGACTGGACGACTACTGGCAGCAGTTGCACGACGAGTTCGCGGCGAGCTGCGCGGCGAAGCTCGCCGATGGTTCGCTGCCGCGCGGCGCGGCGCTGCGCGAGGTCCACGACGGCACCGTCGAGTGTCTCGACGAGGCCCGCGAGGTGCTCGCGGTGGTGTCGCAGACGGTGGAGGATTCGAGCGTCGGTCAGGCCGAGGTCGGCACCATGCCGCTGGCGCTGCCCGAGTTGCGGCTGTGTCGCGAGCGCACGCGTGCCAGTGCCAGCGCTTCGCTGCGCGAGCGTGCGCTCTTGGTCGCGCGCGCCTCCGCGTTCGCCGACCTCGGACGCGTGTCACCGGCGCGGTCGCTGCTGGCCGAGCTCGACGCGCAGGGGTGGGACGGCGCGGACGCGCTGCACAGTCGCGCCGAGATCGTCCGCGCCAACATCGATCACCTGGGCGGCGATCGAGCTGGCGCACGACGGGCCAGCGCGGCCGCGGTGCACTCGGCCCAGCGCGCCGACGACTGGGTTCCCGAGGGCACCGCGTGGGCGTTGCACGCGACCATGGCGACCGCCGCGGGCGAGCTCGACGAGGCCGCCTTCGCGGCGGCGCGCGCGGTGTCGATCGGCGAGGCCCTGGGTGCGTGGCCCGTGCTCAGCGATGCGCGACGCGCCCAGGCCGAGATCGCGCGCCTGCGCGGCGAGTACGAGCAGGCCATCGCGCGGCTGCGCGAGGCCGAACAGATCATCGTGCTGCACGAGCGCTCGAGCGCGGGTCGTCTGGCACGGGTCTACTCCGACATGGTCCAGTCGCTGACGTACACCGAGCGCCACCGCGAAGCCGTGGAGGTCGCGCGCCGGGCGGTGGCGCTGTTCGAGGCCGACACCGGGGCCGACAGCGCGCACAGCCGGCATGCCCGCGCGGTGCTCGGTTGGGCGCTCGCGGACGCGGGGCGTGCGAGCGAGGCGCTGGCGGTGTTGACCGAGGTCGAGCGCGCGTTCGCGGCCGATCCCAACGCCTCGGCGCAGGAGCACGGCACCGTCGCGACGCGCCTGGTCGAGCAGCTCGCCGCGACGCGGCGCTTCGACGACGCCATCGCGCGGGCGCAGGAGTTCATCGACCGCTTCGACGACCCCGAGCTGCTCGCGTTCCTGCAGCAGGCGCGCGCGGGGGCGCTGCTCGATGCCGGGCGCGCGGCCGAGGCCGCGGACGCGTTCGCGGCGCTGCGCGCTGCGCTGCCCGAGGGCCGCGATCCCGCAGCACGGCTCAACCGCGCGGCGCTCGAGGCCAACCTCGCGGTGGCGTGGGCGCGCTCGGGTCGAGCTGCCGATGCCGCGCCGCTCCTCGCGACGGCGCTCGAGGTCTATCGTCGCCTCGGTCTGCCCGATCGACGCATCGCGCGGTTGTTGCTGATGCGGGCCGAGGTCCAGCGACGCGCAGGAGAAGCCGCGGCGGCGGTGGCCACGGTTCGCGAGGCCCGACCGATGCTGCAGGCCGACGGCGGCGTCGCGGCCGAGCTCGGTTGGGCCGACCTCGAGCTGGCCAAGGCGTTGGCCGCCAGCGGCGAGGTCGCGGCGGCACGCGAGGCCGCACGTGCGGCGATGGCGACGCTGACGCAGGTCGGCGACGCCACGGCGCTGGCCGAGGCGGAGGCGTTGTCGCGATGAACCGCGAGCGCACGCTCACCGATCCCGACGCGATCGCGTCGCCACGCCCGGGCGCGCACGACGACGAGGCTGCTGCGACGGCGCAGCTGCGCCACGCCGACGACGCCGAGCGCCCGGGCAACGCCGAGCCGCCGCGCGCCGGACGGTTCGTGCTGCTCGAGCGCGCAGGGCAGGGCGCAATGGGCTCGGTGTGGGCGGCCTACGATCCGCAGCTCGATCGCAAGGTCGCGATCAAGTTCATGCACGGGCGCAGCACCGACGCACGGGTGCTGGCGCGGGTGCGTCGCGAGGGCATGGCGCTGGCCCGCGTCGATCACCCCAACGTCGTGACCGTGCACGAGGTCGGCGACGAGGACGGTCGCATCTACGTCGCGATGGATTTCGTCGGACGCTCGATCGCGACACGGCTGGGCCAGCGCACCGACGATCCGTTGCGCTGGCCCGAGATCCTGCGCATCGCGCTCGATGCCGGCCACGGGCTCGCGGCCGTGCACGCCGCGGGCTTGGTCCACCGCGACATCAAGCCCTCGAACCTGCTGCTGTGGCCCGACGGTCGCGTCGCGGTGGCCGACTTCGGGCTCGCGCGCGCGGGCCTCGACGACGGCGCGGACTTCGACGACGCGCTCGAGCTCCACTCGACTGCGCCGGTGTTGAACGCGACGCTGACGGTCCCCGGCGAGGTGGTGGGGACGCCGGCGTACATGGCTCCCGAGCAGGTCGTCGGCCGCGTGGACGCGCGCGCCGACCAGTTCGCGCTCGCGGTGACGTTGTGGGAGGTCGCGTTCGGCGTGCGCCCGTTCGATGCGCGAACGCTGGCCGAGCGCATCGACGCGATCGAGCGCGGCGAGCTGCAGGCGCCCGCCGACCACGGCGACGTGCCGCGGTGGTTCGAGCGGATCCTGCGTCGCGCGTTGGCGTTCGATCCCGCCGCGCGCTTCGACGACGTGCCGCAGATGCTCGCGGCGATGCAGGCCGCGCGCGCGCGCGCGCGCCGACGGCCGATCCTGCTCGGCGTGGCCGCGGCCGCGGTGGTCGTGGGCTCCGCGCTGGGGTTCGCGGCGTGGCGTGATGCGCAGCGCTGTCGCGACGGTGCGGCGCTGCTGGGCGCCGCGGCGGCTCTGCCCGCGGGGGAGCCCGGCGTGGTCGAGGCGATCGACACGGTCGCGCGCGGCTGGGTCGATCGCTACGAGCGCGCGTGCAGGGTGTCGCTCGCCAACGACGTGTCGCTGCCGCACGATCGCATCGCCAGCGAACGATCGCCGGCGTTGGCGTGCCTGGCGGAGGCCCGCGAGGCGCTCACGGTCGCCGCGGAGACGCTCGCGCAGACCCGCGAGGGCGGCGCGGCCCTGGCTGCGTTGCCGCGGCTGGCCGACTGCGACGCACTGCTCGCAGCGGGCACCAGCAGCGACGGCACGGCGACCGCGGCGTGGATCGAGGCGGCACGCGCCGAGGCGCTCGCGGCCGCTGGCCACATCGACGAGGCCACGGCCGCGCTGGCATCGGCGCCGCGCGCCGACGATGCCGGTGCGCGCGCGCGGCTCGAGCTGGTCCGTGCCGTGGTCGCGCTCGCCCGCGCCGATGCGGCCACCGCTGCGGACGCGGCCGAGGTCGCGTTGGCCCAGGCCGAGCGCGCACGCGATCGTCGACTCGCCGCGCGGGCCTATGACGTGGGTGCCCGCGCTGCGCTGGCGCAGGGCCAACCGCGTCGCGCGGCCTTGCTCGCCGCGGCAGCGCTCGCGAGCGCCGGGCCCGGCGGTTTGCCCTCGGTGGCCGAGTCTGCGAGCCAGACCCTCGCCGCTGCGGGGCCGTGAGGTGATCGCTCTGGCCCGTGACGGCTCACACCACCGGGTCGCCGCCGGGATCGCCGTCGTCCTCGACCAGTCGTGCGACCGCGACCACGCGCTCGCCCTCGTCGGTGCGGATGATGCGGACGCCCTGGGTGTTGCGACCCAGCACGCTGATCTCGTCGACGCGGGTGCGGATGACCTTGCCGCCGCTGGTCACGACCATGAGCTGATCGGTGGCACGCACGAGCAGGCTGCCGACGACCTTGCCGTTGCGCTCGGTGACCTTGATCGTGATCAGGCCCAGGCCGGCACGGCTCTGCGGGCGGTACTCCGCCACGGCCGTGCGCTTGCCGTAGCCGTTCTCGCACAGCGTCAGCAGATCCTCGCCCGCGTCGGGCGAGAGCGCGTCCATCGCGACCACGGTGTCGCTGTCGCGCAGGCCCATGCCGCGCACGCCGCGGGCCTGTCGGCCCATCGGTCGCACCTCGTTCTCGTCGAAGCGGATGGCCATGCCCTCGCCCGAGCTCATGATGATGTGCTGCTTGCCGTCGGTGAAGCGCACCGCGATGAGCTCGTCGTCGTCGTCGATGACCACGGCGTTGAGGCCGGTGGTGCGGATGTTGTCGTATTCCGACAGCGCGGTCCGCTTGATGTAGCCGTTCTTGGTCGCGGTCACGATGTGGTGCTGGTCCGTGACCTCCTCGGGGCGGAACGGCACCATCTCGATGATCTTCTCGCCGTCGCGCAGCTCGAGGAAGTTGACCAACGCCTTGCCGGCGCTGTCGCGGCGGCCCATCGGCAGCTCGAACACGCGCTTGCGGAACACGCGGCCGGTGTTGGTGAACATCAGCACGGTGGCGTGGGCGCTGGCCTCGAACACCTCGGTGACGAAGTCGGCCTCGTCGCGGCCACCGCCGCCCTTGACGCCCTTGCCGCCGCGGCCCTGCACCCGGTACTCCTCCGAGGGCAGCCGCTTGATGTAGCCGTTGCGCGTGAGCATCACGACCATCGACTCGTCCGCGACGAGGTCGATCGGATCGATCTCCTCGGCGCCCTCGACGATCTCGGTGCGACGCGAGCCCGACGAACCCGGCGCGCCGGTGCCCGCGCCCTGGCCTTCGGGGTCGCCGTACTCGTGGCGGATCTTGACCAGCTCCTCGCGGATGACCTGCATCAACAGGGTGTTGTCGGCGAGGATGGCCTCGAGTCGAGCGATCTCGGCGGACAGCTCGCGGTACTCGCCCTCGATCTTCTCGCGCTCGAGCCCGGTCAGCCGCTGCAGGCGCATGTCGAGGATCGCGCGGGCCTGGCGTTCGCTGAGGTGGTAGGGGCCGCGGCGCGCGGCCTCGATCTCGGCCTCGGGCCGGCCGCAGCGGCTCAGGAACGCGGCGTAGCCCTGCAGCGGCTCGGCCATCAACGCGTCCTTGGCCGTGTCGGGATCGGCCGAGCCGCGGATGATCGCGATGACGCGGTCGATCGCGTCGACCGCGACGCCCAGACCCTCGACGATCTCGCGGCGCTCCATCGCCTTGCGCAGCTCGAAGCGCGAGCGACGGGTCACGACCTGACGCCGGTGATCGATGAACGTCACCAGTGCGTCTCGCAGCGTGAGCAGCTGCGGACGACCGTTGACGATGGCGATCATGTTGATGCCGAACGAGGTCTGCAGGTCGGTCAGCTTGTACAGGTTGTTGAGCACGACCTGGCCCGCGGCATCACGCTTGATCTGGATCCAGATCCGCATGCCGGTGCGGTCGCTGTAGTCCTGCACGTCGGAGATGCCCTCGATCTTCTTCTCGCGCACCAGCTCGGCGATGCGCTCGATCAGGCGGGCCTTGTTCACCTGGTAGGGGATCTCGGTGACGATGATGGCCTCGCGGCCCTTGCCGTCCTCTTCGATCTCGCAGCGCGCGCGCACGGTGATGCTGCCGCGGCCGCTGGCGTAGGCCTGCGCGATGCCGGAGCGACCGATGATGAGGCCGCCGGTGGGGAAGTCGGGGCCGCGCACGATGCCCAGCAGCGCGCGCACGTCGAGCTCGGGCCGATCGATGAGGCCGATGGTCGCGTCGACCAGCTCGGTGAGATTGTGCGGCGGGATGTTCGTGGCCATGCCCACCGCGATGCCGACGGCACCGTTGAGCAGCAGGTTGGGCACGCGCGTGGGCAGGACGCTGGGCTCGAGCTCCTTGTCGTCGTAGTTGGGGACCCAGTCGATGGTCTCCTTGTCGATGTCGGCGAGCAGCTCGCTCGCCAGCTTCTGCATGCGCACCTCGGTGTAGCGCATGGCCGCCGGCGCATCGCCGTCGATCGAGCCGAAGTTGCCCTGCCCGTCGACCAGCGGGTAGGCCATCGAGAAGTTCTGCGCCAGTCGGACCAGCGCGTCGTAGACCGATTGATCGCCGTGGGGGTGGTACTTGCCGATGACGTCGCCGACCACGCGCGCCGACTTCTTGTACGGCTGCGCGTGGGTGTTGCGCAGCTCGTTCATCGCGTACAGCACGCGCCGGTGCACGGGCTTGAGCCCATCGCGGGCGTCGGGCAGCGCGCGCGACACGATCACGCTCATCGCGTAATCGAGGAACGAGCTGCGCATCTCGTCTTCGATGTTGAGGGCGGTCTTCTGTTCCGAGCTCATGTGCGGCCGGCACGACGCATGGACGGGCCATGCGGGCGCGCGAGGATATCGCCCTGGCGCCGCCGCGAGAAGGGCGTCGCGGCGGCCGCGCGGGGGCCCTCAGGGAGAGGGTTCGCAGCGCAACGCGCCGCTCGCAGCGCGGGTGAGCGCGTGGAAGTCGAGCGAGGCCGCGGTGAGCAGGTCGGGCGCGTGGGTCGCGAGCAGCGGCCCGACGATGCCGTTGGTGTCGTGCAGCTGCGTGACGACCTCGCTGGCGGGCACGATCGCGTCGGGATCGAGCAGCACGAAGTGGAGGTCGTGGTCGCCGATGCAGCCGCCGCAGACCCAGATGATCGTGCCCGAGGTCCACGAAAGACCCACGCGATCGTCGAACGCCAGCAGGCTCGGCCACACGTTCTCGATGCCCTCGACCGGCGCCTGCACGTCGTGCACCGCGGCGCTGCCGTCGGCGTCGAGCACGGCGAGCTTGATGGTGCTCGAGCCCTGCATCGCGACCTGATCGGTGACGCCTTCGCTGAAGACCAGCCACAACGCGTCGCCGACCGGCAGCAACACCGGGCGCGGCTCGGGACCGAAGCCGGCGCTGACGCCCTCGCCGGCGGGACTCGACACGCGCACCGCGTCGCCGCGGGCCGTGCCGTCGGCGTCGAGCGCGAGGTAGGCGACCTCGTTGCCCTGCTCGTCGCCGTGCACGTAGGCCACGCCGAAGCCACCGTCGCTCAGCGGTGCGATCGCGGCGGTGACGTTGCCGTAGGCCGGGCCCAGCGCCGCGAGATCGACGGCGTCACCGCTGGGCTCGCCATCGCCGTCGAGCAGCACCAGGCGCAGCTGCGTGTCGCCGTCGTCGCCCGAGCTCGCGAACAGCAGCGCGAAGCCGTCGTCGTGCGGCAGCAGGCCCGCGACGTTGACGTGGATGTCCTGCGTGGGCGCGATCGCATGCGGCGCGACCACGTCCTGCAGCGTCGCGTCGAGCCGGGCGAAGCGCAGCTGCTCGGGCACGCCCAGGGCGGTCCACACCACCGCGAGCTCCTCGCCGACCGCGACCGCGGTGGGGACCCGCGCCTCGAACATCGTCTGCAACACGCGCGGATCACCGACGGTGCCGTCGAGGCCGAGCGACGCGACCGTGAGATCCTCGGCCCACTGCACCGCGAAGAACTGCTCGCCCACGGCGACCAGGCCGGAGACGCGCGACGAGTCGGTGCCGGGCAGCAGCGTCATCGGCCGCTGCTCGCTGCACGCGTGCGAGATCGCGGGCTCGCGCTCGAGGATCGGCGTGGGGTCGACCCCGCCGGTGTCGCTGCCCGAGTCGGCACTGCCGCTGCCGTCGCTGCTGCCGCTGCCGCTGCTGCTGGCGCCACCGCTGCTGCCGCCGCTGCTGCCGCCACCGCTGCTGCCG
>JAIBBS010000117.1 GCA_019694555.1 Nannocystaceae bacterium
GGCGGCACCACGCCCGGCGGCACCACGCCCGCGGCCGGTGGCACCACGCCCGGCGGCACCACGCCCGCGGCCGGCGGCACCACGCCCGGCGGCACCGAGCCCAAGCCCGCGACCACCGATCCGCCGCCCTCGGGTGAGCCCAAGCCCGACGCGCCCAAGACCGGTCCGATCACGGAGCCGCCGCACAAGCCCAAGGGCGGTGGCGGCGGCAGCAAGCCCAAGAAGCCGCCCAAGACCGATCCGCCCAAGGGCGACGATCCGCCGCCGCACACGCTCAAGCCCAAGAAGCCGCCCCGCGATCCGCTCAAGGACCTGCCGCAGCCGCCCTGAGCCGCGCGCTCACGCGTCGCGGCGCGGTCGCTGCAGCGAGCGCACGCCGACCAGGCACGCGAACGCGAGACCGACGAGGCCACAGCCCAGGCCGATGCGCCGCGGCGAGATCGCGGTGTCGGCGAGCACGGCGGGCTGCAGCGATCCGAGCGCCGCGTGCACGTGCTCGTCCTCGGGCCGCAGCGCCGCCGCGCTGCGCAGCAGCATCTCGCGACCCCACGGCGACAGCTCGGGCAACGTGGCTTCGGCGAGCAGCGCCTGCACCTGCAGCGTGTCGGCCAGCCCGGCGTCGCGCGGGCGCACCAGCACCGAGGCCTTGCGCGACAACGCGGCCGCCCGCGCGGCGTCGCCCTCCTGCAGCGCCGCGGCGGCGCCGTCACGGTAGGCCTCCACGAGGATCGGCGAGTCGGCCAGCTCGGGCCGCTCTGCGAGCAGGCGATCGAGCGCGGTGATCCGGGCCTGCCGCGAGGGCGCTGCGATCGCGCGCGCGAGTGCAGCCTTGGTGTCGCGCTCGCGCGCGGCGTCGAGCCGTTCGAAGTATGCCGCACTGTGGCGCGCCGGCTGGGCCTCGCACGCGGGATCGGGCGGCGGCGGCGTGGCCGAGGGCGGCGGCTCGCACGGCGCCTCGAGGGCGCTGGGATCGAGCCGCACGAGCGCGTCGCGGATCGCGATCGCGGCCAGCTGACGGTGGTTGAGGTACGCCTGCGCGCGCCCGGTGCCGCCGCCGAGCAATCGCACCGCGCGGCTGACGGTCTTGGGCGGCGGGCCCTCGACCAGCGCGCGGAAGGCCGCGCGCGCGGCGACCCGCACCGTGGGCACGCGCGAGTCCGCGTGCGCGAGCATGGCCACCGCGGCGTGGCCGTTGCGCGCCTCGCCCCACGCGTCGAACGCCTCGGCCAGCAGGCGCGGCTGGGCGCGCAACGCCTGCTCGGCGCGATCGGGGATCCAGCGGTCCATGCGATCGAGCTGCACCTGCGCGTACTCGGCCCGTCGCAGCGCGAGCTCGTCGGCACCCTCGGCGGGGATCGACGCGCGCAGCAGCGACGGCACGGCCTCGTCACCGATGCGGGCGATGGCGCGGCCGACCTCGTCGCGGAAGGTGCCCTCGTGCACGTACGCGGCCTCGAGCAACGCTTGCACGACGGCCTCGGAGTACGCGGGATCCTTGGCGATTTGCGACGCCGCCTGCAGCATCGCGGTGGTCAGCACGCAGTCGCGATACACCGGCGCCAGCGAGGGCGACAGCTTCGATCGCGGCATCGCGAGCAGGTCCTCGAACCAGTCCTGCGACAGCTTGGTCGAGAAGCCGTGGGCCTTCTTCCACGCCAGCTCGAAGTGGCCGTAGCGGTTGGGCACGTCGCCGCCGATGGCCGCGAGCGTCGAGCGGTAGTCGCCCTTGGGGGCCTTGCGCGGCGCGAGCAGCAGCGCGCGCAGCTGCGGCCACAGCGAGGGCGCGGCGTGTTGGATGCGGCGCGCCGGACCGGCGACGTCGTCGATCGGACCCTTGCGGATCGCCGCGACCAGCTCCGCGAGCTCGCCGTCGCTGCGCGGCGGGTGCACGGGACCTGCGATCACCTTCGCGTCGTCGGGCGCGGCCTCGGGCGCGCGCTGCAGCAGCGCGCGCGCCAGCGTGACGACGTCCTTGTGCCGCGCGCGCGGATCCTCGCGGTGGGCGCGGGCACCCACCGCGGTCTCGATCTCGACCTCGAGTTCGCGGCCGCAGCCCAACAGCGCGACCAGGCACAGCACGCTCGCAGACACGCGCGTCATCGCAGACGACCTCCGCCCGCCCGGCGGGCTAGTGGGTGGCGGTGCCCGGCGGCGGTGCACCGAGCTCGGGCAGAAACCGCAAGAACCGCAGACCGACGCCGCACAGCGCTCGCAGTCCGGCACCGTCTTGGTACTGCAGGTAGTAGTGGTTTTGGACCTGCGCCATCGCGCAGATCGATCCGCCCTCGGCCGAGTCGGCGCAGAAGCGGACCACGACCTTGCAGCGCAGCGGCAGCGGCTCGGCCATCTCCACGAACATGCCGGTGGGCGAGATGTTGCGTGCGACGTACCACTGCTCGCCGTGCAGGTCGCTCGCGACCAGGACGCGGAAGACCTTGTCGATGCGCGCGGCCTGACGCCGCTCGAGCTGCTGCTGCGCTTCGGGCATGACTCCACGATGCCCGCGCGGACGTGAGGGAAGCAAATATCCTACATGTAGGCATGGCTCAGGACACGGCCAGTCCCAGGGCCCACAGCAACGCGATCTGCACCGCCCCCAGGGCGCTCGCGACGGCGCCGCCCAGGGTCGCGACCGCACGCGCGAACACCGGCCCAGGCCGCAGACCCATCGCCACGGCGCCCAGGCCCAGCACGGCGGCCGGCCACGCGGGCATCGCGGCGCCCGGCCACGCGCCCAGGACCGCGAAGGCGATCGCGACCGCGGCCAGCGCGGCGGCGACGCGTGCGTGCAACACGGGGTGGAGCATGCCCCGGCCGTATCAGCTCGCCGGCGAAGTTGCACGATTTCGGCGAGCTGACCACACTCGGCCCCGCCTTGGCCCCCCATCGGTTCGGCTTCGTCGCGGTCTGCGGCCGCCCCAACGTCGGCAAGTCGACGCTGGTCAACGCGCTCGTCGGTGAGCCGGTCGCGATCGCGACGGCGCACCCGCAGACGACGCGCGAGCGCATGCTCGGCATCTGGTCGGGGCCCGACTTCCAGGCCGTGCTGGTCGACACGCCCGGGCTGCATCGACCCCGCAGCGCGCTCAACCGCTACATGGTCGGCGAGGCGCTCGCGGGCTGTCGCGACGTCGATCTGGTGCTGCTGCTGGCGGAGCTGCCGGCGCTGACGGTCGACAAGGCGCAGACGTGGCTGCCCGGCGACGTCGCGCGCGAGGGCCTCGAGCAGCTGGTGTCGCTGGGCAAGCCCATCGTGCTGGTGCTGACCAAGCACGATCGCCTGCGCGAGGCCGCGGCGCTGCTGCCAGTGACGCGCGCGTGGTCGAAGCTGCACGCGTTCGAAGCGGTGGTGCCGGTGGCCGCGCTCGAGGGCCACGGGCTCGATGCGCTCGGCCGCGAGATCGTGGCGCGGCTGCCCCCCGGCGAGGCGCACTATCCCGACGATCAGCTCACCGATCGCCCGCTGCGCTGGCACCTGGCCGAGTTCGTGCGCGCCGAGCTGTTCGAGCACCTCGGCGAGGAGCTGCCCTACAGCTGCGCGGTGGTGGTCGAGCGCTACGACGCCGGTGCCGAGAAGGACTCGGTGCGCGCGACGATCTACGTCGAGCGAGAGAGCCAAAAGCCCATGGTCATCGGTCGCGGCGCGCAGGTGATCAAGGCCATCTCGATCGCTGCGCGTGGCCGGCTCGAGCGCCTCACCGGCCGGCCCGCGGATCTGCGGCTGCGCGTCGACGTGGCCGCGAACTGGACCCGCGATCCCGCCCGGCTGGCGAGCCTGGGCTACAGCGCGATCGACCACGGAGCCCCGCGATGAGCGAGGCCGCCCAGCCCGTGGCGACCGCGGCCGAGGCCGCGCCGATCATCGCGATCGTCGGCCGTCCCAACGTCGGCAAGTCGACGCTGTTCAATCGCCTGGTCGGCGCGCGCAAGGCCATCGTCGAGGACAACCCCGGCGTCACGCGCGATCGACTCTACGGCGTGGCGAGCTGGGACAGCGGCAGCTACATCGTGGTCGACACCGGCGGCATCGACCCCACGCTCGACGACGGCCTGCCGGCCCACATCCGCGCGCAGGCCCAGGCCGCGATCGACGAGGCCGACCTCGTGCTGTTCGTGGTCGACGCCGAGGCCGGCCGCACCAGCGTCGACGACGACGTCGCACGGCTGCTGCGGCGCGCGGGCAAGCCGGTGCTGGTCGCCGCCAACAAGGCCGACTCGCCCGCCCGCGAGCGCGCCGCGGCCTGGGCGTGGGAGCTCGGCGTCGGCGACGTGCTGCCGGTCTCGGCCGCGCACGGCCGGGGCGTGGCCGAGCTGTGCGACGCGATCACGGCCGCGCTGCCGCCGGGCCCCGAGCAGGCGCAGCTGCTGCCGCCGGGCATCCGCATCGCGCTGCTGGGCCGGCCCAACGCCGGCAAGTCCTCGCTGGTCAACGCGCTGGTCGGGGCCGCGCGCGTCATCGTCGACGACGTCCCCGGCACCACGCGCGACGCCATCGACCTGCCGCTGCGCTGGCACGACGAGGACTTCGTGCTGTGCGACACCGCGGGCCTGCGCCGCCGTCGTCAGGTCGCGCGCGCGCAGGAGCAGCTGGCCGCGATCAAGTCGATCCGCGCGATGGAGCGCTGCGCGGTGGTGGTGCTGGTCATCGACGCCACCGTCGGCGTGACCGATCAGGATCAACGCATCGCCCGCATGGCGTTCGAGCGCGGCAAGGGCGTGGTCGTGCTGCTGCACAAGTGGGATCTGGTCAAGGACGACAAGGCCCGCGCCCACGCGGTGGTCGAGCAGGCCGAGCAGTCGCTGGGCTTCCTCGAGCAACCCGACGTGGTCAAGACCTCGATCGTCGGCAGCGGCCGCGATCTCGGCACCGGCTACGCGCGCAACCTCGACACCATGATGAAGGCCTGCCGCCGCACCGCCCGCGCGCTGTCGCGGCGCGTGCCGACCGCGGATCTCAACGAGGAGCTGCGACGCGCGGTCGAGGAGCTGTCGCCGCCGGCGCACCGCGGCGCGATCGTGCGGCTGTACTTCGCCACCCAGGCCGGCGTCGAGCCGCCGCTGTTCGCGATCTCCGCCAACCGCGGCCGCTCGCTGCCGCCCGCCTACGAGCGCTACCTGCTGCGCCGCTTCCGCAAGCGCTGGGATCTGCGCGGGGTGCCGATCCGCATCGTCGTGCGCGGACGCGGCCGCGGCGGCGAGGACCCCCGCACCGGCCGGGCCCGCTCGCGCCCCCACGACGCCGACGAGGCCGACCAGGGCCCCGCCGACGATCCCGAGGATTGAGCGGCCGTCCGCTCTCGTCGCGAAGCGACCGGAAGGTGAGGGGTCGGAGGCCGTCCAGCGCCGGGTCAACCCGGTTGGCCCGGTGACGGCCGCGGCGCAACCGAGTTGGCGTGCCCGCGGCCCGCGGCCGACCGCCGGTGCGGGCCAGGGTCGCGCAACTGTTCGACCTGCGCTTGGTGCTGGGCTTGGCGACCGGCTTGCCTTAGTCTTTGCTCGCCTCCTGGAGGATTTGCATGCGCCGCCTCTCGCTCGTCTCCCGCACCACCTTGCTCGCCGGCGTCGGCCTCGCGCTGCCCACCCTGCTCGCGTGTCTCGACCACCCGCTCAAAGGCGTGAAGTACGAGGCGGCGTCGGAGAAGCAGAACGCCGTCCAGCTGACGGTGAACAAGGACGTCGACATCCTCTTCGTGATCGACAACTCCGGCTCCATGGGTGAGGAGCAGGGCTTGCTCGCGGCGAACTTCCCCGCCTTCATCGGCGTGCTCGAAGACCCGATGGTCAAGGCCAACTACCGCATCGGCGTCACCACGACCGACAACGGCAACCCCTGGTGCGGCAGCACCACGCCCGAGGCCGGCAAGCTGCAGCTGTCGAGCTGCCGCGGCCGCACCGGTCAGTTCGTGTTCAACGGCAACCCGCCGGCCAACGCGACCGAGGCCGCGTGCACCGACGTCTGCGTGTTCGACGAGATCACGACGACCGAGACCGTGACCGAGTTCGACGGCGTGCCCAAGGAGCGTCCGTGGCTCGAGAACATCGAGGGCAAGACCAACCTCGCCGAGCAGACCGACCTCAACGGCGACACCCGCGTGCCGACCACGACCGAGGCGTTCCAGTGCTTCGGCCCGCAGGGCATCGCCGGTTGCGGCTTCGAGTCCCACCTCGAGTCGATGTACAAGGCGTTCTTGCGCGCGAACAAGAACGACGAGGAGCAGTACGGCTTCTTGCGCAGCAACGCGATCCTCTCGGTGGTGTTCATCACCGACGAGGTCGACTGCTCGTACAACAACAAGTACCAGTCGATCTTCTTGCCCGCGTCGATGGGCGGTGACCCGACCGTGTTCTGGTCCGATCCGACCGCGTCCGCGCCGACCTCGGCGGTGTGCTGGCGCGCGGGCGTGCACTGCGACGGCGGCGGCACGCCGTACGACAGCTGCGAGTCGGTCAACAAGGGCGTCGACGGCACCGAGGGCGTGGACGACGACGAGGCCGTGCTGCATCCGGTCAAGCGCTACACCGACTTCGTGCAGGAGCTCGAGAACAACAAGCAGATGATCACCCCCGGCCAGGAGGTGCTCATCGCGGCGATCACCGGCGTGCCCCAGGGCTACGAGAAGCACGACGCCGAGATCACCTACTCGAACTCGCCCGACCCGGTGGAGCAGGGCGACTTCGGCATCGGCGCCGGCTGCACCTACGACGACGGCGATCCGATGACGCCGGTGTCGACCGCGCGTCCGCCGGTGCGCGAGCGCGAGTTCGCCGAGGCCTTCGAGGTCGGCTCGGACCGCAACCTGTACTCGATCTGCCAGGAGAGCTTCTCGAGCGCGCTCGGAGCGATCGCCGACACCATCCGCACGCAGATCAAGCCCGCGTGCATGACCGCGTGCGTCGCCGACAGCAACCCGGTCACCGAGGTGCTCGAGCCGTCGTGCACGCTGCTGCAGGAGGCGCCCGACGTCGACACCGGCAGCATCGTCGAGACCAACATCCAGCCGTGCGTCGGTGACGACGGCCTGCAGCTGCCCGACGGCCAGGACGTGTGCTTCGGCGTGCTCGTGGGCGACGCGCTCTCGGATGAGTGCGTGGCGGAGGGCTGGAACCTCGAGTTCAAGCTCGTGCGCCGCGACGGCGTGCCGGCACCGGGCGGCACGTCGGTGAGCGCGACCTGCCAGCTGTCGCCGAACAAGAAGCTCGACTGCCCGAACCTGCCGTAGCGCGCGCGCTCGCAGGTCCCGCAGACGCGGGTGTGGATCGCACGATCCGCACCCGCGTTCTCGTTTTCGGCGCAACGAGGCGCGCCATCCCCAACGACCAAGCAAGGGGCAAGGGCGGCCCGGGGATGAGACGCGAGGCGTCTGGTCCCCGACTCAGAAGCGCAGCGTCGCGCGCAGGCCGGTCTGCAGGTAGACCGGGAACACCGTCGGCGCGAGCAGCAGCGCGTAGTAGCGGATCATCACGCCCACGCTCCAGCGATCGCGCAGCATCACCTCGAACGCCGCGCCGGCGTGCACGCGCGGGATCATGCCCTGGCGGCACACGTTCTGCTCGGTGGCGCAGACCAGGCCGACGTCGCAGCCGCCGCCATCGAGACACGCACCGCCGAGCTGACCGTCTTGCACCGCGCGCGGGGTCCGGACCATGAGTCCGCCGAGCCCGGCCTCGAGCACCGGACGCACGCGACCGAGGTCCATCGCGAACACGACCGCGCCGTACACGTCGAGCGTGTGCAGCGTGCCGCGTCGCGCCGAGGCGCTGGGCGCCTCGCCCTCGGCCTGGGTGAACTCGTCGAACAGCGCGTGCGCGGTGTAGGCCGCGCCCGCGCGGACCCACACCGGCGCGCGCAGCAGCACGTCGACGTCGGCGACCACGCCACCGCCACGGATCGGCTGCAGCGGGCGGCCCAGGAACGCCATGCGATACGACGCGAACACCGGCGCGAGCGACAGCGCGACGCGCCGACGGCTGCTGAAGCCGCGCGACCAGGTGTCGCCGCGCCGCAGATCCGATCCCCGCGGCTGGCCGCCGGGCGGCGGCAGCATCGGCGCGTCGTCGGGATCGCTGGGGCGCGACGGCGGCGGCGCGGCGGGCCGCAGCGGCGGGCCCGCGGCGGCCGCGGCGGCAGGCGCCAGCGCCCACAGGGCGAGCGTGGCCCGCACCGAGGTGCGGGCACGGCGGGGGCGCGGGCGCCTCGGCACGGCCGCGCGAGTATAGCCGGCAAGACCGTGGACATCGCCCGCGTCGCTGCGGTACGACACGGGCGAGAAACGCCGCGCCCCGCGGCCCCACGCGCGGATGACCGACGAGCCCAAGGACGAAGCCCCACCGGCCGGCGAGCCCAAGCCCGCCCAGGACGCAGTCGAGCGCGCCGATCTGCCCAAGTGGAACCGTGCGCGCGTGAAGCGGGCGCAGCCGGCCCAGGCCGAGTCACCCGACGCGTTCCAGCAGGGCGTGCGCGACGTCGGCCGCGGTGCCGTGCGTCGCGGCCGGCTCGTCCTGATCGGCGTGCTGGTCGTCGCGGCCGGCATCGGCGGCGGCATCTGGTGGAACAGCCGCCGGGCCGAGACCGCCGCGACCCAGACGCGGCTGCTGGCCCAGCCCGCGGCCTGGCGCGCGCGCGGCCAGGCCACCGCCGAGCTCGACACGCTGCTCGAGGGTCGCAAGCGACCGCTGGCGGTACCGCTGGCGCGCGACCGCGAAGAGCTCGCGCGCAACGTCGACACCGCGCTCGCGGCCCTCGCCGCCGGCGACGAGGGCAAGGCCCAGACGCTGGGACTGCTGGTGCGCGCGGCGGAGCAGATGCAGACCGGCGACTTCGCCGGCGCGCAGGTGAGCTACACCGAGTTCCTCGGCAAGGTCGGCACCGGCCATCCGATGTCGTTTCTCGCGATCGAGGGCGTCGCGCTGGCGCTCGAAGGCCAAGGCGATCTCGACGGCGCGATCGGCAAGCTCGACGAGCTCGTCGGCGCCGAGGGCGACTTCTATCGCGATCAGGCGCTGTACCACAAAGCCCGCCTGCTCGAGCGCAAGGGCAGCAAGGACGAGGCGCTGACGATCTATCGCCAGTACGCCACCGAGTTCCCGCTCGACAAGCCTTCGCTCGCGCAGCAACAGGTGCGCGAGCGGCTGGGTGAGCTCGATCCGACCGCGGTGCCGCCGATGCCCGAGGCCGGCGGTCTGGGCGGGTTGCTGGGCGGCGGCGGGCTGGGGCCGTGATGCGGCGGACGCTGGCGGCGTGGTTGCTCGCGTGCGCGTGCACGCGCGGCGACGAACCGCCGCCGCTGCACGCCGAGGGTTCCGACGCCGCACGGTTGCTGGGACCGGTGGTGCTCACGCGCCAGATCACGGTGCCCGACAACTTCATCCTGCGGCCCGACGAGTTCGCCGGCGTCGGCATCGACGACGCGCGCGCGCGCATCTACGTCGGCAGTCGCGAGGGCACGCTGCTGGCGCTGTCGCGCGAGGACGGCGACGTGGTGTGGGAGCGCGAGCTCGGCGGTCCGGTCGCGAGCCTGCCGGTGCTGCTGGGCGAGGGCGAGGCGCAGCAGCTGCTGGTCGGCACCGACAACGGCGATCTGTTCGCGTTGGAGCCGCAGACCGGTGCGGAGCGCTGGCGCTACGCCACCGACGGTCGCATCCGCAACCCCGCGCGCATGGCCCAGGGCGTGGTCTACGTCGTCAACTCGCGCGACCAGGTGTATGCGCTCGACGCCCGCGACGGCTCGTGGCGCTGGCAGTACGAGGAGCCGCTGCAGAAGGACTTCACCGTGCACGGCCACGCCGGCCTGGCCTTCTCGCCGGCCACGGATCCCGCCAGCGGCGAGGTCGGCACGCTGTGGAGCTGCTTCGACAACGGTCGCGTGGTCGCGCTGTCGGCCGCGTCGGGCGAGCCGCTGTGGGCGGTCTCGGTCGCGCCGCAAGGCGGCGGCAACTTCGTCGACTGCGACACCACGCCGGTGGTCGACGGCAACGCGCTGTACGTCGCCGGCCAGCAGAGCGGCGTGTTCTCGCTGACCACCACCGGCGAGGAGACGTGGTGGTTCCCGGCCAAGGGCGTGGGCTCGCTGGCGATGGGCCCCGGCGGCGTGCTGCTGGCGGTGTCGTCGCTCGAAGGCGTGTTCGCGCTCGATCGCAACGGCCTGGCGCTGTGGCGCACGCAGCTCGATCCCGGCAGCGTGTCGGCGCCGGTGGTCGTCGGCGACACCGCGATCGTGACCCACGTCGAGAAGGGTTTGTTCGCGCTCGACGTGCCCTCGGGCCAGGTCATCGCGCAGGTGCTGACCGGCAGCGGCATGTCGAGCCTGCCGGTGTACGATCCCACCACCGCGCGGCTGTACGCGATCAGCAACCGCGGCGTGCTGGTGGCGGTGAAGCTGATCGAGCCCTGAGCGCCGCGGCTGCTAGCCCTCGTGCGCACGCAGCAGTCGCTGCACGTGATCGGCCTCCTCGCGCGTACGCACGACGAAGCGCACGCCGAAGCCGGCCTCGTGGCCGCTGCGCTGGATCCACGACACCACCGCGCCCAGCCGCAGGATCGGCGCGGTGCGGGTGGCCTCGAACTCGAGCGTGACCGCGGCGCCGACCGGCGGTTGCAGGTGCGCGAGCACGAACGCGCCGCCGCGGCTCAGATCGCGCGCGCGGCTGAGCTGCTTGAGCTCGCCGCACTGCCACCGCACCGGCACGTCGACGGCGATGCGCCGGTGTGCCCGCGCCGTGGGCGGTCGCTCGCCGCGCAGCACGCCCTCGAGGTAGCTCAGCTGCGCGCCGTGGCGGGGATCGATCGCGATCACGACCAGCGGCGCGAGCCCACCGTCGCGCGCACGCAGCTCGACGACGCGGCCCTCGAGCTCGACCTCGTCGAGCAGCGCGCCCAGGCCGATCTCGACGATGACGGGCTCGTCGAGCGCGACGGCCTCGCGCGAGGGCACCTCGACGCGGCCGGCCTCGCCCAGCGCCATCGACGGCACCAGCATCGCCGCGAGCTTGTCGTCGGCGCGCAGCCGCAGGCGCCGACGCGCCCGGGCACCGTCACCCACGCGCGGCAGCGAGACGCTCGACGGGCGCTCGGCCATGGCGCAGCTCATGATAGCGCACGCGCAGGGTAGGGGCCGCTGCGGCGCCCGGCGGCCCGGCCGCCACCGCCTGCGGGGCGCCCCGCCGCACCGTCGCGCAGACGATGCGGCCTGGCGGTGCGGCGATTCACGGCCGCGGCCGGCGACGCCGCGCGTGCGTCGTGGGCCCTGGGGCGCTCACACGCCCAGGCTCTCGCGCAGCGCCGCGACGTGACCGGCGACGCGCACCGGCGAGACCACCTGCTCGATGCGCCCGTCGGGACCGATCACGAAGGTGCTGCGGATGATGCCGATGCTCGTGCGTCCGTACATCGACTTCTCCCCCAGCGCGCCGAAGGCCTTGGCCACCGCGCGATCGGGATCGCTGAGCAACACGAACGGCAGCCGATGCTTGGCGCGGAACTTCGTGTGGCTCGCGAGCGAGTCGCCCGAGACCCCGAACACGCGCACGCCTGCGGCCGCGAACGCGTCGTGGCCATCGCGGAAGTCGCAGGCCTCGACCGTGCAACCGGGCGTGTCGTCCTTGGGATAGAAGTAGAGCACGAAGCGCGTGCCCGAAAGCGACGCGCTCGACCAGGTGTTGCCGTCGTCCCCGGCGAGCGAGAACGCGGGCACGCGTTGACCGACACGCACGACGCCATCGCGCGCGGCCGGGGCCTTGCGCGATGGGGCGGCGCCACGCGGCGCGTCGGTCGAGGAGCTGCGCTTCGTCGCCGGGCGCGTGCCCGCGGTCGCTCGCGAAGCGACTGCGCGGGCCGGACGCGACGAAGCGCCGGCTGGGCCATCGTCGTCGTGATCGTCGCCGTGATCGTCGCCGGCGTCGCCACCGTCGTCGTCACCACCGGCGGAGTACGCCTTGGCCGCGGCCGCGAGCGCGCCGGTGGCCTTGGTGCGGGTCTTGGTCGCGCGCGCGACTCGGTTCGCCGCGCCCGAGCCGTAGCCCGCGTCGGTGTACGTCTTGGTCACGTCGCTCACGCCGGCGGGCTTCGCTGCCGGTGCGGCTTTCTCGGCCTTCGCGGGTGCAGCCTTCGCTGCCTTCTTGCCGGCCTTCTTCGCCGCCGGTGCAGCCGCGGGCGCAGCGGCCTTCGCTGCCTTCTTGCCGGCCTTCTTCGCCGCCGGTGCAGCCGCGGGTGCAGCAGCCTTGGGCGCGGCAGCCTTGGGCGCGGCAGCCTTGGGCGCAGCAGCCTTGGGCGCAGCAGCCTTGGGCGCAGCAGCCTTCTTGCCCGCCTTCTTGCCGGCCTTCTTCGCCGCGGGTGCAGCCGCGGGCGCAGCGGCCTTCGCCGCCTTCTTGCCGGCCTTCTTCGCGCTCTTCTTGCCCGGCGCAGCGTCACCGCCGGGCGCCGCCGCAGCGGCTGCCGCGGGCTTGCTCGCCTTGGGTGCAGCGGCCTTGCCCCCGCGTTTGGCGGGCGCTGGCGCTGCGGCTGCGGCGGGCTTCGCCGCAGACTTCGAGGACGCACGTGGAGTGGGTGCCGGAGCGCTCGCAGCCGCGGCTGCTTTGCCCCGTTTCGCGTTCGAGGTGGTGGCCATTGGATGTGTACTCCTGGGCAGCGATGCGCCAGTGGGTGCGAGCGTGCCACGTTCGTCATGGCAGCGACAAGCGTTGATGCGTGACGACGTGCTCGCATCGTCGCCGGAGATCGCCTCGGCAGCGCGTGTGTCTCGCGGTGTGGCCGCGGACCTCGAGCCGCGCATGCGCATGCTCGGGGACCGCCCGCGACACCGCGGCCGGCGACGTGGGCCCCGACGTCGGACCCCGTCGCGGCCGACGTGCGACCCGACCTGCAACCCGACCTGCAACCCGACGCGCACCGCTGTCGTGGCCGACCGCAGCCCGAACGCAGCCTGCTCGCGAACCCCGATGGACCGTGGCGCAGGCGCAGCCACGGCCCGCGCGTGTGCCCGCAACCACCACCGCCCCGAGCCCTCGCCGCGCTCGGGCTTTACAGGACGCTGCGCGCCTCGCTAGAGTGGCTCGCCGACGATGGCTGCGACTCGCCTCGCGAGCGCGCTGCGCCGGCCCCACGCGGAGGTCGTCCCATGGTCCCCCCTGCAGCGTTCTTCTCGCACCACGGCCGCCTGACGCGGCGCGCCCCGGCGGCCCTCGCGTCGGTGCTGCTGGCACTGCCCTTGGGCGCATGCGACCAGCAGAGCTCGGGACCCTCGGTGCGCGAGGCGCTCGAGCAGAAGGCGCCCGACACTCCGCCCGACTACAAGGCCACGCCCAAGCCGCGACCGCAGGACCTCCCGCCGCCGACCGACGCCGAGTTCGCGGCGTGGAACCGCAAGGATCCGGAGGGGGAGAAGCACCTGTACAAGTGGGACAAGGCCAACGGCCAGCGCATGCTCGAGTACTGGGAGCAGCTGCAGTGCTTCCGCGAGGCGGTCGTCGCCGAGGGCACCAAGGCCTTCGGGGCCGAGCCCGGCAGCCCCGCCGAGGAGCAGTGGTACCAGTACAAGCGCGCCTACGTGGTGTTCGTGGACGGCTGGCAGAAGCGGCTCTTCGCGGAGGAGCCGCGCATCCTCGAGAAGTCGAAGTTCATCGGCAACATCCTCGAGGCCCACGAACACGTGATGCACAACTACCCCAAGGCCTTCAACGACGGCGACAAGACCGAGCTCGAGAAGGTCGACGCGCAGTGGACCATCGTCGAGCAGAAGGTGAAGAAGTACGCCAAGAGCCTCGGCATCGAGTGGGTCGAGCGCGACCTCACCGATCCCAAGCAGGCCGAGGCCCACAAGAAGGTCTGCGACTTCGTCTTCACGCCGCCCGACCGCAGCGGCAAGGAGAAGAAGCGCACGAAGAAGAAGGGCTCGATCTGAGTTGGGGATGAGACGCTCCGGCGGGCTCGGCCCGACGGAGGGCGAGGGCGGGCCGCCCTCCCGATTGCTCGGTCGTCCGCCACGGCGGGCCTTGGCCGCGCGCGCGGCCGTGCTAGCCTAGCGCCGTGCTCGCCCCGACCCAGACCCCGTCGGTCTCGGATGCCGACGCCGAGCGGCTGCTGTCGCAGCTGAGCAACGAGCTGATGTCGCCCTACTGCCCGGGGCGCACGATCTCGAGCTGCCCGTCGGATCAGGCGCGCAAGCTCGAGGATCAGATCCTCGCGCAGGCCAAGGCCGGCAAGGGTCGCGCCGAGATCGAGCAGGGCCTGGTCGAGCGCTTCGGGCCGCAGATCATCGGCTACGCGCCGCAGCCGGTGGTGCTCTACGGCTCCGCGGCCGCGGGGCTCGTGGGGGTGTTGCTGCTGGGCTGGGCCGGTCGTCGCTGGCTGCGGCGTCGCCCGGCCTCCGTCGCCGCAGCGCCCGCGACCGCCGCGGCGGTGCAGCCCGGCGCCGTGTCCCGAGCCGAGCGCGACAAGCTCGACGACGCGCTCGACGAGCTCGACGAGTTCTAGCAGGCCGCGGTGGACCGCGCTCGGGTGTGCGCGGCCGCAAGTGCGCGCGCGCGCGACCGCCCTCGCCCCGGCGCGCTTGGGACTTGGCAGAGGCCCGCTGGGCGGGGTAAGCGATCTCCCGTGCTGCGCATCGTGGTGCACGAGAAGGGTGGCCGCACCCAGCGTTTCAACTTCGAGGGCGACCACTTCTCGGTCGGCCGCGAGGAGGACAACGATCTCGTGCTCGACCGCGTGAACGTGTCGAAGCACCACCTGCGCTTCCGTCGGCACGGCGGCGCGGTCGAGGTCGTCGATCTGGGCAGCACCAACGGCACCTACGTCAACGGTCGCAAGGTCGGCGAGCCCCGCGGCGTGCGGCGCTCCGATCGCATCTACGTCGGCGACTACATCCTCATGCTCGAGGGCGACGACGACGCCATCGCGCCGCTCGAGCGCGCCGAGGTCGTGGTCACCGGATCCGACGGTCGACCGGCGACGCGCGCGGTCGCGATGCCGCCGCACCCGGTCGCGGCCGAGCCGTTGCCGCCGCACATCCAGCGCATGGTCGGCGACGGCGGCGACGACAGCGGCCTGTTCACCTCGGCGCGGCGCATGCCCGCACCGGGCCTGCAGAGCAGCTACATCGATCGCATCACCAACCGCGTGCTGCAGACCGTGCTGGTCAACCTGCAGGGGCTCGACCCTTCGCTGGGCCGCGACGTCGGCGAGGCCGAGCGCGAGGAGGCGGTCGCGTTGGTCGACGGGCTGCTGGGGCAGATGCGGCAGGCCGGCGAGCTCGAGGAAGGCGTCGACGCCGACGCGCTGCGCGGCTCCATCGTGCGCGAGCTGCTCGAGATCGGGCCGCTCGCGGAGCTGATGAAGGACCCGCAGGTGCAGGAGATCGAGGTCGTCGGCAACGCGCCGATCCGGGTCGTGCGCGACGGCGGCACCGCCGGCGCGCAGATCGAGCTGGTCGATCGCCGCTTCTCGGGCGACCGCGCGCTCACGCTCGCGGTGCAGCGACTCGCGCGCAAGTGGAGCTTCTACTCCGAGGGCGCGCAGATCCTCGAGGGCAAGGTCGACGACGGCTTCACGATGTACGCGCTGCTGCCCCCGTCGCAGGTGCGCTCGGCGGTCGTGCACCTGCGACGCAACCGCACCGACGCGAACAACCTCAACGCGCTGTGCGACGAGGGCGTGCTGTCGCCCGACATGGCCGAGCTGCTGCAGGCGGCCATCCGCGGCTGTCGCCGCATCCTCATCGTGGCCTCGGGCGCGACCAACCTCGATCGCTTCATGGGCGCGGTCGTGGGCGAGATCCCCGAGGAGCTGCGCGTGCTCGCGATCTCGGACACCGGCACCATGGGCGCGGGCCGCAGCGGCTGGGTGCAGGTGCGGCGCATCGGCGACGTCGCCGACACCGTCGCGCTGTCCGATGCGCTGGGCGTGGTGCTGCGCGGCGGCGTCGACGTGCTGGTGTCGCAGCGCTGCCGTCACGAGGACGCGGCCACCGTGATGGACGCGTTCGCCGGTGCGACCCGCGGCGCGATCGTGTCGCTGTGGGGCATCGACTCGGCCCACGGCCTGTGGCGGCTCGCGGGCCTGTCGACCGTGGCCGCCGGCGCGATCAGTGCGCTGATGACCTCGCTCGCGCGTTCGGTCGACGTGCTCGTGCGGCTGTCGGTCGGCGTGTCGGGCGAGCCGATGCAGGTCGTCGAGGTCATCGAGCCGCGCGTGCGCGACGGCGGCGAGCTCGATCACCTGCCGGTGTTCCGAGCGGTGCGCACCGAGAACGGCACGACCGAGTTCCGCCCCACCGGCACGGTGCCGAGCTTCGTGCGCAAGCTGGCCGAGGCCGGCATCGCGGTGCCGACGCGGATGTTCAAGGCGGCGGGCACGTGAGCCGCGGTGGTGCGGCGCGCGGCCGGCCCGGCGCGCGCGCGCCCAAGCCCGCCGAGCAGCGACAGCAGGCGCTGCTCGATCGCATCGAGGATCGCCTGCGCGACGCGCCGATGGGCTTCCACGACACGCACCCGCGCGCGAGCGCGGCCGCGATCGAAGCCGCCGCGCTGCCGCCCGAGGAAGCGGTCGTGTGGGCGCGCTGGGACGGCCTGGGCCTTGGCGGCGAGGCCGAGCTGCTGCCGCTGTCGGCGATCGCGGACGCGACCGCGGCGGCCCAGCAGGCCGGCGTCGTGCGACCCGGCGACCGCGTGATCGCGAGCTGGGGCCGCGACCTGTTCGTGCTGCCCGAGGATCCGTGGGCCGAGGGCGCCGCGGTCGTGCGCGTCGAGGAGGCCGGCGATCGCAGCCCCGAGTCCAGCAGCGTCGCGCACCTGGTGCTGGGGATCCTCGGCGAGCTGTCGGTGCTGTACGACGAGCACGGCGAGTTCCGCGAGGACCTCTTCGGCGACGACGGCGAGCCCACGCCGGCGGTGCAGCGCAAGCTGTGTCGCCGCCGACTCGATCTCGATCCCGATGCACCCAACGCGCGGCTGCGACTGGCCGAGCTGCTGCGCGGCGCGGGCGAGCTGGCCGCGGCGAAGGCCGAGCTCGGCGCGGTGCTCAAGCGCGCGCCCGAGTTCGCGTGGGCGCACCAGGAGCTCGGCCGCACGCTCGCGGCGTTGGGCGAGGGCGCCCGCGCCAAGGCGAGCTTCTGCCGCGCCGCCGAGTGTGTGCCCGAGCCGGCGCAACAGGCGTTCCACCTCGCGTGGGCGGCCTGGGCCGCGCCCGCGCACGAGCGGGCGGCGCTGGTGGCCCAGGTGCTCGCCGCCCGGCCCGACTTCGCGCTGCAGCAGGCTTCGGCCGCGTCGGCGCTGCTGCAGCGCCGGCGCAACGACGCGGCGCGCGAGCAGATCGAGCTGGGCCTGGCGATCGTGCCGGGGCACCTCGAGCTGCTGCGGCTGCGTCGCGAGGCCGACGCGCCGGTCGAGCCCGACGAGCCCGAGGATCTCGGCGAGTCCGAGGACCTCGACGAGCCCGAGGATCTCGACGAGTCCGAGGACCTCGACGAGCCCGAGCGCTAGCCCAGCGGCTTCAGGGCGGCGTCGGCGGCTCGGGCGACTCGCGACGCGGTCGTCGCGGCCGCGTCGTCGACGGCGGCGGCTTGGGCGACAGCTCGCTGGGCTCGTCGTTGTGCTCGTCGAAGGCCTTGGGATCGATGACCTGCGGCGCGACCGCGGGCGGGTCCACCACCGCGGGGTCGGTGTCCTGCGTCGGCCGCGTCGGCCGCGGCGGCGTGGTCGTCGTGGGCGCGGGCGCGTCGCTGGTGGTGGTCGTCGGCCCCGGCGGCTCGACGCGCGGCAGCGGGTGCGCGTCGAGCCGGCGCTCGATCAGCACGCCGGTGCCGTCGCGCCGCATGCCTCGCAGCACCAGCACCACGTGCGCGCCCTCGGGCATCCGCGCCGGCGTGATGCCGCGGATGCGGCTGCGCCCCGGCAGCAGCGCGACGCGGCGCGCGAGGCTGCGGCGCCCGTCGGCGGTCTCGACCAGCACCAGCAGCTCCGCGTCGCGAACGCCCGGCAACGGCTCGAGCTCGTAGACGTCCGCGTCGCGATCGAAGTCCGCCTGCGGCCACGCCGGCCACAGCAGCTCGAGCGTGGCGATGCTCGCCTGCACCGCGCGCGGCAGCAGCACCAGCGCGTGCTCGCGCAGGATCCGGCGATCGAGGTACGGCTGCACGGTGCCGTCGTCGTCGCGGCGAAACGCCAGCAGCGCGCGACCGTTCTTGGTGCGCAAGTAGCCGCTGCTGGCCGGCCACGGCGCCAGCTCGGCGTCGCGGACCTCGGCGGGATCGAGCCGCAGGTCGGCCAGCAGCGCCGCCGCGGCCTCGCGGGGCGACAGTGCGTCGTCGAGGCGGCGCGGCGCGGGCAGGCTGCCGTCGGACAGGAAGTGTCCGGCCGCGAACTCGATCACGCCCTCGCGATCGCCGTCGCCCAGCAGCAAGCTGCGCAGATCCTCGGGCGCGTCCGCGGCGGGCTCGCCCGGCGTCGCGGGCTCGCGCCCGCCCATCGGCAGCGGCTGCGGCATCGCGCGGCCGAAGGTGATCCGCGCGTACTCCGACAGCGGCGAGCCGCGATCGCGACGGTCCTCCGACAGCGGCACGCGCGTGCCCAGCAGATCGCCGCGCGCGAACGCAGGCATGTTCAGATCCTGCACCACGTGCAGCAGCGCCCCGGTCGCGACCATCGCGAGCGCGAGCGCCTGCTCGCGCTGCGCCGGCGTGGCGCCCAGCGCCGCCTGCCGCAGCTGCGCGTGCAGCCCCGCGGGCGCCCACGGATCGTCGGTGTCGGCGAGCCATGCCAGTGCGGTCGGGCCCTCGCCGGCGAAGCCCGAGCGACTCACGCGCGCCGCGAGCGAGCCGCCGGCCTGACGCTCGATGCGGCGCCAGGTCGCGCGGCTGCGGCCGTGCGCACGCCAGCGCGGCGCCGCGGGATCCTCGAGCGAGGCGAAGTGATGCAGCAGTCGCGCGCGCGGCGTGGCCTCGAGCGCGAGGCCCAGTCGCAGCCAGCCCAGCGCGGTGGTCTCCCACAGCTCGCCCTCGACGCAGCGCTGCAGCGTCTCGCTGGGCGCCGGCTGGGGCGGGCACGCGCCCGGGCCCCCCGCCGCGACCGCGCCGACGTCGGCGTGCGCGAGGCGCATCGCGACCACCAGCGCGCGGCGAGTCTGCGCGTCGAGCTGCGTCGGATCCACGCGCAGCGGCGTGAACCATCCCAGCCGTCCGCCGCTGTTCTCCATCCACCGCCGGTGGACGCCGCCGTCGCGCACGGCCTGCTCGGTGATGCCGCCGTGGGTGCGCGCCGGATCCCACGCCGACGCGCGCACCGGCACCGCGGCCACCACCGCGGCCAGCAGCCACGCCCCCACGCGCGCGCGCCGGGTCACGGCGGCGTCGCCTCCTGGGTCTGCGCCGGCGCGATCGCATCGGCGGCGACGGTGCGCAGCTTGTCGAGGTTGTCGAACACGTAGTGCGCGAGCACCAGCGCGGTCTCGATGTCCGCGCACTGCATGCCGCCGCAGGTCAACAGCACCGCGATGCTGCGCTCGCGATCGAGGAACGCGACGGCGCGCACCGCCTCGGAGTCGAGCACCCACGTCTCCGCGGTGACCTCGGGCCCCGGCTGCACGCCCGGCAGCGTGACCTCGATGGTCTGACGCACCGGATCGAGTCCACCGGGCGGGTCCTTCCACACGCGCAGGCCCACGTCCCAGACCTCCTCGCGATCGACCGCGCGCAGGTGCAGGCCGTGGTAGAAGTGCGTGCGCGCCAGATCCGTCAGCTCGCCGACCTGGAACGGATCGGTGTACAGCGTGCGGCGCCGGACCTCCTCGGGGGGCAGCAGCGCGGTCGCGTCGAGCAGCTCGATCGCCGGGCCGGTGGGCTCGACCGGTTGCTCGCTGTCCGCGCGGGCCAGCGCGGTGTTGGCCCCCTGGCGCTCCCAGTCGGTGAGCCGTTCGATCTCCGGCGGCGGCGCCAGCATCACGAGGTGCTCGGCGTGATCATCGGTGCCGGCCCACTTGCGCAGCGCGACGCGGTTGTGCCGCGCCACGAACTCGAGCCGTGCGCCCTCGTCGTAGGGGACGTCCGAGCGCCACGCGAGGTAGCCGCGCTTGTAGACGAACAGGGTGAACGCGACCAGCCGCACGGTCGCGCCGCGGATCTGCGCCGGGGCCTGCGCGATGCGGTAGCGCCCCGCGCGGTCGGTCTTGACCACCATGGTCTCCGAACCCGCGGGCGCCGCGAGGCCGTCGCCGCGCTCGTAGGACCAGACCCCGACCACGGTCGCGTCGCCGATGGGGGCCTTGGTGGTCTCGTCGACGATCTGCCCGTTGAACGGCCCCAGCAGGCTCGCGTCGGCCACCTGATCGCGCGCGCCGCCAAAGGGCGGCTCGCGCACGATCGGGCTGCACGACGCCGCGAGCAGGCACGCTGCGGCGAGCACCGTGCGGTGCCCGAGCCAGCCGGAGCCGGCCCGGCGAAACAGCTGCATGCGCCGCGGCAATTGACGGACCCGCGCCCGGTCGATACGCTCGATCCAGGCGCAAGGCCGGGGTCTATCCCAGCCCGCAGCGACTCGCAAGCAGCCTGACGACGACGATGGCAGGGACCATCCCATGCCCCATGTGCGGCACCGAGGCTGCTGCGGGATCGGCAAACTGCGGGGTCTGCGGCTATGCGTTCGCCCGCAGTGCGCCGAGCAACCTCGGCGGCATCAAGTGCGCGCGCTGTGGATCGGCGGTCGAGCACGGCTTCGACTTCTGTCCGATCTGCGGCCAGAACCAGCGCGAGCGCTTCGCGAGACCCGACACGCGGATCCTTCAGGTCGACGGTGATCCGGTGCCGCCCGATCGCAGCGTGCCCGCAGCACCGGGCGGCGCTGCGATGCCGCCGGCGTCGATGCAGCCCGTCGCGATGCCACCGGCCGCGATGCCACCGGCCGCGATGCCACCCGCTGCGATGCCGCCGGTCGCGCCCACACCGGGCTTCGCACCGGGCGAGGCGACGTTCGGCTACGGCACCGGCCCTGCGCCCGTGTCCGGCGGGCCCGAGCCACCGCCGCCGCTGTCGAGCCCGATGTACCCACCGATGGCCGCGGCACCGGCGGCACCGCCGTCGATCGCCCCGGCACCGCCGGCACCGCCGCCGATGCTGACCCAGCCCGGTGTCGCCGCCACGCCGGCCGAGCGCACGCAGTTCGCACCGGGCCCGCCGATGCCGCCAGCGGTGCAGCCCAGCTCCGGAGTCGATCGCACCGTCGCCGCACCGCCGGTGCTGCGACGACCCGACGTCAGCGAGGACGACCGCACGATCCCCGCGCCACCGGGACGCTCGCGCGCGTCGGAGGCACCGCGGGCGGCCGCGCCCGACGACGCGCCGACCACCGCGTTCGATCCGCGACAGGTCGCGGCCTCGATGGCCGCATCGCCGCCGCCGCCGCGTCGGCCCGACGAGCAGACCCGCGAGGGCGCGCAGCCGCATGGCCCGTGGTCGCCCTCGGGGCCGAGCCAGCCGGTGGTCGGCGTGCGCGCGCAGGCGTCCACGCCCACCAGCCCCGGCGCCACGCCGCGGCTGGTGCTGGTCGGCCGCGACGGCAGCGAGGGCGAGAAGTTCGCGGTCGTCGGTGATCGACTCACCATCGGCCGGCGCTCGGCCGACGTGCTGTTCGCGGACGACGATTTCCTCTCGCCGACGCACGCGCGCATCGAGCGATCGGGCGAGCACTACTGGCTGGTCGACACCGGATCGCAAAACGGCGTGTTCCTGCGGATCCACGGCACCTCGCCGATCTACCCCGGCGATGCGTTCATGGTCGGGCACCAGCTGCTGCGGGTCGAGAACGTCGACGGTCCGACCGAGGAGCAACCCCCCGACGAGCTCGGCACGCGGCTGTTCGGCACGCCGCTGCAGCCGGCGTGGGGCAAGCTGGTCGTGATCGGTCGCGGTGGGATCCGCGGCGATCAGTTCGGCCTGCGCGGAGCCCGGCTGGTGGTCGGCCGCGAGGGCGGCGACATCATCTTCCCCAACGATCCGTTCCTGAGCCGCGAGCACGCGCGGTTGCGCCTCGAGCTCAACGGCTCGACCATGTCGGTCTTCCTCGAGGACCTGAATTCGGCCAACGGCACCTACATCCGCATCCGCGGCGCCGCAGAGCTGCACAACCGAGACACTTTCCGGATCGGCGATCAGATCATACGCTTCAGGCTGGACTGATGCTCCGCTTCGACGTGTTCGCGAGGACCGAGGTCGGCTGCGCCCGCGAGCGCAACGAGGACTCGTTCCTCGTGCTCAACCTCGGCAGCGGCGAGAGCGGGCTGCTGCCCGAGGCGCGCACGCAGCCGCTGGTGCCGCCGGGCCTGCTGGTGGGCGTGTGCGACGGCATGGGCGGTGCCGCGGCCGGCGACGTCGCGTCGAAGATGGCCGTCGGTGCGCTCGAGCAGGTGATGCGGCAGGCCAACGCGCTGCACACCCCCGAGGCCGCCGAGGTCGCGCTGGTGCACGCGGTCGCGACCGCCAACCGCACGATCCTCGACTACGCCAAGGCCCACCCCGACAAGCGCGGCATGGGCACGACGATGACCGCGGCGGTGCTGGCCTCGCCCGACGTGGTCATCGTGCAGGTCGGGGACTCGCGCGCCTACCTCAAGCGCGGCTACACGCTGCAGCAGCTGACCATGGATCAGAACGTGGTCGGACAGATGATCGCGTCGGGTCGGATCTCGCCGGACCAGGCGCGCAACGTCAAGCAGCGCAACATGCTGCTCGAGGCCATCGGCGTGCAGGAGAAGGTCGGGCCCGATCTCGTGCGCGTGCGCGTGCAGCCCGGCGACACCTTGATGCTGTGCAGCGACGGGCTCACCGGTCCGCTCGAGGATCGCCGCCTGCTCGAGCTGATGGTGCAGCACGACGATCCGGTGCGCGCGTGCCGGGCCCTGACCGAGGCCGCGTGTGCGGCCGGCGGACCCGACAACGTCACGGTGATCGCGATCCGCTTCAGCGGCGACGAGCTGGGCCCGCCCGACGCGACCATCGCGTTCTCGCGCCGCAACGCCGTCACCTGAGCGGCCGCGGCCCGCGTCGGTCCACGGCGAGCACGCTCCGCCCGCATCCGCGGATGCGTCGGGCTCAGAGACCGTCAGCGAATGCTGACGGACTCTCGTCGCGAGAGCGACCGGAAGGTGAGGGGTCCCGTGACCGGCAGCGCCGGGCACGGGCAGAGGAAGCGGAGCTTCCTCTCCATGGGCTCAGCTGCCGAAGTACATCGTCATCGCCACGGCGACGTAGAGCACGTGCGCCATCGGTCGGCCGCGCGCGGCCGGGGTCGCGCCGAGCCAGCCGAGCTCCGGGCCCACGCCGAAGCCACCGCCGCGACTGGGGCGGTAGCGCTTCGCGAACGGGAACCACTCCCAGCGCGCTGCGAGCGTGAACGCGGCGCCACCGAAGCCGCTGCGCGCCGCGACGCCGGCCTGACGCACCGCGCCGCCGGTGAAGCCGAAGCCCGTGCGCAGCGACAGCGGCAGCCGCGGGATCGGCAAGAACGTGCCCTCGACCAGCAGCGCGCCCATGCCCAGGCGCTGACGCACGCCGCCGTCGCGCTGCTCGCTGCGATAGCCCACGCCACCGCCCAGCGACAATCCCAGGCCCAGCCACGGCAGCACCATCTGCCCCACGCGGGCGGCCCCGCCGGCGCCGGCGAAGGGGCTGCCGGTGTCGAGCCCGTTCACGCGGGCCAAGCTCGCCGAGCCGTAGACGATGCCGCCCAGGTACGTGCCGTCGATGCGCGGTGGGATCGGCGGGCGCCGCCACGCACCGCGCTCGCGCGCGGGGGCTGCGGCCGCGGGCTCGTCCGCGCGGGCGACCGGTGCGATCGCGACCAGCCCCAGCGCGACCGCCACGATCTGCGGCATGCCCGCGCGCGCCCGGTGGGCGCAGGGGCGGGGCAGTCGCGCGCGGCGGCCGTGCACGCTGCGAGCATGGTGGATGGCGCCGGATCGTGCAATGCGATCGGGCATTGCCGAGCGCCGGGGCGCCGCCGTAGGGTTGGCCGCCGCGATGACCGGCAGCCGCAATCGATGGCTCGAGCTGGCGGGCGCGTTCCTGCTCGGCGGTGCCGTGGTCGCGATCGGCTACGAGCTGGCGCGACCGTCTCAGGGCGCGGTCACGGTCGCGGACGCGAGCGCGCCGAGCTCGGTCGACGCGGCCGTGCACGTGCCGGCCTCGCCGCAGCCGCAGCCGCTCGATACGCCCACGCCGCAGGCCGAAGCCGGCGCGCCCGAGCCCGAGCCGACGCCGCCCGATGCACGGCCGCCGTGGCGGATCCCCGACGAGCAGGGCAGCTACACCGCGTACGGCCCGGTGCAGGTGCCGCTGGGGCCGATGTCGACCGAGGACGAGGCCGAGTTCCCACGCCACGGGCTGGTCACGTCGCTGGCGGTGATCGTGCGCTCGCGGCCCGAGCTCACCGCACCGATCCAGGGCATCTTGCGCGGCGGCACGCGCGTGCGCGTCGACGCCGAGCGCAGCTTCGGCGGCGGCTGCTCGCAGGGCTGGCACAAGGTGTGGCCGCGCGGGTGGATCTGCCTCGCGGCCGGGCTCGCGACCGGCAGCGAGCCGCCGCAGGAGGAAGCCACGGTGGTCGAGCCCGCGCTCGAGTCGCCGCTGCCGTACGAGTACTGGCGGGTCAACGCCGACGCGACGCCGTTCTTCCATCGCCTGCCCAGCTTCGGCGAGCAGGATCAGGCCGACGCCGCGGGCAAGGCGTGGCTGGCGGAGCACGGCCGCGAGCCGATGCCGACCGCGCCGGCCGAGCGACCGCCCGAGGTGCCCGCGGTCGTGAAGGAGTACATGAACGCCGGCTTCTATGTGACCAAGGCCGGCGAAGAGGTCAAGAGCGAGCGCCGATTCCTGCGCACCACGCGGGGCTCGTACGCGCGCAAGTACCAGCTGGGCCAGAAGGAGCCGCCGAAGTTCCGCGGCAAGCTGGTCGACGGCGAAGCCGGTCTGCCGATCTACTTCGTGCGCCGCGAGATGCCGCTGATGCGCCGCGAGGCGCCCGGCAGCGACGTGCTGGTCAAGACCGACGTGATGCCCGAGCGCCTGGGCACGCACGCGTTCGTGAAGCGTCTGCACGTGGGCACGGTCGAGTACCTCGAGGACGCCGAGGGCCTGCTGCTGCGCGCGTACGCGGTCGGCGAGGCCTACAAGCTCAAGCGGCCGCCGGGCGTGGGCCCGGGCGAGAAGTGGATCCACATCGATCTGTCGGAGCAGACGCTGGTCGCGTACGAGGGGGACGTGCCGGTGTTCGCGACGCTGGTGTCGACCGGCAAGTCGCCGGGCATGACGCCGGTGGGCGTGCACCGCGTGCAGATCAAGCACGTCGCGACGTCGATGCGCGATCAACCGATGGAGGACGAGGCCTACTCGATCGACGACGTGCCGTGGACGCAGTACTTCTCGGGCAGCGTGGCGCTGCACGGGGCGTTCTGGCACGCGGGCTTCGGCATCGAGCGCAGCCACGGCTGCGTGAACCTCTCGCCCGCGGACGCGCGCTGGCTGTTCGGCTTCACCGAGCCGGCGCTGCCCGAGGGCTGGCACGCGATCGCGCCGTCGGGCTCGGTCAAGGGCACCGCGATCGTCGTCACGCAGTGACGGTTCCCACCGCGGCCGCGGGCGTGCGATACTGCCGGCCCGATGAAGATCGAGCCCGATACGGTCGTGACCCTGAGCTACGACATCACCAACGAGGCCGGCGAGATCATCGAGAGCTCGGACATCAGCGGGCCGATCTCGTTCCTCGCGGGTCGCTCGGGGCTGATCCCTGGCCTCGACAAGCGCCTGATGGGCCTGGAGGCCGGCACCGAGACCACCTTCGAGTTCCCGCCCGAGGAAGCCTTCGGCCGCGCCGCCGATGCGCCCACGCGCGAGCTGTCGCGCAAGGAGTTCCCCAAGGACGCCAAGCTCGAGGTCGGCTCGCAGTTCGAGGCCGGCACCGGTGGCGGCGGCACGGTGCGCCTGCGCGTGGTCGATGCCAACGCCGACACGGTGACGGTGCGGCTGCTGCATCCGCTGGCGGACCAGAAGATCGGCATGAGCATCCGCGTCGAGGCCGTGCGCAAGGCGACCGCCGCCGAGCGCGAGTCCGGGCGGGTGCAGAGCGCACCGCCGCCGCCCAAGAAGTGACG
>JAIBBS010000118.1 GCA_019694555.1 Nannocystaceae bacterium
CGCCCGCGCCGCGACGCGCCAGCGCCCGCGCGCCCGTCCACGCCAGCGCGATCGCGACGAGCGCGACCGCCCCCAGCGCGAGCACGCGGCGCATCGCGTCAGCCCTGCCCTCGCATCACCGCGTCGGCGCGCGCGCGCGCGTCCTCGATCACGCGCTCGACCATCGCGTCGACCTCCGCAGCCACGCGCGACAGCGCCGCGGCATCGGCCGCGCCGGGCCCACGCCCGAGCGCGTAGACCTTGGCCTTGGGCTCGGTGCCGCTGGGCCGCACGACCAGGCGGCACGCCAGCGCGCCCTCGCTCTGCAGCTCGAACACCAGCACGTTGCCCGGCAGATCGCGGGTCCGGCTGCCGGTGTGCCGCGGCGCCAGTCGATCCTCCACGCGCGCGACCGACAGGCCACCGAACGCCGTCGGCGGCTCGGCGCGCCAGCGCGCGCACAGCCCCGCGATCGCGTCGCGACCGCTGGCGCCGTACGCATAGAGGTTCGCGGTGCGCTCGCGGTGGTAGCCGTGGCGGCAGAAGATCTCGCGCAGTTGTCCGTGCAGGTTGCGTCCGCGGGCCTTGGCCCACGCGGCCGCCTGCGCCAGCAGCAACGCCGCGACCGCACCGTCCTTGTCGTGCACGTCGTTGCCGCGCATGTAGCCGTGGGACTCCTCGCACGCGAACACCAGCGGCCGCTCGGGGAACTCGTCGAGCATGCCGGCGTGGTGCTTGAAGCCGACCAACAGATCGTCGATCGCCTCGACGCCGGCGGCCCGCGCCATGGTCGCGACCAGCGGCGTGGTCACCAGCGTGCTGAGCACCCACCCGCCCGCGGGCACGGTGGCGTGGCGCAGCACATGGTCGAGCATGATCGCACCGAGGCGATTGCCGTCGATGAACTCGATCGCGCCCTCGTCGTTGCGCGCGCCCGCGCCGAGCCGGTCGGCGTCGGGGTCGGTCGCGAGCACGAGGTCGGCACCGGTGCGCTCGGCCTGTGCGAACGCGAGGTCGAGCGACTCGGGCACCTCGGGATTGGCGCTGGGCACGGTCGCGAACACACCGCCGTCGGGCAGCTGCGCCTGCACCACCTCGACGCGCACGCCGGCGCGCCGCAGCAGCGGAAGCACCGCGGTGTGGCCGACGCCGTGCAGCGGCGTGTAGACCACCGACAGCGCCGCCGACGCCTGCGCATCGTGGCCGACGCCTTGGGCCCACACGCTGTCGTGGTAGGGCCGGTCGTACGCCGCGATCGCATCGGGCTCGCCCGCGATCTCGATGCGATGCGACTGCTGCGGGCTCATGCGCGGCAGCGGTGCCGTCATGGCCGACCGGATCGCAGCCATCAGCGCGCGGTCCCGGGCCCCGAGCACCTGCGCGCCGTCGGATCCATAGATCTTGATGCCGTTGTCGCCCGGCGGGTTGTGGCTGGCGGAGATGACCACGCCCGCACCACAGCCGCCGCGGCGCACCCAGAACGACAGCTGCGGCGTGGGCCTCGGCGCGTCGAGCAACACCACGTCGAGCTCGCACGCCGCGAGCTGCTGGGCGACCGCGTGGGCGAACGCGCGGCTGTGCGTGCGCGTGTCGTAGGCCACGACCACCCGCATCGGCGCACCTTCGGAGGCGACCAGGGCGCAGACGGCACTCGCGGTCTCCCGCACCAGCGTCGTGTTCATGCGGCCCGGTCCGGGACCCACCGCGCCGCGTCGGCCCCCGGTGCCGATCGGCAGGGCCTCCGAGAACGCGTCTTGGAGATCGGCCAGGACCTCGGCGGCGTCACCGCGAGCGAGTGCCTCGAGGCGCTCGCGCAGCAGCGGTCGGTCGTCGGCGTAGCGCGGGTCGGTGCACCACGCCCGCAGCGTCTCGATCCAAGGTTCGCCGGCCCTCGCCGCCAACACCGCGGGCAGCTCGATCGCGCCCGCATCTGCCGTTTCGGTCATGTGGCCGCCCATCCTAGTCGAGCGCCGAGGCGCGGGCGACCCCGCTGGGCGCGCCCCCGCCGGCGCGCTCCGATCCCCGCCGCGCGCCCCGTCCGTGGAGCCAGCCCCATCGGGCCGCCGCCGGGCCCGGGCCCCCAGACCGTCCCGCGCTCGCGCCGTCGATGAAATCCATCCCCGCGGCTCGTGCGTTGCACCCCGAGCCCGAATCGGAGAGCGACTCGCGTCGTTCTGTGGAACAATGAGGGATGCTCGATGTCCCTCGCCATCGGCCGATCCACGGCCGATGAGCGCGCCCGAGACGGCAGCGAAGGAGCGACCATGCGCCAACCCCTGTATCTCCGTCTGCGACCGTTCCTGCGCCGCGAACTCCGGGCCAAGCTGGTCTCTGCGGTCGTCACTCTGCTGGTGCTGTGTGGCCTGACGTGGCTGGGGGTCTCGGCGCTGACCGGGATCGACAGCCGCGAGGCCCACAACCTGCGGGTCTCGCTGGGCATCGAGAGCCCGTGGGCGGTGTGCGGGGCGCCCGGCGCTGCCGCGTGCTCCTACGAGGATCGCGAGCAGGCCCGCGTCGACGCGAAGTTCGAGCACGAGCGCAAGCTCCGGCTCGCGGTGCTCGACGAGCTCTCGCGTCGCATCGTGCAGGCCAACGGCCGCCTCGACGACGCGACCGCGTTGGTGGTCGAAGCCAAGCTCAACCCCCGCACCGGCGCGCTGCAGGGCGACACCGTCGCGCTGCGCCAGGCGCTGGCCTCCGCCGCGGTCGATCTGCGGCCCGCGCCGGTGACCTCGGTCGAGGGTCGCCGCGAGCGGCTGCTGTGGGCGCTCGACGTCGCGATGCCCGAGCTGCCCGGTGACTGCCGCGCGATCGACTTCGACGGCATCGGCTGGGTCGGTGGCTGCGATCTCACCCGCAACGGCGTGGCGCAGCCGCGCAACGATCAGCGCCGCATGGTGCTCGATCAGATCGCGGTCGAGCGTGCGACGCTGGCGGAGACCCAGCGCCGCGTCGACGCGCTGCGCCGCCGCGATGCCGGCGAACTCGACGAAGCCCGTCCGAGCAGCAGCCGGCTCGAGCTCGTGGCGGATCTGCTGCCGCAGCGCGACGTGCCCGAGGACTACAGCGAGCGCCTCGCGATCGCGACCTGGCTCGCGGTCGGTGCGGCGCAAGACGAGTGGGCCGACGAGACCACCAGCAGCCTGATGGGCCTGGTGCGGCGCGCGGGCATCGAGCAGGTCGGCGACGACCTGGGCGACATGGCGCGCCACCACGTCGAGGAGCTCGCTGCGGCGGTGACCGACGCGGGCGCCGGCATCTGGTACGGCGGCTGGCTGCTCGACGGCAGCGAGCACATCGCGATCAGCAAGATCTCCGAGCGCTACCGCTCGCCCGTCACCGACGGGACCCGCGTGCGCCTGTTCGGCAGCCTGCTCATGATCCTCGGCGCGCTGCTGCTGGTCGTGGTCGGTCCCACCGTGACCGCGACCACCACCGCCCGCGAGCGCGAGGCCGGCACGCTGCCGGTGCTGCGCATGACCGGTCTGTCGGCCGGCGACCTCGCGATGGCGATGACCATCGGTCCCAACGTGTATGCGCTGGTCACCGGACTGGGCCTGGTGCTGGTGGCGGCCGCGATGCTCGCGGCCACCGCCGGCGTCGTCACCACCGCCGGCATCGTCGGCACGGTGCTGGCGTTCGCGGCGGCGACCTACCTGACCGCGATCGGCCTGGGCGACGCGCTGGGCCAGCGGGTCAACGCACTGGTCGTCGGCGGCCTGCTCGGCTTCGGCGTGCTGGTGCCCGGCATCATCGGCGCGACCATGCTCGTGGGCGACATGGCCGCGACCGGCCTGCTGCTCGGGCCTCTGCCCGCGACCATCGCGACCACGGTCGCCGCGTCGGGTCTGCCCTACGCGCGGATGATGCAGGTGCCCGGCGAGCTGGTCACCCCGATGCTGGGCTACGCGCTCGCGACCCAGTTCATGCTCGGCGTGCTGTGCCTGACCTCGTGGCGCCGCCGCGTGGAGCAGCCGTGGGCGCCGCTGTTCCGCCCGATCGAGGGCGCAGCGCTGGGTCTGGCCAGCGTGGGCTGCAGCGCGCTGACGCTGCTGGATCTGTGTCAGCAGATCCACGTGCAGACCTACGACCAGGTCAACCTCGTCACCTTCGTCGCGACCGGCTTCCTCATGCCGGTGCTGGGTTGGCTGCTGGTCTCGAGCCTCGTGCGTCCGGCTCGCGCCGCCGCGGTGGCGAGCCACGTCGAGGTGCGCCGCGCGTTCGGCCGCTTCCAGCTGTTCGTGGTGCTGACCGCCGCGGCGCTGGCGACCGCCTACTCGATGGTGCTCGAGCGCAGCGGTCTGGGCAACGAGAAGTCTGAGATCATGTGGGCGACGATCGCCCAGGGCTTGCTGGTCGCCGAGACCGCGGTCGCGACGCTGCTGTTGGCGTCGCGCCGTCGCGACGGTCGCCATCGCGTGCTCATCCTGGGCGCGGCGGTGGTGCTGCTGCAGCTGGCGTTCACCGCGGGGGTCTACAACCTCGAGGTCGAGTACGTCGCGTTCACGCAGTCGTCGGCGCACCCGCTGCTGGTCGGCATGGACGCGTCGCCGTACTGGATCGCGTTCATGGTCGTGCTGTGGGCCGCGGGGTTGGGCCTGGTGCTCGCGGCGCTGCTGCGAGAGCGCGATCGCAGCGCTGCCGCGGCCGAGGCCTCGGCCGAGCCCGATGCAGGCGAAGGCGAAGGCGAGGGCGAGGAGCCCGAGCGCTGGCTGCACTGAACCGACGCGGTCACCCACGCCTGCGGGTGTGATGGTGACTGCCCGGCTTTCCTTTCCTGAAGCGGCCCCGCCCGTCCTACGACGCGCGGGGCCGCGCCGCGTCGGGGCACCGCTGGGGGCTGGTCGTCTTGACGCGCCTCACGCGGCACGGTCCGGGTGTCCGCGCGGTTGCGTTGTCCAAGGGGCGCGCGCTCGGCATCATGCCCGGGCGGGGGACCTCGACCATGCGCTTGACCTTGATTTCGACAGTCGCCGCGGGGCTCGCCCTGGGGTGCGGTGGTGACCGCGACGAGCAGACCACGGCGAGCTCGGGCGTCACGCTGACGACGGCCTCGTCGCTGTCGGCCTCCGCGGGCAGCTCGGACGGCAGCGGCAGCGACGCGACCGGCAGCAACGACACGCTGGGCAAGCTCGACGTGGGCGGACCCGGCACCGGCGACAGCACCGGTTCGGGGGCGTGCGAGTCGATCGACATGATGTCGAGCGTCGGGCTGCAGCCCGCGGACATCCTGGTCGTCATCGACAACTCCGGCAGCATGGACTTCGAGGCCATGCAGGTGCAGGCGAAGATGAATGCGTTCTCTTCGCAGATCTTCCTCGCCAACATCGATGCGCACGTGGTGCTCATCTCGCAGATCGACGGCGACACCGGCGTGTGCCTCGACCCGCCGCTGGGTGCCATGGGCGGCTGCCCCACCGACGACAACAACCCGCCGGGCTACCAGCACATCATCGACGGCGTCGACAGCAACAACGCGCTCGAGAAGCTGATCCAGCACCATCCCGACTGGGCCGGCGCCATGCGGGCGACCGCGAGCAAGCACATCATCATCGTCACCGACGACAACTCGGATCTGTCGGCCAACGACTTCCAGACCATGTGGGCGGCGCTCGATCCGACCTACGTGCCGTACAAGCTCCACGCCATCGCCGCGCCCGAGGGCCCGGTCGCGGGTTGCCTCAACCAGACCAGCTGCTGCATCACCTCCGCGGCCGCGGGCGCGGTCTACATGCAGCTGACCATGGCCACCGGCGGCGTGTTCGGCAACCTCTGCGATCAGGAGTTCCAGCCGATCTTCGACGCGGTCGCCGAGCAGGTGATCCAGGGCTCGACGCTCGCGTGCGAGTTCTCGATCCCGCCGCCGCCCGACGGCGAGAGCTTCGATCCCATGAAGGTCAACGTCGAGTTCTTCGACGGCGTGGGCTCCCTCGACATCGGCTACGTCGAGTCGCCCGCGGACTGCGGTGGCGTCAGCGACGGCTGGTACTACGACGACGTCGACAACCCGACGTCGATCATCTTGTGCCCGCAGACCTGCGACACGATCCAGGGCTTCCAGGGCGCACAGATCTCGATCCAGTTCGGCTGCGCCACGGTCCCGGCCGGTTGACCGGGCCCGCTGCGCCGTGGCGAAGCTCACGGCGTGGCCACGCCCCGGACGCCCCACGAAGCTGCCCAGGCTCGCTTTTCGTGGCTTTGTCGACCCGATAAAGTGAGCCCCACCCTGCGGCCGGGCGGGGCGGAGCGAAGACCGATGGACCTGCTGACCGCGGTGCTGCCCTGGGTGCTGGTCGCGTCGCCACGCGTGGGTCTGCCCGGCGCGGCGGTCGAGGCCGACGCGCCCGAGCCGATCGATGGGGCCGCGCACGCGATCGCGATCGATCCCGCGATGCCCGCGGCGGGCCGCGACCGCACCGCGGTGCCGCAGGCGCTGGGCGACAAGGTCCTGTTCGTCAACTTCGACGGCGCGATGATGCAGTTTTGCGGCAACAACGATCCGCACGACAACTGCTCGACCATCTTCCAGGGCATGGTGCTGCCGTACTCGGGCGACGCGGCCAAGCGCGCGGCGATCGTGCAGATCATCCGCGAGCGCGTGGCCGACTTCGGCATCACCGTGACCAACCTGCGGCCCGAGGCCGGCGACTACGACATGGGCATGGTCGGCGACTGGCAGGGCGAGAACCCCGCCTTCGCCGGCGTCGCGCCGAACATCGACTGCGGGGACGGCAGCGGCGGCGAGGTCTCGTTCACGCTCGAGGCCTCCGGCACCGCCGACGGCATCGCCGAGATCGTGCTGCAGGAGGCCGCGCACACCTGGGGCCTCGAGCACGTCAACGACGGCACCGATCTGCTCTACCCGACGACCTCGGGCGTCAACAAGACCTTCGTCGATGCGTGCGCGAAGATCGTGTCCGACACGATGCTCACGGAGTCCGGCGGGCTGTGCAACGGCATCCACACGCAGTTCTGCGACAGCGGCTGGCAGAACAGCCACGCCGAGCTGCTGCTGGTGTTCGGTCCGTCGCAACCCGACACCGTCGCGCCGACGGTGTCGATCGTCTCGCCCCAAGACGGCGCGACGCTGCCCGCCGACTTCCCGCTCGTGATCGCGATCGCCGACGACCAGTCGCCGGTGGTGGTCGATCTCACCGTCACGCTCACCAGCGACGCGCTGGCCGAGCCCGTGGTCGTGACCGCGGCGTACCCCGGTCCCGACGAGATCAGCTTCCCGCTGTCGGATCTGCCCGAGGGCACGTACACCATCGCGGTCGACGGGCTCGACGAGTCGGACAACGCCGCGGGCGACAGCATCACCGTCAGCGTCGGCACCCCCGCGGGCGACTCCGGCAGCAGCGGCGCTGCGGGCGATTCCGGCAGCAGCGGCGCCGCGACGGCCGCGGGCGGCAGCAGCGACGACGGCGGCGCGGCCGAGGGCACCGCCGGCGAAGCCGACAGCAGCGGCCCCGGCCACAGCCCCACCAGCGACGCGAGCGGCTGCGCCTGCGCCCACGGCAACGTCGCGTCGCCGACTCCGTCGTGGTTGCTGCTGCTGCTGCTCACGCCGCTGCGTCGCCGCCGCGGTCGCGCCTGAAGAGACCTCCGCCCTTCCCCGCTCCCAGAGACCCGTACCGATGTCCGTGCTCGCCCTGCTCGCCTCCCTGCTCGCGCTGTCCACCACCACCACCGACGACGCGCCGGTGCCCGCCGACAGCCTGCGGGTCCAGCCCACGCCCGCCGACGCGGCGCGACCGCTGCGGCGCATCGCGACCAGCCCGCGCCCCGCCGGCCAGCCCGCGATCACGTCCGACCAGCGGCCCGCGCGACTGGGCTCGAAGATCCTCTACGTCAACTTCGACGGCGGCTCGCTCAACGCCTGCGGCAACGACGACCCGCACGACAACTGCACGACGATCTTCCCCGGCACGGTCGAGCCCTACGGCGGTGACGCGGCCAACCGCGCCGCGGTGATCCAGACCGTGCGCAAGCGCGTCGCCGACTTCGGCATCACCGTGACCGATCAGCGCCCGGGATCGGGCGACTACGACATGGAGATGGTCGGCAACTGGCAGGGCAGCAACCCCGACTTCGCCGGCATCGCGCCCGCGGGCGACTGCTGGGACAACTACGGCGGCGAGACCTCGTTCACGCTCGAGGTCAGCACCTCGGCCGACGCCATCGCCGAGATCATGCTGCAGGAGCTGGCCCACACCTGGGGCCTCGATCACGTCGACGACAAGACCGACCTGCTGTACCCGACCACCGAGGGCAGCAACAAGACCTTCGTCGACGACTGCTTCCAGGTCGTCGACGACGTCGATCTCAACCCCGGGCAGGGCTTTTGCGATCACCACGTCCAGGCCTGCGGCAACTACAGCCACCAGAACAGCCACGCCGAGCTGCTACTCATCTTCGGGCCCTCGCAGCCCGACACCAGCGCGCCCATCGTCGAGATCCTCGCGCCCGGCGACGGCGCGACCGTCGAGGGCAACAAGTTCGACCTCGAGCTGGGCCTGCAAGACGACCAGCTGCCGGCGGTGATCAAGGCGACGGTGACCATCGATGGTCCCAGCCTGCCCGCGCCGCTGGCCAACGACGGCGCGTTCGTCAGCCCCTCGGAGCTGAAGTTCCCGATCAACGGGTTGCCCGACGGCGAGTACACCATCGTCGTCGACGTCACCGACGAGTCGGACAACCCCGCGAGCGACATGATCGCGATCACCGTGGTCGGCTCGGACGCACCGCCGGTCGGCGACAGCTCGGGCGGCGGTGAGGCCGGCAGCGGCGACGGCAGCAGCGGCGACGGCACCGACGCGGGCGGCGGCGACGACGACGGCGGCACCACCGAGGCCACCGGTGGCGTCGGTCAGGACGGCGGTGGCCGCGGCAGCGACGAGGGTTGCGCGTGCACGAGCACCGGGTCCGCGTGGGCGATGACGCCGTGGGCGCTGCTGCTGCTGGGCGCGCTGCGGCGCCCTCGTCGGCGCGGCGCGGCGCTGCTACGCTGAACCGCCGCGCATGGTGTCCCCGCTGTTCCTCTGGCTCGCCTTCGGCGCCGACGCGCCGTGGACCCCACCGCTGCCGGTGGCACCGCGCGAGTACGGCGACTCGGCGCGCGCGGGCGGCAAGCCCGAGATCCTCTACGTCAACTTCGACGGCGCGGTGCTGTTGGGCGGCTGCGGCAACGAGGCCCACTACAACTGCTCGACGCTCGCGAGCATCTTCGACGGCTACGTCGGCCCGTTCCCGGGCAACGAGACCCAGCGCATCTCGATCCTGCAGGCCACGCGCAAGGCCGTGGCCGACTTCGGCGTGCGCGTGGTCGTGGACCGGCCGCCCGACGACGTGCCCTACACGATGGTGCTCTACGGTGACCTCGGGCCGCAGGAGTTCGCAGGCATCGCGCCGTACATCGACTGCGAGGACGTCCACGCCAACGACACCAGCTTCACCGCGGCGTTCGACACCTCGAACACCGGCTCCACGGTGATCCTGCAGGAGGCCGCGCACACCTGGGGCCTCGAGCACGTCGACGCGGAGTTCGACGTGATGAACCCGTTCAAGAGCGCGGGCCTGCACCAGAGCTTCACCGACGAGTGCCAGCGCATCGTCGCCAACACCGACCTGCAGCCCACCGCGGGCTCGTGCAACCAGGTCCACACCCGCTTCTGCGAGGCCGGGTTCCAGAACAGCTGGCAGGAGCTGCGGTGGCTGTTCGGGCCGCCGGTGCCCGACACCACGGCACCCGAGCTCGAGATCGTCTCGCCGCTGCCCGACGAGGTGTTCGTGCTGCCGGCGACGATCCCACTGCTGGGCGAGATCACCGACGACCTCGACCCGCAGTTCTACCACATCGAGATCGCCGCGGCCGGCTACGAGAACGACGACATCGATCTCGATCTGCTGCTCGAGAACCCGCCGCCGGGTGACTACGACCTCGAGGTCGTGATCACCGACGAGGCCGGCAACAAGGGCAGCGACTCGGTGCGCTTCACCATCTTGGCGCAGGGCAGCGAGCTGCCCGAGGACGACGACACCGTGCTGGGTGACGCGCCGCAGGGCGCGTGCACGGTGGCGGCGACGCGGCCGCAGGGCGCGATCGCGGTGCTGCTGGGGCTGCTGCCGTGGCTGGCCTCGCGGAGGCGTCGGCGATGATCACCGTGGCGCTGGCGCTCGCGCTGGCGCCGGGCGGTCGTCATCGCCTCGACGTCCCGTTGCCGCCCGCGCCGCGCGAGCACTTCGGCCACGGCGACGCGCTGGTCGACGGTCGCCTGCCCGCGACCGCGCGCGAGCCCGGCACGCCGACCACGCTGTTCGTCAACTTCGACGGCGTCGACCTCGGTCACTGCAACCCCAGCAACAGCATCAAGAACTGTCACTGGTACAACGACGCGTCGCCGATCCCGGCGTTCTCGGGATCGCTGCAGACGCGGGTCTCGATCCTGCAGGCGATGCGACGCCACGCGGACATGTTCGGCGTGCGCATCACCGCCGTGCGCCCGCGCTCGGGCCACTACACCATGCTGGTGTACGGCGGCACCGAGGAGGACTTTGGTGCGCTCGGCAGCGCGCCGTCGGGCGACTGCTACGACGCGTACCCCGACGAGATCGGCTTCGTCCACCTCGACGGCGAGCTGGTCGACTGGGTCGTGGCCGGCGCGACCACGTCGCTGCACGAGGCCGCGCACACCTGGGGCCTCGACCACGTCGATCTCGAGAGCGAGATCATGTACCCCGAGGGCGACAACACTCCGACCGCGTTCGACGACGCGTGCCATGGCATCGTCGCCGACGTCGACCTGACGCCCGGCGGGCAGTCGTGTCCCGAGCTCAACACCGCGCTGTGCGGTGCACCCGATCGGCAGGACTCGGTGCAGGCGCTGGTGGAGCTGTTCGGTCCGCCCTACGTCGACGAGACCGCGCCGTCGATCGAACTGGTCGAGCCCCACGACGGGGCCTACTTCCAGGTGCCGGGCGACTTCGAGGTGGAGCTGGAGCTCGACGACGATCTCCACCCGCAGAACTACGCGATGTGGGCGTGGCTCGACGGCGACGCGCGCCCCGCGGAACCCAACCTCACGGTCGCGCCGGGCTTCCACGTCTCGGCGCTGCCGGTGGGGCACTGGCGCTTCCACGTCGCGATCGCCGACGAGGCCGGCAACGAGTCGACGCTGTCGTTCGAGGTCGAGGTCGGCGTCGATCCGCCGCCCGAGCCCGAGCCGTCCCACGGCTGCGCGCTGGGCCCGGCGGCGCCCGATCGCACCGTGCTGCTCGCCGCGCTTCCCTTGCTGCTGGCCGCCGCGCGTCGGAAACGGTAGACCTCGAGGCGCCGATGTCTCGCTCCCACCGCCTCCGTGGCCCTTCGTCCGCGATGCTCGCGCTGGCCTCGCTCGCGCTGCTCGGCGGCTGCCCCACACCGATCGATCCCAACGCGACCGCGGCCAAACCCAAGGCCAACGTGATCGACGAAAACGATCCCCGCGTCGTGCGCGACGGCGAGGACCTCTACGCCGCCGAAGTGGTCGAGCGCGCCGAGGAGCGCGCGCGCCCCCACGTCGGCAGCGACACACCGCCGCCGACCGGGCTCGGCACCGGCAAGCCCGACGAGAGCAACGGCGTGTGCCGGCTGTACGCGCCCAAGCTGCCCGACCCGCAGTGCTGCGAGGCCGAGTTCGGCTTCGACGCCGAGCAGGTGCAGCGCGCCTGCGGCCTCGAGCTGTACCTGGGCGAGTCCTTCTACAACAGCTGCGGCTACTACTTCCATCGCACCGGCGTCGATCCGCAGTGGTTCCGCGCGTCGTTCACCGCCGGTGCCACGCCCAAGGAAGCGGTGCAGTCGCACGACCGCCGGCTCGCGCGCATCACCAAGAACGACGCGTTCGCGTCGGAGCCGGTGCCAGGCGTCGACGGGGCGCTGTGGAGCGCGCACAACGGCATCCGGTGGGCGTTCCTGCCCGGCTGGGATCGCGTGCGCCTGCTGTCCTGGTCGCAGGACGCGTGCAGCGATCAGGCGATGGCCGAGGTGCTGCGCTCGCTGATCGCGGCGAAGCAGCCGCCGCAGGGCGCACGGCGCCTGGGCCTGGTGCCCAAGGCGCGCAGCTGAGCGACCCGCGGCGTCACTCGACGCCGCAGGTCCACTTGCCCAGCGCGGACCACTTGCCGCCGCTGCTGGTGAACACGAGGTCGCCGGCGCTGCCGTCTTGCGACTGACGACGCAGCCACAGCTCCGCCGACTTGTCGCCGTCGAGGTCGAGCATGCCGCGGGCCTCGAGCACGTCGGGCTTGTTCTTGACCTTCTCGACCAGCGCCAGCTTGCTCAGATCGCCGCCGGGCGCCACGAACAGGCCGCTCCAGCGGTAGTTCTCGTCGCTCGCAGGATCGGGGATGTAGGCCGCGATGATGCTCTCGGGCTTCTTGTCGCCATCGAGGTCCAGCTGCGCGACCTGGTTGAGGTTGACCTCGCCGTCGCCGCCCTCGGCCTTGATCGCGGCGGTGAGCTTGGCCTTGTCGTCGTCGCCCAGTCGCGCACCGCCGGGCGAGGTGCTCTCGTCCGCTGCGCGGGTGACGATCTTGATCGCCGACGGCGGCCAGGTGCCGTACACGAAGTCCGCGCCCTCGGTGATGCCCTCGACGGCGATCGCGAGCTTCTTGCCGGTGCCGCCGAGGCACTGCGGCTCCGCACGCGCGCCGGCCTTCTTGTTGAACGACGAGAACTTCGACGCCACGCGCACGTCCGCGCCCTCGGCGACCATCGCCAGGCACGCGTCGCCGGACTCGAGCTTCTTCTTGTCCTTGTCGAAGCAGGCCAAGGGATACAGCGCGCCCTCGATGCCGAAGAACACCGCGGAGGTCTCGGGCGGGACCGGACCTGCGACCGCGGCGTCGCCTTCGTTCACCGCCAGGCCGCCCTCGTCGCCCGCGGCCTTGCCGTCGTCCTTGCCGTCGTCCTTGGCGTCGGCCTTGCCCTTGGCATCGCCCTTGGCGTCGGCCTTGCCCTTGGCGTCCTTGCCGTCCTTCGCGTCCTTGCCGTCCTTCTTGTCACCGCCGCCGCCACACGCGGGCACGGCGAGCGAGACGGCCAGGGCGGACAGGAACGGAAGCAGCGACGGCGTGCGCATGGCCGCTCTTTAGCACGTCCGGCCCGCGCCTGAAAACCGCGTCAGTACTCGCTGCGACGTGGGTACGGCAGATCCTCGCCCTGGGCGATGCGATGCACCAGGCTCGCGCGCGCCGGCGAGGGCGGGCGCCGCAGGTGCGCGACCATCTCGGCGAGCCCGTCGAGCGACAGCGGGAACATCGCGAACACGCGGCGCACCTCCGCGATCGTCGGCGCGTCCCAGATGTCGGGCTTCTCGGGGTTGAGCCAGGCCGCGTGGGGAAAGCGATCGGCCAGCCGCGCCAACCACGTGATGCCGACCGGACCGCCGCCGCCCTGCCACCAATCCGACGAGGACATCATCAGCTCGCCTGGATGCATGTACGCATCGCCCACGAGGATCAGGCGCCAGCTCGGATCCAGATCGCGCAGCAGCTCGGTGGTGGACAGGCCGCGATTGAACAGCGCGTCCTCGTAGAGCCGGCCGTAGACGCAGTTGTGGAAGTAGTACGAGCGCAGCTCGCGGAAGCCCCCGCCCTGGCTCGCGGCCGAGAACAGCTGGCTCACCAGCTGCGCGAACGGGTCCATGCTGCCGCCGACGTCCATCAACAGCAGCACGCGCACGTCGTTCTTGCGCGGCGGTCGCCAGGCCAGCTCCAGGTCGCCGCAGTTGCGCGCGGTCGCGTCGACCGTGTGCGGCAGATCGAGCTCCAGCTCCTCGCCCTTGCGCGCCATCTTGCGGATGCGTCGCAGCGCCGCCGCGATCTGCCGCGTGTCGAGCACGAGGTCGTTGCGATAGGCACGGAAGCGCCGCGCGTCCGCGACCGCGAGCGCGCTGCGGCCACCACCGCCGCCACCCATGCGCACGCCCGAGGGATGCACGCCGCCCTGACCGAAGGGCGAGGTGCCGCCGGTGCCGATCCAGCGGTTGCCGCCCTCGTGGCGCTTGCGTTGTTCGGCCAGGCGCTCTTCGAACAATCGCCGCAGCTGCTCGAGGTCGAGCGATTGCAGCGCCGCGCGCAGGGCCGGATCGAGGTAGGCCAGCCGCTTGGGATCGCGCAGGTACTCGTCGAGCTGGGCCAGCACCGCGGCGCCATCGACCTCGACGCCGCGGAACACCTGCGCGAAGGCCTGATCGAAGCCGTCGTAGTGCACCTCGGTGGCGCAGCACAGGCACCGCGCGACGCGGTAGAAGCCCTCGAGCGATTGCTGGTGCAGGCCGTCGGCCAGCGCGCGCACCAGCGCGAGCCAGTTGTGGGTCGTGACCGGCACGCCCCGTTGCCGCAGCGCGTAGAAGAAGTCGATGAACATCAGCGCCCCCGGTTGCGCGCCGCCGCCCGGGTCGCGGCGTCGAAGTCGGTCTCCTTCTTCAGCAACGTGCCCAGGAACGGCAGCCCTGCGCCGAGCAGCTTGGCCGGCGCGATGCCGGCGAGCCGCAGCGCCGAGAGCCAGTCGATGAGCTCGCTGGTCGAGGGCGGCTTGCGCAGGCCCTCGACCGCGCGCAGGCGGTAGAACGCCTCCAGCGCGCCGGCCAGCAGCGCATCGTCGATGTCGGGATGATGGACCCGCACGATGCGCGTCATCAGCTCCCGATCCGGGAACTCGATGAAATGAAAGACGCAGCGCCGCAGGAACGCGTCGGGCAGCTCCTTCTCGTTGTTGCTCGTGATGATCACGATCGGTCGCACCGCCGCGGTGACGGTGCGGCCGGTCTCGGGGATCGTGAAGCTCATGGTGTCGAGCTCGTGCAACAAGTCGTTGGGGAACTCGAGGTCGGCCTTGTCGACCTCGTCGATCAGCACCACGCAGGGCTCGCCGCGCTCGAACGCGCGGCCCAGCGGTCCCAGCTCGATGTAGCGCGCGATGTCGGCGACCTCGCCGGTGCCGAAGCGACTGTCGTGCAGACGCCGAACGGTGTCGTAGGTGTACAGGCCCTCGACCGCCTTGGTCGTGGACTTGATCTGCCAGCGCTCGAGCGGCAGGTTGCGACCGGCGGCGAGGTTGACCGCGAGCAGGGTCTTGCCGGTGCCGGGCTCGCCCTTGACCAGCAGCGGGCGCCCCAGGTGCACCGCGACGTCGACCGCGGTCCCGAGCTCCTCCGAAACGATGTAGCGGTCGGTGCCGCGCCAGGAAGTTTGCAGTTGCATCGCCTGCATCGCAGTATCGCACACGTGATCGGCCCTGCCCGGCGTCCCGCGACTCGATCGCTGCAGCTCGCGACCTGTGGGATCGCACTGTGGCTCGGATGCGATCGCGCGGCGGAACCGGCGGCCGAGCACGCCGGTGCCGCCGCTGCTGCCGAATCCCCCGCAGCGCAGGCGGCAACGCCCGCGCCCGGTGCGGCCGCGCCGGCCGCGGCCGCGGCTGATCACGGCGCGGCGGCGCCCGGTGATCACGCTGCGGCCGCGCCCGCTGCTGCTGCGCCGACGCAGCCGCGCAAGACCGGTGCGGTGCTCGATGCGCGCGGCACCGGCACCGCGCTCGAGCGCGCCCTGCTCGCGCGCGGCCAGCCACCCGAGGCGCCGCTCGAGCTGCGCCGCGCGACGCGGGCGATGATGATCTACGCCGAGCCGCGGCTGGGCGCGAAGTTCCGCGGCAAGCTCCCGCACGGCGAGAGCTTCGCGGTGTTCGAGCACGTCGGCGGCGATGCCGAGTGCGCGCGCGGGGCCTGGGGTCGCATCGGCATCTCGGCGTTCGTGTGCCTCGAGCACACCGTCCGTCACGAGCGCAAGCCGATCGAGCTGCCGCGACTGGCCCGTGGCCAGCTGACGCCCTACTACTACGCCCGCGTGAAGCGCAAGGACGCCAACGGCGAGCACCCGCACGCGCCGCGGTGGCGCTCGCGCGGCGCCATGATCGCGGGCGCGGAGCCGGTCGATGTGCTCGTGCCCGATCACGACTACGCGTTCGAGTACCGGCGGCCCTCGCCCAAGGGCACGATCCTGGTCGACGGCAGCCAACGGGTCGTGCGCGAGGCCGACGTGCGGCGGCTCGAGCCCAGCGCGTTCGCGGGCCACGACGCCGTCGCGACGCCGCTGCCGGGCGACACGCGGCTGGCGTGGAGCATCGTGTGGCCACACGCCTCGATCCGCAGCGATCGCAACGCCGAGGCCGCGGTGGTCGGGCGCGTGCCGTTGCAGGCCGAGATCTTCGTCGACGACGAGCTGGTGCGGCGACGCGGCATCGATTGGATCACCGTGCCCGCCGGCGCGGACGGCCGCGGCGGCGGCTACGTCGATGCCTCGGAGATCCGCCGCTGGTTCCCGGCGCTGCGGCCGGCCGGGGTCGGCGACGAGGAGCTGTGGATCGACGTCGAGCTCGAGCAGCAGACGCTCGCGGTCATGCTCGGCGACGCACCGCTGTTCGTCACCATGATCGCCAGCGGCAACCACAAGCACCCCACGCCGCAGGGCGTCTACCGCATCAAGACCAAGATGGCGACCTCGACGATGGACTCGCAGCCGGGTGACGACGAGGCCTACTCGGTCGAGTCGGTGCCGTGGGCGCAGTTCTTCTACAAGCGCTACGGCCTGCACGGCACCTTCTGGCACAACCGCTTCGGCCGCCGCACCTCGCACGGCTGCGTGAACCTCTCGGCCCGCGATGCCGCGCTGGTCTACGCCATGACCACGCCCGATCCGCTGCCGGGCTGGGCGATGTCGTTCGAGCACCGCGACGAGCTGGGCACGGTCGTGCGCGTGCGCAAGCTCGACGCCGAGGTCCCCGATCGCCGCGAGCGCGTCGAGGACGAGGCCACCGAGGAATCGCCGCGGCTCGAGTGATCGCGGCGGTGCCGGGCCGATGCGCGCTGCTCGGTCCACGGAGACGACGCTCCGCGACCAGAGCCCGGCCACGCCGGTTCACAGGCTCCCTCACCTGCCGGTCGCTGCGCGACGAGAGCCCGTCCGCGTTTCGCTGCCGGGCTCTCAGCCCTGGCCCTCGGTCAGCGCCGCGCGCCCGACCGACGCGACGTACCAGTCGCCCCACTCCATGCGCAGGTGCACCGAGATCGACTCCGCGTCGCCACCGTCGTCGCCGGGCTTGGTGCCGCGCAGCGTCACGATCGCGCGCGGGGCGTAGGCCGCGGGCACGATCTCGACCTTGTCGATCTCGACCGCGGTGCCACCGAGCGTCTCCATCGCGTCGGCGAGCGCGAAGGTCCGCGCGGCGTCGATGGTGTTGAGCCGGCGCATCGCCGCGGCCAGCGCGGCGTCGGGCTCCTCCTTGCCGAACGAGCGCGCGGCGAAGTAGGCCTGGCCGAACTCGAAGAAGAACGTCACGACCTGGCTCGGCGCGAGGTTCTCGCCCACGCCGAGCTCGTCGCGGAAGGTCTCGGTGCCGGTGCGCGAGACCATCTCGCGCAGGCGGCCGTAGGCGTCCTCGGTGCTGAGGTGATCGCTCTGCACGATCGACTCGAGCGCGGCGACGAAGCCCTGCATCACCGGCAGGCCGTCGTGCTCGACCGCGCCCATGATGGTGGAGACGACCTCGCCCCGGATCTTGCGCGCGAAGCTGGGCGAGGTCAGACGGCGGGCGCCGTCGACGTCACCGCGACCCAGCGCCTTGAGGAAGCTGCGCGAGCGCGCCTCGGCGCGCGAGACCTGCTCGGCGCGGTCCTCGAGCGGCGGCCGCTCGGTGAGCATGCGGTTGGCCTCCGCGATGGGGATCGCGTAGCCGCCCTCCTTGTCGCGCCAGATCCACGTGACCACCGCGACCGCACGACCGGCGTCGTCGAGCACCGGGCCGCCGCTCTGGCCGCGTTGGATCGGCGCGCTCACGCCCACGAACGCACCCTTGCCCGCGACGGGGTTGTAGACCGCGAGGCGATCGACCTTGCCGCGATCGAGCGAGAGCCACTCGCCGCCGTCGTCACCGCGGCGAAAGGTCAGCACGTCGTCGGTCTCGTGCAGGTAGCGACCGACCGGCACGATCTTGCGCGTCGCCAGCGGCACGTACGGCAGCTCGTCGTCGGTCTGGATGCGCAGCAGCGCCAGGTCCTGCTCGGGATCGGTGTAGACCACCGAGATGCCCTCGTAGCTGCGCGACGGTTCGAGATCGGGGAACGACACCGAGACGATGTGATCGGCGTCCTCGATCACGTGGCGGTTGGTGATGAGATAGCCCGACGGGTCGATCACGAAGCCCATGCCGCGACCGACGTCGGTCTCGATCACCGCCACGCCGCGACGCGAGCGGCTGAGCTGGCTCTCGCCGCCGCCGCGGGGATGATCCGAGCCCTCGCGCACGGTCACGTCGCCGAAGGCACGCGGACGCGCCGACGCGCACGCGCCCAGCGTCAGCGCGGCCGCGACCGCCCACAGCGCCGGCGTCGACCCAACGAAGGAGACCTGTCGCGGTGTCGCGTCGCGCCGAGGGTTGCCCACCCTTTCAAGGTAGTGCGAGCCCGTCGATGGGGCCAACCTCGACGTGGAGAATTCGTGCCGCGGCCCAGGCGCGCGCGGCGGGCCGACACGTAGGCACCGGCACGACGTGCGGCCCACGAAGGCCGTGGGACGCCGGCCGCGCCGACGCGTTGGACAAGCGACGTCGCTCGGCTACCGTCGTGGTGGATGCACGTGCGGCTGTCCGGGTTGGGCAAGAGCTACGACGGCGTCGCGTGGGCAGTCCGCGACCTCGACCTCGAGATCCCCTCGGGCTCGATCCTCGGACTCATCGGACCCAACGGCGCGGGCAAGACCACTGCGCTGCGCATGATGGCGACGGTGCTCGAGCCCAGCCGCGGCACCGTCGCGTTCGATGGCGTCACGCCCGACGGTCCCGAGGGGCAGCAGGCGTTGCGCCGCCGCATCGGCTTTCTCGGCGACGGCAATCCCCTCTACAAGGACCTGACGCCGCGCGAGTACCTGCGCTTCTTCGGTGAGTGCTTCCGCATGGACCCCGCGACCCTGCGCGACGCCATCGAGGAGACGCTCGCGACCTTTGCGCTCGAGCCCAAGGCCGACACGCCGGCCGGCGAGCTGTCCAAGGGCATGCGGCAGCGCCTGTTGATCGCGCGCTGTCTGCTGCACCGGCCCGATCTGCTCATCCTCGACGAGCCCGCCGACGGCCTCGACCCGCGCGGACGCTCGGAGTTGCGCCGCATCCTCGACGGTGTCCGCAGCCGCGGTGCCACCGTGGTGGTCTCGTCGCACATCCTGCGGGAGCTCGACGACCTGTGTGATCGCGTCGCGATCCTGCAGCAGGGCACCATCGTCGTCGCGGGTCCGGTCGGCGAGATCATCGAGCGCTACGAGGTCGGGCGGCTGGTGTTCCAGCTGCGCGTGCTCAGCGGCGTCGAGGCCGCCCGCGCCGTGATCGCGCGGCACCGCGCGCTGCTCGAGGCCGAGGGCGAGCTCGACGGCCTGCCGACGCTGTCGGTCCAGATCCAGGCCTCGCGCGTCGGGGACCACGCCAGCGCGGCGAGCCCGACCGACCCCGCGCGCGCGGCCGAGGCCGCCATGGCGGAACTGCTGTCCGACCTGGTCGCCGCCGGGGTCAAGGTGGTCACGTGCAATCGGCTTCGCAGCCGCCTCGAGGATGTCTACGATCGTCTCTCGGACGATCGCGTCAACTGACGCAACCACGCCGCGGCTTCCGCCACGCATCGACAGGAGCACCATGTCCCGACTCGCCCGCGTCCGTTCCGCCCTGCTCCCGTTCGTGCACCGCAGCCTGCGAGGACGGCGACTGCGCCGGGTCGGCGTGCTGTCGCTGGTGTTCACGCTCGTCGCGACCGCGCTGGCGTCGTGGATCGCCTTGGACGACAGCCCGGTCGCGCGCGAGGCCCGGGAGGCGCTGCGGGTCGAGCGTCCGTTGCACGAGCGCGCGTTCTTCGAGTTCCGCGAGTTCACGTTCACGGACACCGAGCACGCGCGGATGACCGCGGCCTACCAGGCGTTCGCGGCCGCACCGTCGCTGCGCGAGAACCCCGACGAAGACGACCGCACCACGATCTTGCGCGAGCGCACCCGCAGCGCCGTCGACATCGCCGGGGCCGCGATCGCGTCGTGGGATCCCGCGCGCCACGCGGCCCACGCGGACACGGTCGCGCGGCTGCGCGCCCAGCGGGACCGCATGGGTCCGCAGCAGCAGCTGAACCGGCGCACGTTCGACTGGAACGACCCCAAGGCGGTGGCGCTGCTGCAGCGCCTGGCCGACGACGGCTTCATCCCCACGGTCACGCGCTATCGCTCGCCACTGTCGCTGCAGCAGGCCATCGCACTGGTGGCCGCGTTCGCGTGCGGCTTGCTCGGCCTGCTGCTGACCGTGGTCGGGCCGGTGCTGGTCGGCATCGCGGCCGCCACCGAGGTGCACGAGAACACGCTGCAGCCGCTGTCGGGCTCCGCGCTCGACAGCCGCGAGATCGCGCTGGGGCTGGTCGCGGGCGCGCTCGCACCGATCGCGCTCATCGCCGCGCCGCTGCTGGGCCTGGCGTGCGTCGGCGCGGCGATCGCCGGCGCCACGACCAGCTTCCTCGCGTTCGTCGGACTGCTGCTGGCCAACGGCTTCGCCGCGGCGATGGCCTCGCTCACCGTCGCGCTGCACGCCGGTCGGCGGCGGGGCCCGGGCGCGGTCGGCATGTCGCTGTTCGCGGTGCTGGGCACCTGGGGCCTGGTCGGCCTGCCGCTGGGCTTCGCGCCGGTCGGCAACGACGAGGCCGCCGCGCTGACCGTGCTGCAGAGCGGCGGCATGGTCCACCTGGTGCGCGATGCGTTGCTGGGCGCCTCGATCCCGACCCGCTTCGCCCTCGCACCGCGCTTCGCCGTGGGCGCGCTGGCGACCGTGGTGGTCGGCGTGCTGGCGCTGCGCGCCGCCGAGCGTCGGATCCCCGGGCGCTTCGTCGCGTCGCTGCGTCCGGTGGAGGCGATGCTCGGTGCGCTGACGCTGACGGCGGTGACGATGGTCGCCGCCAGCAGCGGACGCTCGATCGTGGCGGCGTGGGCGACGATGGCGGCGATGATCATGCCGCTGCAGGTGTTGCTCATGGCGCGCGTGCCCACCGGCGACGCGCCGACCGGCCGCATGCAGCTGGGGCTGCGCGGGCTGGCGGTGGAGTACGCCGGTTGGATCGGGTTGCACCTGCTCGCGATGGTGCTGGTGTTCCCCGCCACGGCCCAGCAGGCGACGTGGTTCGGTGGGCTCGCGGTCGCCTGGGCGATCGCAGTCGCGGGCCTGGCGGCGATCCGCGTGGTCGCGGCGCCGGCGCGGCTGCCGACGATGGTGCTCGCGGGCGTCGCGTTCCTGGCTGCAATCGCGGCGTTCTTCCAGGGCGTCGACGCGATGCGTTCGGCGAGCCAGATCCGCGTCACGCTGGCGTACTTCCATCCCGTGCTGCAGCTGGCGGTGGCGGTGCTCGCGGTCGGCATCCCGACCGTGCTGGCCTGGCCGCTGGTCCCGCGTCGCCGCGCCGGCGCCGTGACGGCGTGAAGCTGGTAGACTCGCTCGCGGACATGGCGAACGCGCGCGTGTTGGGATCGGTGGTGTTGTGGATGGTGGCGTGCACGTGCCGCGAGGCCGAGCGCGCCGATCCGACCGCGGGCGCCAAGGCGGCCCCCGCAGCGGCCGCGGCCGCGCCGGCGGCCGAGCCCGCGGCGCAGGGCAAGGAGCCGCCGCTGACCGCCGAGGAACAGCGGCTCATCGACGCCGATCCGAAGTCGCTCAGCGCCGAGGAACGCCGCGCGCGCGCGTATGCGCTGCGGCGCAAGATCATGCAGAACCCCGACTCGCCCGCCGCGCGCACGCTCGAGGATCTGCGCAAGGCCGCCGATGCCGGACAGCTCGACGTCGGGCCCGTGGGTCCGCGCTTCGAGCTGCGCCGCAGCGACGGCACCGCGCCGGTCGGGACCGCGCCGCCTGCGGGTCACCGCGAGCCGGCCCAGGGCGCGCCCGCGACGAACACGACCGCCGCCGGCGCGCCGTGACCGAGGTCGCCCCGGGCCTGCGCGAGCACACCCTGGCCACGGGCACGTTGGCGTGGGAGCTGTGCGACGCGGCGCGCCGCAACCCGATCGGACCGCAGGCGCTGGCGTGGATCGCCGCGCGTGCGCCGACGCTGCGTGGTGAGCGGGTGGTGCTGCGCGGCGCCGGCGAAGAGGTCTTCTGCTCCGGCTTCGATCTGCGCGCGCTGCAATCCGACGCCGACGCGGCGCGACTGCCCGACGAGGTGCTCGGCGAAGCGGTCGCGGCCATGCGCGCCGCCGATGCCACCTTCGTCGCTGCGCTCGGCGGTCATGCCATCGGCGCCGGTGTCGAGCTGGCGTGCGCGTGCGACTTCCGCCTCGCGCGGCGTGGCGCGTGGTTCGAGATCCCGGCCGCGCGCCTGGGCGTGGTCTACCGCGCCGAGGGCCTGGCGCTGCTGCGCAGCGTCTTCGGCGATGCCGGCACGCGCACGCTCGTGCTCGCGGGCGCTCGGCTGTCGGTCGAGCGCGCGCAGGGCTGTGGTGCGGTCGACGAGGTCGTCGCGCCCGAGGCCCTGCCGCACGCGCTGCAGGCCCTGCTCGATGCGCTCGCCCGCGGCGACGCGGCGGCGCTGCGCGGCAACCGAGCGATGCTGCGCAGCCTCGCCGGCGGGCCCGCGGTTGCGCCGCAGCTGCACGCGCAGCGCCGCAGCGAGGCCTTCGCGCGGGCGCGGCAGCGGCTGCAGGCCGCGCTTCCCAACGCCGCCGCCGGCGGACTACGCTTGCGCGCCATGGCCATCAAGGACGAGATCGACGCGCGCCTCAAGCAAGCCCGCCGCGATCGCGACGAGCCCACGCTCAACGTGATCGGGATGCTCAAGAACAAGGTGCTCACCGAGCTCAAGTCGGGCTCGGGCGCGGTCGAGAACGACGAGCTGTGGCTCGCGGTGCTCGCGGCCTACACCAAGCAGCTGCGCAAATCGATCCCCGAGTTCGAGAAGGCCGGTGAGCGCGGCCAGCAGGCGCTGGTCGAGGTGAACTTCGAGCTGCGCTTCTGCGAGCAGTTCCTGCCCAGCAAGCTCGACGAGGCCGCGACCGAGGCGCTGGTCCGGCGCATCGTCGCCGAGCAGAACCTCGCCGATCAGGGCGCCAAGGCCAGCGGCAAGCTGATGGGCCTGCTGATGAAGCAGCACAAGGACGAGCTCGACAGCGAGCTCACCCGCACCGTGGTCGCACGCGTGCTCGGCAGCGGCTGAGCCGACGCCGGCACGCCGGATCACGGCGGCACGTCGATGGGACTGCGGCTGCGCCAGTCGGGCGCCAGCCACGACGAGAGGTCGTTGGCGCCGTGCGTGTTCCACCACAGCACCGTCCGCGGCGCGCCCTGCCACGCGTGCTCGCGGCGGCGCAGCGAGGCCATGCACTTGGCGGTGTACGTGGTCTCGAGCGACAACCCGTGCTCGCGCGCCAGCGACAGCGCTGCGCTGGCGGCCTCGGTGGGCACGCCGTAGCCACCGCCGACCTCGTCGTGATCGATCGACAGGCCGACGCCGGCTTCGGCCAACCACTGCCGCGCGTCGCCGTGCTGCGCCTGCGGCAGTCCCCAGCGACGCAGCGCCGTGTGGGCCTGCGCGAGCTTGCGGTGCAGCAGCGGTCGGTTGAAGGCCCAGCGCTCGACCGACGACACCATCTGCAGCTGCACCGGCAGCTGGGCCAGCGCGAAGCCCAGCGCGAGCCCGGCACAGGTGCCGGCGGAGCCCGCGGTGACGTAGACGACGTCGGGTCGCGGCATCACGCCGGCGTCGATCTGCGCGCGCAGCTCGAGCGCGGCCTCGACGAAGCCGAAGCAGCCCAGGTCGGTGCTCGCGCCCGCGGGCATCGACACGCCGGTGCGCGGCGGCGGGCGCAGCAGGTGGTAGCGCAACCACGCCCACGGCAGCGCCGCGCGCGTGCGCACCGGCCACAGCCGCGTGCCCAGCGAGACCAGCACGGCGTAGTTGCGACGCACGTGCTCGGTCCACGGCTGCTCGAACACCAGCGCATGCAGCTCGCGCCCCAGCGGCTGCAGGAACAACGCCAGCGCCAGCAGGTGGTGACTGCCGGTGCCGCCAACCGACAGCACCGGTGCATCGCCATCGAAGGGCGCGTTGGCCAGCACCCACTGCAGCTTGCGGACCTTGCCGCCGCCGTAGCGCGTGCTGGTGCGATCGTCGCGCTTGATCCACACCTGCGAACGATCGCCATCGAGCCACGCCGCGCGCTCGATCGGCGTGGGCGCGTCGACCCAGTCGAAGCGCCGCAGCACCGCGTCGTCGCGTGTCGTCACCAGGCGCTCGGCGAGCGCTCCGTGGGCCGGCCCGGCGTGCGCGGCGGTCATGGCGAGCGAACGATTAGCACGATGGCCACGGGCCGCGCGCCGGCCGGCAGCGCGGCGGCGTGGCCCCGCATCGATCCCTGCGCGCGGGCCGGCCGCGCCCCGCCGCCACGCTCGCGCCGAAGCCTTGCACGGGGCTTGCCGCAGGCGCCGGCGACTGCGGCCAAGGCCGCGGTACGACAGCCGCTTTCCCCTGCGCCGCGGCGCGCTCGCCCGGATCCGACGCGCGCTCGCATTGGGTCCACTGCGACGGTCACGAGGGCCGGCCAGGGCCACGGCGATTGCCCCCCACACGCATCGGTACGACAGTACGTGTGCTAAGGTCGACGACGTCGTGAAACCCTGTCCCTTCTGCGCGGAACCGATTCAAGACGCGGCCGTGAAGTGCCGATTCTGCGGTGAATGGCTCGACCCGAGCCAGAAGCCGGCGTGGTCGGGACAGACGACGGCGCCCACCGCCGGCGCAGCCGCATCGTCGGCACCTGCCGTCGCGGCAGCGCCGGTCGCCGCACCGGTGCCGACGCCGGCACCGACGATGGCCGCACCGGTCGCGGCCGCACCCGCGGCGCCGCGATCGTCGACGATGGTCGGGCCGGTGACGCGCACGACCGCGTCGCCGCGCGCGGCCGAGGCCGCACCGGTGATCGCAGCACCGCCGCCCGTCGTCGCAGCGCCGACACCCGAAGCGGCCCCCGCCGCACGCACGCAGGTCGATGGTTCGCTGCACGAGCCGCGCCCCACCACCAATGATGCTGCCGCTGCGCCGCCGCGCGCGTGGGCACCTCCGCCGTGGCTGGCCGATGCCTCGCAGCCCGCGACGCCGGCACCGAGCGGTGCGACGGTGGTGGCGAATGCCGCCGCTGCGGCAGCGCCCGCGAGCAGCACCACCGTCGTCGCGCAGCAAGACACCGACGCGCACGCGGCCAGCCTGCAGGAGGTCGCGCTGCGCATGGAACGGATCAAGGCCAGCGCCGCCGCGATCCGTCAGGCCATCGAGGTCGAGGCGCAGCGCGCCGCCGATGGACCGATCGTGCCCGCGAGCCCCGCACCGCAGCCGGTCGCGAGCGTGCCGGCACACACGCCGGCGCCGGCACCTTCGCGTGCGGTGCCGGCCGCACCCGCGCTGCACGACGACGAGGCCTTCGACGAGACCGACGACGCCGGCGGCGTGGTGCGCCCGCTGGGTCGCGGCGGCGCCAGCGTGTCGGGCTCGTTCGAGGCGCGCGCGCGTGGGCCCGCGCCCAGCAGCGATCTCGAGCGCGACTTCCTGGGCGACGACGACGAGTTCGGCGACGGCTCGACCGACGACCTGGGCGACGGCGGTTTCGATGCCGCCGCCTTCGCCCCCGCGCCGCGGCCGATCCCGTGGACACCGATCCTGATCGCCGCGGCCGCGCTCGTCGCCGTCGGTGCGTGGGTCTTCCGCGCGCAGCTGTTCCCCAGCGATCCCACCGAGGCCACGCCCGCCGAGGTCGCCAGCGACGTGCGCCCCGGCAGCGTCGCGCCCGAGACCAAGGCCACGCCGCGCCCCGATCCGAACGCCGGCAAGGCGGTCACGCCCGAGCCCGCGCCCGCCAAGGCCGAGGTCGCGGGCGCGCCCGCGAGCCCGGCCGCGCCCGCGCCGAGCACCGC
>JAIBBS010000333.1 GCA_019694555.1 Nannocystaceae bacterium
GTGAGACCACCGGCGACGGCATCGCCGTCGCGACGGTCTCGCCGTGCGCTGCCACGGGCGGCGGTGCGACGACCGGCTGCAGCAGCGTGCCGCGCGGGCTCGTCGCGGGGCTGGGGCTCGACGGTGCGGGCGCGACGACGGTGAGCGCCGAGTCGAGATCCGCCGCGGGGCTGGTCGCCGCCGCGGTCGCAGCCGACGCGGGCGCGACGGAGGGGCGCGGCGGCGCGGGCACGGTCGCTGCCGAGGTCGGCGCTGCGCGTGGCGGCGCAGGCACGGTGGCCGGCGACGTCCGCGGTGGTGCGGGCACGGTCGCGCCGGGCAGCGGCGCGGCGATCGGCGTGCCGATCGGTCGGCTCGCCGAGGGCGCCACGAACACGGGCACCGCGGCGCTGGGCGCATCGCGGATCGGCTCGACGGGCGCGGCCACCTGCGTGTGCTGTGGGTTCGCGCTCGTGGGCGCGGTGATCGTCGGCGCCGCGACGGGTGCGCTGGCGACCGCCGCGGCCGCGGCGGTGCTCATCAGCGGCTGTGCGCCCGCGGCCGACGGTGTCACGACCGGCTGCGCACCCGAGACCGTTGCCGCGGTGGGCGTGACGACCGGCTGCGCACCCGAGACCGTTGCGGACGCCGGCGTGACGACGGCCTGCGCGCCCGAGGGCGGCGAGACCACCGGCACCGGACCGCTGACGTCGCCCTCGAGGCGTCGGCCCTTGCCGCCAGCGGTGGGGTGCCAGCTCACGGGCTGTCGACGCGAGCGGCGACGGCTCACGTCGGTGTCGTCGTTGGGGACCGCCTGCGGCGTCGCGGCGCGACCCGACGCCGACGCGATGAGCTCGGCGGTCGAGGCCTTGATCACCTGACGCCGCGAGATGGGCTTGAACTCGACCTCGAAGGTGCCGCTGTCGAGTGCGAGCAACCGCGTGACCGCGGCCTCCATGTGGTGGCGGCCCATGTCGGCGTCGACGAGGTCGCCGTCACGAAACCAAAGCGTGGCTGCGCCCACCGGGGTTTCAAAGCGAGCGATGCCGCTGTGCCGACCCTGCAGGATCGTGTGCAGCAGCTCGACCACCGGGACCTCGGCGATCTGCCCTGCGAACGCGGCGCGTGGCTCGTTGCTCACCGGTGTTCCCTCGTCGCCGGCTCGTGGACGCAACCCGAGCACGGCCGCGTCCCGCGGGCCAACGGCCCCGGGCCGTGTGCGCGCACGACCCACTATATGGCCCACAACCGCGGCACGTGTCAAACGCGCCCGATCGTGCAAGACGACGTTCCGCGCCGGGTTGGGACCAGTATTTCGTTGGCCGCGCGGATACGCCCGCGCTGCTGGTTGGCGCGTGGTCGGCCCGCACGCGTCAGCGCGCGGCTTGCTCGGGCACGAGCAGGTACCAGTGGGTCTCGATCGGCGCCTGCAGCGAGAAGACCTGCAGCGCACCCTCGCGGCGAGGCCGCAGCGGCACGCGGGTCGACAGGTCGGTGTTCGCGGACGCCGCGCGCGCGGGCAGGGGGATCGCGACGAGATCGCGGCTCGAGCGGATCGCGAAGCGGCCGCGCACGGGCTCGGAGCGCAGCGGCACGCGGCCCGCGTCGCCGGTCTGCGCCTGGCCCACCGCGGTCACCAGGATGCGCGCGCTCTCGCCGAGCGGCGCGCCGTCGAGCGAGGTCAGCGCAAACGTGGCGCTGGGCAGCTCGAGCGCGACCCAGCCGTCGCGCAACGCGATCGTGGCGCCGCCGATCCAACCCGAGGCCACCTGCGAGCGCGGCGTGTCGATCACCAGCGTGCCCTCGGCGTAGTCGCGACGGATCTCACCGGTGTCCGAGACCACCGCGGTGCCCTCGCGCGGCAACAGATCGCGATCGAGATCCGCGACCACGGTGGCGTCGCGCGGCATGCTGGCGACGCGGTCCCACTTCAGCTGCGGTGCGTCGGGCAAGGCCACGACCACGCGCGAGCGCTCGAAGCCGGTGCGCAGCGCGGCTGCGGTGCCGGGGTTGCGCGCGGCACCGTAGACCTCGTCGGCACCCGGCGCCAGCACGATGGTCTCGCGTGCGAGCGCAACGTCGCCACGGCGGTACAGGATCGCGGCGGCCGGCGCGAGCGCGACCGCGGCGGGATCGACCCAGCCCGAGAAGCTCGACATCGACACCGGCTCGCGCAGTGCCTCCTGCACGTGCGCGTAGAACACCGGCGCATCCCAGCCCTGCAGCGCCGCGATCGCGGCGACCCACATCGGCGCGACGTGGCGGTCCCGCGCCGGCAGCGGCACGTTCCACTCGCTGAGCGTGTGCGGGCGACCCAGCACGTGCCCCATCGCCGCCATCGCGAGGAAGCTGGGCTCGTGGTGGGGATTGCTCGACAGCGCCGACTCGGCACCGTACGCGTGCGCGTCGATCACGTCGCCGGCCTGCAGCGACGGCACCGAGTAGAGCGACTCGTCGCCCCACACGCTGGTGGTCGCGATCGGCACGCGCACGCCGAGCTTGTGCAGCGCCGCGACCTGACGCGTGCCCCAGGCGTGCTCGAGCTCGGTCAGCGCGAGCTTGGCGGGACCCGGCGCCCAGGTCTGCAGCGCGCGCTCGAGCGGCAGGCCGGCGGCCTTGGTGATCTTCGCCAGGCGCTCGCGCAGCAACGCCTCGTGCACCGGTCGACCCGCGCCGGGCATCATGAGCTGCCCGAAGTGGTGCGTGACGTCGTTCTCGTTGGTCACGAGCACGAACGCCACCGCGGGGTCGTCGATGATCGCGCGATCGGTGTGGCGGTTGGTCCGCACCAGATACTGCGACGCGAAGTCGTTCATCAGCGTCTCGATGCGACCGTCGACGTAGGAGAAGCCGCGGCCGTCGCCGTCGGGCAGCTCGGCGAAGCCGCCGATGCCGTCGGTGGCGCGGAAGCGGCGGCCGACGTGCAGATCGAGCCACACGTACACCCCCGCGTCGGCGAGGCACTTGATCCACCAGTCGAGCGCCTCGACGCTGGCCTGTCGCAACCGCCGCGACTGCGGCTCGAACACGTTGGGCTCGACCCACGCCGAGTCGTGGTGGTGCAGCCGCACGAGGTTGTAGCCCAGCGCCGCGATGCGTCGCGCCTGGCGGGCGACGTCCTGTGCGTCACCGTCGAACAGCGCGTAGGCGACCACGTTGGTGCCCCAGAAGCGCACCGGCGTGCCGTCCTCGAACTCGAAGCCGTCACCGCGCACGCGCACGCGACCGTGACTGCCGGCGCGCTCGCTGCTGCCGCCGACGAGTCCACCCACCGTCGTGACGTCGACCGGCCAGCCGTCCCACGCGATCAGGCCCTGCGGCCACGCCTGCGGCGACGTGGTCTGCAGCCGCGCGGCCACCGACGGTCGCACGGTGCCGCCCTCGGGCAGTCGCAATCGCAGCGTGGCCTTGCGCGCGCCGGCCTCGACGCGACCGGCGAGCAGCACCGCGCGCACGCGGGCCCAGCCCGGCTGCGGCGCCCCGGGCTCGCGCACGAAGCCGACCGCGTCGCCTTCGAGCTCGAGCACCAGCCCACGCTTGCCCGCACCGATGCTCAGCCGCTTGCCGTCGCGATCGATGGTGAGTGCGGGCTCGCGTCCGCCCCACGCCGATGGCCGCAGCGCCACGTCGAACTCCAGGCCAGAGTTGGGCACGTCGTCGAGCGCGCGATCGAGCTGCAGCGCCCACGACAGCGCGACCGCGTCCGGCGACGGCGTGCCCAGCTGGCTGCGCGCATGCACGCCCAGGCTCGCGACGTCGATCGATCCGCTGGCGATGCCGTCGCGCTCGGGTTCGCTGCGCACCACCGGATCGGCCCAGCGCCAGCCGCTGGCGAAGAACACGTAGCGCGAGCGCAGCACGTCCGCGTGGTCGTGACGCACGAGCACGCCGCCGTCCGCGTGCGGTTCCACGGTCCAGCCCGCCGACGCCGCTGGCCGCACGATCGCGCTGCCGGGTGTCGGCACGGTCACACCTGACGTCTCGTCCGATTGCTCCCGGGGCGGTGGATCCGTTGCGCGCGGCGTCGTCGCGCCGGTGCCCCCGGGCCGCGTGCAGGCGCCGGCCAGCAGCGCGAGTACGCCCGCCCATGCCGCGATTGCAGCGCGAGGGCGCAGCAGCGCCGGTTGCGTCGTCATCGCGCGTGAGTATGGCATCGGTGTGGCACTGCCACGCTGATGCTAGCATCCGCCCACGCCATGACGACGCCCGACGTGCTGCGCCCGCTCGACATCCCCCGGCTCACGCGCGAGTTCCGTGCCGCCGAGCCGTTCCCGTTCATGGTCATCGACGAGTTCCTGCAGCCCGACTTCGCACGCGAGGTCGCCGCGGCCTACCCGAGCTTCGAGGGCGCGCTCGACAAGGGCCGCGCGTTCGACTTCGTCAACGAGAAGAAGAAGGTCCAGGTCACCGACTCGAGCAAGTTCCCGCCGGCCGTCAAGCGACTCGAGGAGGCCATCGCCTCGCAGTCCTTCCGCGACGCGCTCTCGCAGATCACCGGCATCCCCAAGCTGCTCGCCGACGAGCAGCTCGTCGGCGGCGGCATGCACGTCATGGGCTCCCACGGCCGCCTCGACGTCCACGTCGATTTCAACCTGATCGAGGAGCGCCAGCTCCACCGCCGCCTCAACATCCTGGTCTACCTCAACCCGGTGTGGAAGGACGCTTGGGGCGGCCACGTCGAGCTGTGGGACCGCGACGTCAAGCGCTGCCACCACGCCTTCTTGCCCGCCTTCAACCGCTGCGTCGTCTTCGAGACCAGCGAGCGCAGCTTCCACGGCGTCGCCGCCGTGCAGTGCCCCGACGACGTCGCCCGCAAGTCCTTCGCCGCCTACTACTACACGCGCGAAGCCCCCGCCGCCTGGGACGGCAAGGCCCACAGCACCATCTTCCGCGCCCGCCCCGACGAGCTGCTCCGCGGCCTCGTGCTCATGCCCGCCGAGCGGATCCAACGCCGCGTGATGGAACAGGTCGCCCGCGCGCGCCGGGGGGTGAAGAAGATCGTGCGCACCGTTCGCGGGTGAGGATCGGCGGCGAACGTCCGCTGCGTGGGACGCGGGGCGTGTCGTCGGCGGGGCGCTGGGGGGGTGGGGCGCTGCGGGGGTTGGAGGATCGCCGCGCGGCGGGTTGTTGGAGGATCGCCGCGCGGCGGGTTGTTGGAGGATCGCCGCTGCG
>JAIBBS010000334.1 GCA_019694555.1 Nannocystaceae bacterium
GGTGGCCGCACGCACCGGCCAGTGGGATCTCAACCGGCTGTACGTCGTGCACTCCGATCCCGGCGACAGCCTCGTCGAGGTCGTCGAAGGCAGCGACAAGATCGCGCTCATCTCCGAGAGCACGACCCAGGCCGAGCTCGGCCTACCCAGGGACGACGACTATCCCCGGACGCTGTCGTTCGCGGACATCGACGGTGACGGTCGCGATGATCTGATCGCATCACGGTTGTTTCGCGTGTTCATCGTGGAGGGCGTCCCGCGCGGATCGATGCCCGGGAGCATCGACGACGCAAACGTCGGGATCGCGGGCAAGGCCCTCGCCGCGAGCGGGGGCTCGGTACTCGGATTGCCACGACTGCCCGACGACGAGATCGGCCACCTCGCGGTCGACGGGACCCGACTGTTCGTGGTGCCCGATGATCTACCGTCGGGCTCGGGATGCGGTGAAGGTGGGCCGTGCCTGCCGATGTTCACCGGGCCCTACTGGCCCGGGTACCCGATCGCGTATGCCGCCAGCAGCGATCGATCCCAGCGCCGATTCGCAACCGGCACTTCGCTCGGCAGTCCTTCCACGGCGGTGCGGCTGTTTCCTGGCCTCGACCATGTTGGGGAAGGCAGTGACGCGTTCGCGGAGATCTTCGGCGGCCAGCCGGATTGGTACCGTCCCGATCCAGGCAGGCCAGAGCCGTTCGTGCTCGGTTTCTCGATCGCGTTCGTCGGCGACCTGAACGCCGACGGGATCCCCGATCTCGCGATGAGCAGCCGCCACCCGACCACGGCGATCGTCGCACTCTCTGCGCCCGATGGCGGCAGCACCGATCTCTCCGAGGCGCTGCGCACCGGTGACGCGGCCCAGGTGTACGGCGTCGAGGGCGACGATTTCGGCTGGCAACTCGCTGCAGGCCGCGATGTCACCGGCGACGGCACCCCCGACCTCGTCGTCGGTGCACCCAGCGACGCGGACGGCTCCGCGCCCGGCGGCGCGGTCTACATCTACAGCATCACCTACGAGTGAGAACCAGTCGGCGCGCGGCCAGTGCCGCGCCGCGCCGCGCGGATGGAACCCGCGGCGGTGCTGTCGGGACACGGACGCCCGGCAACGGCGGCGCTCACGGCCGCTGGTAGAACACCCGCTCGTAGTCGATGCTGCCGTTGAGCTCGTCCGCGAGGCCGCAGCGCCAGCCCTGCGAGATCGTGCCCGAGAAGGTCTGGTAGCACAGCCGCTGATCGCCCAGCGTCCCCGGCGAGTAGATGCTGTCGATGATGTCGCAGCTGTCGCGGTGGATCGGTGCGCCCTGCGGTGCGAAGCCCCACGACCACACGTCCGAGTAGTACCAGCCCACGCCGTTGGCGTCGTGGGGCACGTCGGTGATGCCGGTGTCGAAGGTGACGTCGGCCCGCGGTGCGTTGGCGGCGACCAGCAGCGTGGTCGTGCCGGTGGCGCGACAGCCCATCAGCAGGTGGGCCTGGTCGCACTGCGTCAAGATGTCGGTCAGCGCGGTGCCGGCGTTGGCGTAGGTGTCGACGTAGCACTCGGTCCAGCCCACCAGCGAGGCCTCGTCGAGGTCGGTGAGCACGCCCGAGAAGTCGAAGAAGGCACCGCACACGCTGCACTGCGCGTCGGCCAGCGCGGCACAGGCCGCGGTCCAGTCGCCGCTGCAGCAGCTGGGGTCGTCGTCGCACACCGTCTGCGTGCACGCGGCGTCGTCGCAGCCTGCTCCGGCATGGCCCAGCGGATCGCAGCAGTCGCCGCCGTAGTCGGCGCAGCCGCTGGTCACCAGTGCGCTGCAGTCCGCCGCGCACGCCAGCGTGCCGGTGTCGAAGCCCTGGCTGACGCAGCTCTCGCCGCCCAGATCGGTGCCGTCGCAGGCCTCGCCCGCGTCGACGCTGCCGTTGCCGCAGTTCATCACGCACGCGCTGGTGTCGAACGCGTTGCAGTCGAGCTGACATGACAGCGTGCCCGCGTCGAAGCCCAAGGTGATGCAGCTCTCCCCGCCCAGCGCGGCGCCGTCGCAGACCTCGTCGGCGTCGAGGTTGCCGTCGCCGCAGTTCTGCACGCACGCCGCGGGATCGAGCGCGGTGCAGTCCGCGGTGCAGCCCAGCGTGCCGGTGTCGTAGCCCAGATCGACGCACGTCACCCCGCCGGTGTCGAGCCCGTCGCAGGTGTCGTCGCCGTCGACCACGCCGTTGCCACAGCTCTGCACGCACGCCGCCGTCGAGATCGCGCTGCAGTCGGCGGCGCACGCCAGCGTGCCGCTGTCGAAGCCGAAGCTGTTGCAGGTGCTGCCGCCGAAGTCGAGCCCGTCGCAGGCCTCGCCGAGCTCGGCGGTGCCGTTGCCACACAACCCCGCGGTCGTGCACGCGTCGCAGCCCACGAGCGCCAGATCGGCGCACGCCGAGCTCCACGCGGTGTCGCAGCAGCTCGGGTCGACCAGGCACACCGACGTCTGACAGGTCTGGTCGACGCAGCCCAGGCCACCGCTGGCCCAGCAGCAGCCGCCGTCGCCGGGGCCCTGCGCCGTGATGTCGAGCGACCAGCTGCCGACCTCGGCCCCCTGCCCGGCGATCACGATCGCGACGGTGGTGCCGACCGGCAGCGCGCGCACGATCTCGGCGCCGCTGCCCCCGTCGATCGCACACGCGAGCTCGTCGCCGGGGCCGCAGTCGGACCACAGCGACAGCGACGCGGTGTAGTCGAGGCCGTGGGCCACCAGGTGCCACACGCCGTCGCTGGGTGCGGTCCACTGCAGCGTGCGCGCCGGCGAGCCCGCGCCTGCGCACGACGGATCGAGCTCCGCGTCCTCGAGCGTGGTGTCGCCGCTGGCCACCGCCACGCCGGTCGCGCTGCCGAGATCCTGCTCCGCGCAGACCAACCAACTCACGCAGCCGCTGGTGTCGTACGCGCTGCAATCGGCCGCGCACGCCAGCGTGCCTGCGTCGTAGCCCAGCGCGACGCAGTCGTTGCCCGCGAGATCGGTGCCGTCGCAGGCCTCGCCGAGCTCGGTGAGATCATTGCCGCACACCGCTGCACCGCCGCCGCTGCTGCTGCCGGCGCTCGCGTCGGTCGTGCCGCCGCCGGTGGTGCCGGCCGACGCGGTGCCGCTGGCGGAGCTGCTGCCACCGCCGGTGGTCGCGTCGGTCGTGCTGCCGCCGCCGGTGGTCGCATCGGTCGTGCCGCTGCCCGTGGTCGCGTCGGTCGTGCTGCCGCCGGTGGTCGCCTCGGTCGTGCCGCTGCCCGTGGTCGCGTCGGTGGTGCTGCCACTGCCCGTGCTGCTGCCGCTGCCCGTGCTCGCGTCGGTCGTGCTGCCGCTGCCCGTGCTGCTGCCGCTGCCCGTGCTCGCGTCGGTCGTGCTGCTGCCGGTCGCGTCGGTGCTGCTGCCGGTCTCGGACGTGAGCGATTCGGTGGTCGCGCTCTCGCTGCCGCTGGTGCCGGAGTCCGCGCTCGCGCCGGTGTGCGACGAGCTCCCGCTGCCCTCGCTCGGGCCGGTGGTGGCGTCGCTGGTCCCGGTGGCGGCCGCGCCCGACGAGCTCGCGCTGCCGACCGCTTCGACCACGTCCCCCGGGCAGCCGGCCAGCGCCAGGCTCCCGAGCACGATCCACGCCCTCGCACGCGCGTCGTCCATCCGTGCCGTCCTCGCCACGAAAGACGATCGTCACCCGGAGCGGTCGCGGCTGCCAAGAAAAACCACCGCGTCACGCCCGGACACGGTTCCATCGCCGCCGCCGTGCGCAGCGCCTGCGGCGGCGCGCCATCGGGGCCGCCCCCGCGCGGATCCGGACAGCGCGCCCGTCCCACGCGCGACGAAGCGACGCGATGGGGCGCCTCAACGAGACTCGGGCGCGGGATCGGGCTGCGTCGAGGGCTGCAGGCGCTCGACGCACCGCACGCAGGACTCTTGCGCCTCGCGGCACTCGTTGCGGGCCTCGCGGCACAGGTCCTGGTACGCGTCGTCGTCGGGGTGATCGTCGGCGAGGTCGCACAGCTTCTCCTGCACGCCGCAGATGCTGGTCGCGAGCTCGCACAGATCCTCGCACTTGCCGGCATCGGTCGCCGCGTGCGGCTGCAGCTCGCGCTCCTGCATCACCATCGCGTCGAGCCGCTTGCGCAGCGTGCCGGCGTCGAGGGTCTCGTCGCGACCGTCGGGGTCGGCGGTGACACCACCGCCGCCGCCACCGGGCGTGACCGTGCCGCCGCCGGCCTGGGGCCCGCACGCGAGCCCGGTCACCAGCTGGCTCATCACCACGACCGCCAACGCGATCGCGGACTTCGCCGATCGTCGGGACGGTCCCGTCATCGCTCGAGCTCCTGGCGCAGAGAAGACATCACTCGGATCGCGCGAAAGTAGCTGCCCGCGGCGAGCGCATCGTCGCCCGACGCGACCGCGAGGTCACCGAGCGTGACCAGGGCGCGGGCGCTGGCGCGATCCAGCGGCAGCGAGCGCTCGGGCGCGAGCATCGGCTCGAGCAGATCGATCGCGACCGGAACTCCGTCGGGATGGGTCGCGAGCGTCTCGGCCAGACGCGCCGCGAGCTCGAGCTGCAGCACCTCGGCCTCGGCCATGCCCGCGGGCACCGGCACCGCGAGGCCCCGTCGCAGCGCGCTCGCGCGGTGCTCGGCGTCGGTGTACGCGTCCGCGTCGGCGTGCGCCGCCGCGATCGCTTCGATGTACGCCAGCCCCGCCGCCGTGGCCTCGCCCGGGACCACGCGATGGGTGACGAGGCGCTTGTCGGGGACCTCGCCCTGCCGCGCGAGCGTGTCGTCGCCGTCGGGATCGCAGCCCGACGCCATCGCGCCGAGGCCGACGATCGCCGCGAGCCCGCACGCCGCAGCGAGGCGACGCAGCGTGGTCATGGCTGGCCCCCGCGCATGCGCGCATTGTACGTCTGCGCCAGGCTCCGCGCCCGCGCCTGATCCTGCTCGCCCGGCAGTGCCTCCAGCGTGAGCCGGGCCTGCTCGCCCAGCGCCGCGGCAGCCTCGCGATCGCCGGGGCCGGCGCGATCGTGCACCCGCGCCCCCAACACCGGCACCAGCACCACCGCGGCCGCGGTCGCGACCAACAGCCACGCCGCGCGCAGCACCCGGCCCGGTCGCGGCGCCGCCGCGGGCGTCACCGCCGCGCGCTGCATCGCG
>JAIBBS010000119.1 GCA_019694555.1 Nannocystaceae bacterium
TATGCGAGGTCGGCTACGGCTGCGCAATGTCCATGGCGAAGCCGCACGAGCTCGAAGCCTGTGCGCTGATGGCATCCGTTCAGTACGACGAGGTAGGGCCCGAGTGTGTAGCGACGAACTACGCCTACTGGGAATGCATGTTGCAAGTGTATGACGCGCACGGGTGCGCCGGCTGGAACACGAACAATCCGGCAGAAGCAGCGTGTTCGGATGAGGCTGACTTCGAAAGCGTGCCAGGCGGCTGCGCCCCGACCTGAGGAGCCCGGCCACCGCCCTGACGAGCCACCATCGCGCCGCGCGCGGCGGTCGGCAACCACTCGAGCCCGCTCATGAGACCACGAACCCCATGCCCACTCGCGCCCGAGCGGCCGTCCCGAGCCTACGGCTGGCTCGCTCGGCTTGGCGGCATCGCGCTCGCGGCGGCCCTGCTCGCCGCCTGTGCCGACCGCAGCCAGCCCGCCGACGACCCGCCCTACGAGAACTGGGACGACGCCTGCACCGTCTGGCAGGGCATCGAGGTCCGCAAGATGGCTCTCTTCGACTACGACGCGATCATCGACATCATCATCGAGACCGACGCCGCGTGCGAGTTCTACGAGCGCGACGCTCCGCCCGAGTGCACCGAGATCCTCTGGGACCTGCTCGCCTGCCAGGAGGCCCTCGACCCGCCCTACACCTGCTGCGACGAGGGCAAGCCGTGCCACGACGAGTTCGTGGCGGCCCAGTTCGACGAGGGCGATCCCTGCAGTCCACCCTGACGCGAGCGGCCTGAGCGGTGCGGTCGCGGGTGCCGACCGTCAACTCGATTGGCGGCGGGCGATACTCCGTGGGCGCCGCGCCGCTGCGGAGTCACCGAGATCACGACGCCCTCCACCGCGAACGCCGTGGCACGCGACGCGCACGTCGCGAGTGCATCGTGCAGGACCTCGCGGTGGGTGAAATCAACGGCGACACTCGCAACGACATCGCCGTGCTGCGCAACGACGGCGTGCTGGTGGTCGCGGACTTCGACCTCGACGTCATCGCCACCACCACGATCGCGCGGCGCAAGAACGACGGCAACGGCACCTTCGCGAGCCCGGCCACCGCGAACGCCACCGTGACCACGCAGAACATCGCGACCGGCAAGATGGGCGGCGACGCCAAGTTCGACGTCGTCGTCTCAGGCAGCGACGGTCGCTTCGCGTACCTGAACTCCAGCGGCGCGGGCTGGGCGGCACCGAAGGTCTACGACCTGTGGCCCGGTGAGATGACGGCCGGCATGCCGATCGCGCTCGGCAAGGTCTGCCGCGGCTTCCCGACCAAACTGTCCGTCGTCGCTGGGTACTTCGACGAGGTCAAGGCCGTCTGCGGCAACGGTGGGCACGGGTTCGACAACATCGTCGAGCCGCACGGAAAACGCTGGGACCGACGGCGGTGGACTACCATCGGGATCCGACTCAGGGGGGCGGCCACCAGCCGAATTCAACGGCCATCCAAGACCTCGCCCTTTGGTCCGGCCCAAATCCCGGAGAGATTGACGCACTGCGCGACAACAGGCGGGTCGACTGGTACCGGACCTCTGTCTGCTACAACTCGCTCAGCACGGACTTCATCCTGCCGACGGCGGTCTGGGGCTCAAGCGAAGCCAGCATATCCCTGCTCATCCACAGAGACGCTCGAGGAGACACGACACGGGGCGCAATCTCGACCGTTGGCTCGTATGGATTGTTGTCGGCACACCGAGCAGAAGCCTTCCCACGGCAGACAGGCCTCGATGCTCGCGTTGGCGCTCAGCTCATCTTGCGCAGATGCCGAGGAAGTGACTGACGACGGCTTCACGTTCTTGGAACGTGTCGAGCTCCAACGCCGTGTGTGCGAGATCGCCGACGAATGCGGAATGTACGACGCTGACGCTGACGCGAACGAAGCTTGTGCGCTCGGAGCTGTGGTCCTGTACGAGAAGATGGGGCCGGCCTGTCCAGCGTTGGCGTATGCATACTGGGAGTGCACGATAGAAGTCAAAGACTCCAAGGGGTGTGCGGGGTGGAGCCTGGACGACCTCGGGGTCAAGGCATGCTTCGACCAAGTCTACTCCAACGACAAACCCGAGGCGCCCGCGAGCGAGTGCCTCCCATGAGCGAACTCGTGGCCGCACGCTGTCCCGACGCCGTTCGCGGACCCCGGCCGTTCGTGCGCCGCCTTGGCGTCCGCCTCCTCGTCCCCTGCACCACGGCGCTGCTATTGACACAATGCGGGCCGGATGATGTGCAACAGCGCAGCGAAGTCACGTTGCTGGACCTCATCGAGACGAAACGCGAGACCTGTGCGGTAGGCAACTAATGCGCACACATGGAAGTGAGCCCTGAGGACGTTGAAGCATGCGCGCTTGCCGAGGCGACGCTGTATGAAAGAATGGGACCAGAGTGCATGGAGACGCTGCAGCGTCTCTGGGGGTGCGCACTCGAAGTCTACGAGAACGAGGGGTGTGCCGGCTGGACATTTGACGACAGCGACTTCTCCGCGTGTTTCGAGGGCGACGGCGAATGCACACCGTGAACGAAAGGGCATCGAAGGTCGGCGGCAGCAGCGAGGCGACGGAGGCAGTCGTCTCGGCGCAAGCCGGCGATTGCCTCCGCGCTCGGAGCGACGGTCACTCGCCTCGTTGCCGTGCCCTGCCCCCTGCCCACCTCGTTCTCGCCGGCGTCTTGCTCGCCGCCTGCACCGACCGCAGCCAGCCCGCCGACGACCCGCCCTACGAGACCTGGGACGACGCCTGCACGATCTGGCAGGGCATCGAGGTGCGCAAGATGGACGCCGTCGACTACGACGCGGTCGTCGACATCATCATCGACACCCGCGCCGCGTGCGAGTTCTACGAGCACGACGCTCCGCCCGAGTGCACCGAGATCCTCTGGGACCTGTTCGCCTGCCAGGAGGCCCTCGACCCGCCCTACACCTGCTGCGACCAGGGCAAGCCGTGCCACGACGAGTTCGTGGCGGCCCAGTTCGCGCCCGGAAGCCCCTGCGACCCGCCGTGAGTGGGCGCCCGTGCGACGGGCCGCGTGCCGCTCACGGCAGCGTCGCCGTCGCGCTCGCGACCTCGAGGCCGCTGCGATCGAGCGCCGCGAGCATGCCCTCGAGCGCGCGGATCTCCTCGGCATCGTGCGCCAGCAGCTCGGCCAGGTGGCGGGCCGACAGCGGCTGGTACATCAGCGTGACCTCGACCGCGTAGGGTCCGTGGGCGGCGGGCGCCGCGACGTCGTAGCGCACCGTGTCGGCACCGCCCACGAAGTCGTCGTCGGCGACTCCCAGCACCGGTGCGATGCGGTCGAGCGCCTCGCCGTCGCTGCGCCAGCCCGCCGGCAGCAGGCGGTTGTCCTTGGCGTCGTGGTCGGCGCGCAGGAGGCGGAAGGTCGGATCGCCGGCGCCGTCGGCCATGATGACCTCGTAGATCTGCACCGCGTCGCCGTCGTCGATCACCCGGTGGTGCGGCTCGAAGCCGCCGCCGAGCTGCTCGAACGGCAGCACCGCGCCGGCCTGGTCGAGCAGCCGCCCCTGTGCATCGCTCGCGCCCGAGCGGAACACCACGGCGTCTTCGGCGTCGCGCACGACCACGCGAAGCCACGCGCGGCGGGCCGGGTAGCCGCTGGGGAACTTGTGGCCGGCGTCGTTGCGCACGACCACGGGGATCCGCAGCACATCGCCCTGCCGCGTGGCGCCGTCGATGGTCACCCGCGCGGTGCCGTGGGCGAGCTGATCGACCACCCACGCGATCGCGGCGTCGAAGCCCGCTGCGGTGCCGCGCGGGCGCAGCTCGTCGGCGAAGTCGCGCAGCAGCGCCGGGACCCACGCGTTGCCACCGACGAAGGCATGCTGGTGGTAGGGGCTGCGCGCCGAGATCATGCCGAAGTCGCCGCCGTTGGGGTTGCGCGCGATGCGGGTGACGATCGCGTTGCCGTCCGCGTCGTACGACGCCATGTGGCAGGACTGACACGAACGCGCGGCGGCGGCGACGTCGTCGCCCTCGGTGGTGTACTGCGAGTTGCGCCACTCGAGGTAGGTCGACTGTTCGGCGTAGTGGGCCCCCGTCGGTGCCCCGCCCTCGTCGAGCGCGTCGGTGTCGAGCGTGTGGCAGCTGCTGCACACGGCGCTGGTGTCCATGTGCGGTGCCTCGACCGGCGTGAAGCCGGTGAAGTGCATCATCGGCATGGCGAACGGTGCGGCGTGCGGGCCGTAGATCGTGCCGTTGGTGGTGATCTCGGGATGCCCCGACTCGCTCGCCGCGGTCCCGAGATCGCCGGTGCCGATCTGGTGGCATGCGGCACAGGCCACGCCGTCGAGACCGAGCTGGCCGCGATCACCGTCGTCGGCGAGCGCCGCGAGCGACAGGCCGACGTCGTCCCACAGATCCGTGCGGATCGCGGCCATCGGCGCGTGACACCGCGTGCACTTGGCCTCGATCGCCGCAGCGGCCGACGGCGTCGCCGCGACCTCGGCCCGCACCGCCGCCCACCACACCGGGTCGCGCGCGGCGTTGGCCATCATCGTGCCCTGCCACAGATCGTAGGCGCCGACGGCCTCGCCGGCGGCCGTGCGCATCGCGCTCGCGCCGTCGGCATTCGCGTGGCAGCTCGCGCACACCGACGCGGTCGCGAAGTTGCCGTCGTTGATCTCGCGCGGTGCGGGCAGATCGAAGTGACCGCCGCCGGAGCCACCGCTCGAGTCGGACGAGCCCGCGTCGGCGCTGCCCGACTCGCCGCCGCCCGAGTCGGCGCCGCCCGAGGAGCCCGACGCCTCGCCGCCGCTCGAACCCTGGCCGTCGCCCGAACCGCTCCCCGCGGGCGTGCGCGGGTGATCGGTGCGGCACGCCAGCAACAGCAACACGGGCACGATGCGGACGAACGCCGTCACAGTGCGTGGTTGGAGCCACGCGCGCGCGCCAGGGGTTCCCGCACGAACTGCGCCTGCAGCAAGGCGCGGCGCGCCGCATCGGCGCACGCCGTCGGCCGTGCGTCGCCGCAGCGTGGCGTCCGCGGGGCGCCGCGTGCTTGCCCGCGTGCATCCGTGCGACACTGGTCGAGCCGATGCGCGCGTCGCCGCTGCCGTGGATCGCGATCGCCACCGCGTGCACCGCCGGCACCCCCGAGGCCGAGCGGCTCGAGCTGCCCGAGTCCGCCGCGCACCCCCGGGCCGCCGCGCCCGCGATCCCCGACGATCCGATCGCGCGCCGCGGCGTGGGCACGTGCGTCGACGCGCAGTTTCCCGCGCCGCAGCGGCCGCGCGACGAGGGCTCGACGATGACGAAGACCGCACAGCTGCGGCGGTTCGGCGCGATCCCCTGCGCCGGCGATCGCGAGGTGTGGCTGCGGCCCGACGGCGAGCTCGACGTGTGCACGCTCGCCGCGCCCACCACGGTGTTCGGGCTCGCGCTCGCGGGCGACAACTACACCCACTTCCACCCCGGCGGGCGACCGGAGCAGACCACGCTGGCGAAGCCGCACACGCTCACGACCAAGGCCGGGGTCGAGCTGCCGTGCGCGGCCGAGTTCGTCGCGCTCGACGACGCCGGCCACGTCGAGCACTGCACGCTCGCACGCGACCACGCGTTCGGTGACATCGTGTGCCGACGCGGCGAGAGCATCGCGCTGCGGCCCACCACCGGCACGCTGTGGGCGTGCGTGATCGACCGCCCGTTCGCGCTCGACGGCACGCCGATCGCCGCGGGCACCCGCGTCTCGTGGCACGAGCGCGGCACGGTCGAGAGCGTGTACAGCCCCCAGCCGCTGGTGATCGACGGCATCGCGGTGCGCTACGAGATCGCGCTGCACCCCGATGGCACGCTCGCGCACTACACCCTCGACGAGCACCGCACCATCGGCGGCATCGCGCTCGATCCCTTCGCGCAGGTGTGGACCTACCCCGACGGCCGGCCGTGGCACCTCGAGTACGTGGCCGAGCGCGGCTTCATGATCCACGGCGAGCCGTGGACCGACACGCGCAGCGTCACGTTCGCGTGCGACGGCAGCATCCTCCGCGATCGAACCGAGCACTTCCAGGCGACCTCGCCACCACGGCCGCCGCGCTAGCCGGCGCGTCGCGCTATCATGCCGCCGTGGACGACGGCCCGCAGTCGCTGCGCGCGACCTCCGACGGCGACGCCGGGCTGCTCGACACGCTCGCCGGCGACGCGACGCCGCGCGACGCGGCCGTGCGCGACAGGCTCGCGCCCGGCACCATCGTCGCGGGCAACTTCCGCATCGTCCGCACCCTCGGCAGCGGCGCCATGGGCGTGGTCTACGAAGCCGTCGACACGCTGCTCGAGCGATCGGTGGCGGTGAAGCTGCGCCGGGTCGAGCGCGCGCACGAGGACGCCGCGCGACTGTGGCGCGAGGCCAAGGCGATGGCGCGGCTGTCCCATCCCAACGTCGTCACGGTCTACGAGGTGGGCCTGCACGAGGGCGCGCTGTGCATCGCCATGGAGCTGGTACCCGGCAGCGACGCGGGCGCGTGGGCCCGCGCGCGGCCGCGCACGACCGCGGAGATCGTCGGCGTCTACGTGCAGGCGTGCCGCGGCCTCGCGGCCGCGCACCGGCTCGGCATCGTGCACCGCGACTTCAAGCCCGACAACGTGCTGGTCGGGAGCGACGGCCGCGTGCGCGTGGCCGACTTCGGCATCGCGCGCCTCGAGCAGCAACCCGACGCCGCGTCGCCGACTTCGCTCGACCACTCGGACAGCGGCGAGCTCGCGCACACCCGCACCGGCGCGTTGCTGGGCACGCCGGCGTACATGGCCCCGGAGCAGCTCGCGGGCGCGGTCGCGTCTGCGGCCGCCGATCAGTTCGCCTGCTGCGCGTCGATCTGGGAGGCGTTGTTCGACGCGCGCCCGTTCACCTGCGACAGCATCGCCGCGCGCTTCCTCGCGATCCAGCAGCAACGGTACGAGCCGCCCGGCAACGGCCGCAGCGTGCCCGGCCACGTGATCGCGGCGCTGCGACGCGGTCTCGCGGAGGATGCGTCGCAGCGCTGGCCCAGCCTCGACGCGCTCGCCGACGCGCTCGCCGACGATCCCGCCCGGCGACGTCGCAACCTCGCGGTGGGCGCGGTCACGGCCGTCGTGCTCGGCAGCGGCGCGTGGCTGCTGGCGCGCGGCGAGGATCGCTGCATCGGGCTCGCGGACAGTGGCGCCGAGATCTGGCAGCCCCAGCGCGCCGACGAGCTGGCCGCGCGCTTCGATCGCGCGCGCTCGCCCGTCGCCGCGCCCGCGGCCGCAGCGGTGCAAGCGGCGATCGAGCCGTGGGCCGCAGCGTGGGGCCGCGCGCGCGCGGACGCGTGCGAGGCGACCTGGGACCGCGGCGAGCAATCGCAGGCGCGACTCGATGCGCGCATGGACTGCCTCGCGCGCCAGCGCGTCGACGTCGAGGCGATCCTCGGCGTGCTCGACTCCGCCGACGCCGAGGCCATCGCGCGCGTCGACGAGGTGCTCGCGCGCGTGCCCGACCCCGGCCGCTGCGCCGACCCCGACGAATTCACCGCGGGCGACGCGGCCGCGGCCGCGGACCGCGAGCGCTACGAAGGGAGCTACGCGGTGATCACGGCCGCGGAGGCCGAGTGCGCCGTCGGCCGTGCGAAGCAGTGCGAAGTGCAGGCCGCGGCCGAGCTCCCGACGCTGAGCGCGATGCAGTGGCACTGGCTCGAGGCCCGCGCACAGCTGGCGCGCGGCACCGCGCTGGGCGAGCTGGGCTACGACGACGAGGCCCGCGCCGCGCTGCAGCAGGCGATGACCGCGGGCTTTCGCACCGCCGACGCGGCGCTGCAGCAGCGCGCGATGTCGGCACTCGCCCGCGCGATCGGCAGCAAGACCCGCGGCACCGACGAGGCCCTGCGCTGGCTCGATGCCGCGGAGGCCGCGGCCGCGCGGGTCGAGATGACGTCCGAGGATCGCATGGACCTCGCGCGCGCGCGCATGGACGTGCTCTCGATCGCGGGACGACTCGTCGAGGTCGAAGCCGTCGGACGCAGGGCACTGCTCGAAGACCCGCGCGAGAGCCTGGCGCAGGCCCACATCCTGCGGAAGCTCGGCAACGCCGCGCGCGGGCAACGACGGCCCGAAGAGGGGCTCCGACTCGCGGACGACGCGCTCGCGATGGCCCAACGCGCGCTGGGTCCGGACTCGGCGGTGCTGCTGGAATTCCTCGGCAGCCACATCGAAGCGCTGCGTTCCCTCGGCCGCCGCGAGGATGCGCTCGCGGACGCGGACCGGGCGATCGCGCTGGCGATCGCGGTGCTCGGGCCGGACGCGCCCACGACGGGGACGCAGCAGCGGCTCCGCGGGGACGTGCTGCTCGACCTGGGTCGCCACCGCGATGCCGTCGCCGCCTACGATCGCGCGCTCGCCATCGCCAACGCCGCGCACGACGAGGCCGACGTCATCTTCGCCAGCGTCAACCAAGCCTCCGCGTACGGCTGGCTCGGCGAGACCGCGCGCGCGCTGTCGCTGCTCGAGGATGCCGTGCGCCGCACCGACGCGCTGTTCGGCTCCGACTCGCTGCGCGCGGGGCAGACGCGCATGGGTCTTTCCGGGCTCCTCATCGCCAGCGGCCGCTTCGCCGAGGCCGAGCCGGTGGCCCGCGCAGCGCTCGATCTGTACGAGCGCCACCTCGGGCCCGACGATCCCGATCTCTCGCGCGCGCTGGGGAACCTCGCACTGGTGCTGGCCTACACGAACCAACCCAGCGAGGCCCTCACCATCGTCGATCGCATGCAGCACCTGCACGCGCGCGCGGCGGTCGACGACCGCGCGAAGGCCGACGCGATGGTGGTCGTGGCGGAGGTCAACCGCGCGCTGGAGCGCTGGCCCGAGACCATCGCCGCGCGGCAGGCCGTGGTGCAGCAGCGCGACGCCTACTACGGCAAGCCGCACCCCGAGCTGCTCGACGCGCTCTACCTGCAGGCGGAGGACCTCGTCACCGCCGGCCGCAACGCCGAAGCGATCGCGGCCGCCGAGCGAGCGCTCGCGATGCTCGAGGTGGTGCAGAGCCGTCCGCGTCGTCGCGCGGCGCTGCAGTGGATCCTCGCGCGCGCGCGTTGGGCCGACCCCTCGCAGCGCAGCGACGCGCTCGCGCTGGCCCGGCGGGCGCGCGAGGGCTTCGACGCGATCGACGACGAGGAGACCGCCACCGTGACCACGTGGCTGGCCGCCCACGATCGGTGACAGCGGGCGCGCGGTGCCGCTACAGTTCGCGCGTGCGCGTCCCAACCGCCGGAGCCGTCCTGCTCGCCCTCGCCGCGTGTCGCGGGGACAAGACCTACGCGCGCGATGCCGTGCCCAGCGCGCTCGCGCCCGCGGTCGCAGCCGCGGAGGCGGCACTCGACGCGATGCAGAAGCAGCTCGCCGGCCGGCTCGGCGAGGCGCTCGCGGCGGGTGGCCCGCTCGCGGCGGTGTCGGTGTGCAGCGAGCAGGCGCAGTCACTCACCGCGGCGATCGCCACCGAGCACGGCGTCGCGCTCGGGCGCACCAGCCACAAGCTGCGCAACCCCGCCAACGCCCCGCGACCGTGGCTGCAGCCCTTCGTCGATCGTGCGCTGACCGATCCGATCGCCGGGCCGATGGTCGTCGACCTCGGCGAGAGCGTCGGCGTCGTGCGACCGATCTACGTCGCGGGGCCGTGCCTGCAGTGCCACGGCGACAGCGCGCACGTGGGCGCCGACGTGGCCGCGGCGCTGCACCGCGCCTACCCCGACGATCGCGCGGTGGGCTTCGCGGACGGGGCCCTGCGCGGCTTCGCGTGGGCCGAGGCGCCGCGCTGAGGCCCCGCGGCGGCGGGCATCACTCGCTGCGCGGCCGCGACGACTTGCGCGCGCTCGGCTTCGCTGCGCTCGCGGTCCTGCTCACGGATCCCGGCGTCGGGGTGCCGTGCCGTCGTCGATCTCGCGCGCACGCTCGCCGTCGGTGAGCGCGTCCGCGACCCGCAGCAGCGCGGCCCGGATCGCGGCAGCGGGTGCCCCCTGCTGCACCAACGCGTCGAGCTCCGCGTCACGGCCCATCAGCGACGCGGCCTCGCGCGCGACGTCCTCGGGCCGCGATTGCTCGATCGCCGCGAGCGCGCGAGCGATCGCGGCACCATCGTGCATCACCAGCTCGGGCCGACGATTGATGCCCATCAGCAACACCGACAGGCTCGCGAGCTCCTGCCACAGCCGCGCGCCCGCCACACGATCGTCGCCGCCGGCGCGCAGCCACGCGAGGATGCGATCGTGCAGCGCACGGATCGCGCGGCGATCCCCGGCACGGATCCGCGAGTGGCTCTCGTCGCCCACGAGCTTCACGATCGCCGTGCCGGCCAGCCGTAGACGCGACGCCAGCTCGTCGCTCCCGGGCGGCTCGCCCGCAGCGACCGCGGCCCCGAAGCGCACGTAGGCGCGACGGATCCGGATGGCCTCGCCCAACGACGAGGAGCGCAGCGTCGGCTCACCGGTGACCGCCGCGTCCACCGCGGACGCGGTGCGCTCGATCTCTCGCGCAGCGCCATCGACCGCAGCGAGCACCTGCCAGCGGTCGCGCACGTCGGCGGCGAGCAGCGCCGACTCGCGGCCGCGCAGGGCGAAGCCCGCGACGAACGCGATCGCGACCGTGTCGGGCACGCGTGCCACCGGCGACTCTGCGGGCGCGGGCCCGTCGTCCCACGCGAACTCGTCGGTCTGGGGCTCGGCCGTGACGACGTCGGCATGCGTGCGAACCAGACCGAGCGCGTCGCGGACCGAGGACAGGCAGCGCTCGATTGCCGATCGGCGTTCCGCGATGCTGTCGAGCTGGTCCTCGTCCAGCGCGGCGATCCAGGCGCAGCCGTCCGCGACCGTCGCGAGCGCGCGACGGAGCCCCTCTTCGTCCCGTGCAGTGTCCGCGGCGCCCTCGAATGGACGCCGAATCATCGCGGGTGGCATTCGATCGACTCCGGATCGGCGCGGCGCGTCGACCCCTTCGACGCGCGGGCCCCAGGGTACCGCCGGTGTCGCGGCCCTGCGAAGCGCACTTCCGATTGTCACAATCGCACCGCCGAAACCCCGCGTCGCGGGCGCTGCGGCCCATTGCGGCCGAATGGACAGCGCAGGGTCGCGCGCTGGTCGTCGCGCCTGGGCGTCGGCGACGTCGTGCCACCGCGACGCCGCTGGGGCGTCTCCCGAGGCGAGCGTGGCCCACCTGTCGCGCTGCACCAGCGCGGCGGCTCGGCCCAGTTCGGGACCGCGGTCGTCCGCGCGATTGTGGCGAACATCGATCGTCCGCATCGAAACGATGATCCGTTTGGTGACGGCCGTTCGATCGGCGCGGTCGCGCCGACGCAACACTGCGACACGAGCGCGTTGCACGAGCACCACAGCAGTGGCGGCGACATTGACAACGTCGGTCGCGGCCAGCATGTTGGCTCATCGTATGCTCGCGTCGGATGCAGAGCGATTTCCCCGCTACGAGTCGGTGCATGCCTCGTTGCAGCGACTCGTGGAGCGGTGCGCCCGGGAGGAACCCGAAGATCTCGAGCTCGTTCGCGAGGCGATCGACGGCGTCGAGTCGTTGCTGACGCGGCTGCGCAGTGGCGGTGCCTCGCGCCCCGCTGCGTACGCCCGGCTGTTCGATCTCTCGCTCGCGGCGCGACTCGAGCTCCGCGATCTCTGGATCGACCTCGTGGGCGGCCACGGACCCGCGCAGCGCAACGCCGTGCGCCGCACCGTGCTGGTCGAGATATCGCCGATCGAGGTCGCGCTGCGCGACGCGCTGGGACTGCCGCGGCAGCGGCCACTCGCGGTCGCGGCCGACCCGACCCACGCCGCCGCGGCGGTCGAGTTCGGCGCACCGATGGACCCCGCGGCCGAGCCCCGCCCCGCGCGGGAGGAAGCGCCGCGCAGCCAGCCCTCCGGTGCCGAGCCGTCGCGGCGCCGCGACGAGGCCTGACGATCGCGAGGACGGTCCGGGCCGCGATGGCCTGGCCGCGAGCCTCGCGAGCCCGCAGGCATTGCGCCGCCGGGGCCGGCCCCGCAGAGGCTGCCGCGCTCGCCGAAACCGGCGCCGCCGTGCGATCGTCTCCCGCCGGTGCTCGACCCCCGCCCTGCCCCCGCGCCCGTGCTGTCGGCGCGCGGCCTCACCAAGGTCTACCGCATGGGCGAGGTCGAGGTGCACGCGCTCCGTGGCGTGGATCTCGACCTGTTCGAGGGTGAGTTCGTGGTGTTGCTGGGCGCGTCGGGCTCCGGCAAATCGACGCTGCTCAACATCCTGGGTGGGCTCGATCAGCCGAGCGCGGGCTCGGTGCTGCACCGCGGCCACGACCTGACCCGCGCGGGCGAGGCCGAGCTGACGCAGTGGCGGCGCGAGCACGTCGGCTTCGTGTTCCAGTTCTACAACCTCATCCCCAGCCTGACCGCGCGCGAGAACGTCGCGCTGGTGACCGACATCTCGCGCCACCCGATGTCGCCCGACGAGGCGCTCGAGCTCGTGGGCCTGTCGAAGCGTGCGGACCACTTCCCCGCGCAGATGTCGGGCGGCGAGCAACAGCGCGTCGCGATCGCACGCGCGGTGGCCAAGCGCCCCGAGGTGCTGCTGTGCGACGAGCCCACCGGCGCACTCGACGTCGTCACCGGCAAGGTCGTGCTCGAGGTGCTCGATCGCATCAATCGCGAGGTCGGCACCACCACCGCGATCATCACGCACAACGCGGCCATCGCGACCATGGCCCACCGCGTCGTCACCTTCGCCGACGGCCGCGCGCTCGAGGTCAAACGCAACGAGCGCCGCGCCAGCGCCCAGGACCTGCAGTGGTGAGGCCATGAGGGCGCTCGACCGCAAGCTGCTGCGCGAGCTGGTGACCATGCGCTGGCAGCTGCTGGCGATCATCATGGTCGTGGCCTGCGGCGTCGCCAGCTACGTCGCGATGCTGTCGGCGCACTCGTCGTTGTCGCGCTCGCGCTCCAGCTACTACGCCGATTCCGACTTCGCCGACGCATGGGCCTCGGCCAAGCGCGCACCGGATTCGGTGGTGCACGAGCTGCTCGCGATCCCGGGCGTGGCGCGGGCCGAGCCCCGCATCGTGCAGTTGTTGACGCTCGACGTCGCCGACATGCCCGAGCCCGCGACCGGGCGGCTGGTGTCGTTGCCGACGCCGCTGGAATCCGGGCTCAATCGCCTGCACCTGCGCCGCGGTCGCTGGCCCGAGCCCGGCCGCAGCGGCGAGGTGCTGCTGTCGGAGCCGTTCGCGAACATCCACGGGCTCGGGCCCGGTGACGAGCTGTCGAGCATCATGGCCGGGCGACGCGAGCGCCTGCGCATCGTCGGCATCGCGCTGTCGCCCGAGTACGTGTTCTCGGTGCCGGCGGGCTCACCGTGGCCCGACGACAAGCGCTCCGCGATCCTGTGGATGGACCGCGACGTGCTCGCGGCCGCGTTCGCGATGCAGGGGGCGTTCAACGACGTCACGCTCGCGCTCGGAGTCGGCGCGTCGGAGCACCAGGTCACCGACGCGATCGATCGCGTGCTCGCGCCGTGGGGCGGCCTGGGTGCCCACGGCCGCGACCTGCAGGGCTCGCACCGCTTCCTCGAGGACGAGCTCACGCAGCTGCGCTCCATGGGCGCGACCGTGCCGACGATCTTCCTCGGCGTGGCCGCGTTCCTGCTCAACGCGGTGCTGTCGCGCATCGTCGCCGGCCAGCGCGAACAGATCGCCGCGCTCAAGGCCCTGGGCTACGGCAACCTGCGCATCGGCGTGCACTACGCCGAGCTCGCGCTCGCGGTCGTGGCCTGCGGCAGCGTGCTGGGCGTCGCGCTGGGTGCGTGGGGCGGCAACGCGATGGTCGACCTGTATCGCGACTACTTCCGCTTCCCCAACCTCGCCTTCGGCGTCGACGGCGAGACCGCCGTCACCGCCGTGGCCATCAGCGCGGCCGCGGGCATCGTCGGCGCGCTCGCGGCGGTGCGCGGCGCGGTGAAGCTGCCGCCGGCCGAGGCCATGCGTCCGCCGTCACCGCCGCGCTACCGTCGCGGGGCCATCACACGCACGCTCGAGCGCGTGCTGTCGCAGCCCGGCCGCATGGTCGCACGCAACCTCGCGCGCAACCCCGTGCGCACGCTGCTGTCGTCGCTGGGCATCGCGTTCTCGATCGCGATCATCATCTCCGGCAGCTTCTCGCAAGATGCGCTCGTCCACGTCATGGACATCAGCTTCCAACGCGAGCAGCGCTACGACGTGCAGGTCGCGTTCGCCGAGGCGCTGTCCGACGAGGTGTTGCACGAACTGCGGGCGCTGCCGGGCGTGCTCGACGTCGAGGGCCAGCGCATCGCGCCGGTGCGGCTGCACGCGGGCTCGCATCGCTACGAGACCGCCATCATCGGCATGGGCGCGCAGCCGCGGTTGCGGCGGCTGATCGGCGCCGATCTGCGCCCGACCACCGTGCCCGAGCGCGGGCTGGTGCTGACCGACGAGCTCGCGCGACGGCTCGAGCTGCGGGTCGGCGACCAGGTCGAGGTCGAGCTGCTCGAGGGCCGCCGCCGCCGCGTGGTGGTCGAGGTCGCGGGCCTGTCGACCGAGATGTTGGGGCTGTCGGGGTACATGCGCGACACCGCCTTGCGGCGGCTGCTGGGCGAGGGCCCGCGGGTCACCGGTGCGCTGCTGGCCGTGGATCCGCAACAACGCGCGGCGCTGTACCTGCAGCTGCAGACCGTACCCGCGGTCGTGTCCGTGGGCCTGCGCTCGGCGGTGTTCGACATCTTCAACGAGACCACCGCCTCGATCCAGACCACCACCACGGTGATCCTGTCGCTGTTCGCCTGCGTGATCGCGGTCGGCGTGGTCTACAACGGCGCGCGCATCACCCTGGTCGAGCGCTCGCGCGAGCTCGCGACCTTGCGCGTGATCGGCTTCACCCGCGCCGAGGTCAGCGGCATCTTGCTGTGGGAGCTGGCGGTGCAGCTGCTGCTGGCGATCCCGCTGGGATGGCTGCTGGGCTGGATGCTGGCGCTGGGCATCGTCGCCGGCGTCGACAGCGAGCTGTACCGCTTTCCGCTGCTGATCTCGCCGCGGACCTACGTCTTCGCGACCGGCGTGGTCTCGGCCGCCGGCTTCCTCACCGCGCTCACGGTGCGACGAAAGATCGACCACCTCGACCTGGTCGAGGTGCTCAAGACACGGGAGTGACCCATGAGATGGATCAAGTGGACCGTCGCCACCGCCGTGGCCGCCGCGACCGTCGCGGGCATCGTGGTCGCGCTGCGGCCCAAGCCGGTGATGATCGAGACCACCACGGTCTCGCAGGGCCTGCTGCGCGTCACGATCGACGAGGACGGCCGCACCCGCGTGCAGGATCGCCACGTCATCACCGCGCCGCTGGCGGGCAACCTCGCGCGCATCGAGCTCGAGCCCGGCACCGCCGTCGCCGAGGGCACGGTGCTGGCGTCGATCGAGCCCATCGCGCCGCCGCTGCTCGACGCGCGCGCCAACAACGAGCTGCAGGCGCGGGCCCACGCCGCCGAGGCCGGCGCGCGCCAGGCCAACAGCGCGATCGGTCGCGCCGAGAGCCGCAAGAGCTTCACCGCGCGGCAGCTCGAGCGCCTGCGCAAGCTGGCCGCGACCGGGGCCGCGAGCTCCGAGGAGATCGATGCCGCGGAGCTCGACGCCGAGGCGGCCGCGCGCGAGCTCGATGCGGCACGCTTCGCGGCCCGCGTCGCGCGCTACGAGGTCGACACCGCCAAGGCCGCGCTCGCGCGCAGCTCGGAGTCGGCCTCGACCGAGCAGTTCGAGATCCGCTCGCCCATCGTCGGCACCGTGCTGCGGATCATGCGGGAGAGCGAGGGCGTGGTCGCAGCCGGCACGCCGCTGATGGAGGTCGCCGATCCCCACGCGCTCGAGATCGTGGTCGACGTGCTCACCGCCGACGCGGTCGAGATCGAGCCCGGCGACGCGGTCGAGATCCAGCGCTGGGGCGGGCCCGAGGCCCTGCGCGGGCACGTGCGCCTGGTCGCGCCGTCGGCCTTCACCAAGGTCTCGAGCCTGGGCGTCGAGGAGCAGCGCGTCGACGTCGTCATCCGCCTCGACGACCCCTACGAACGCTGGCAGGCGCTGGGCGACGGCTACGCGGTGGTCGCCAGCATCGTGGTGTGGGAGCAGGCCGACGCGGTGACCGTGCCGACCGCGACGCTGGTGCGCAACGGCGAGAGCTGGGGCGTGTTCGTGGTCGAGGACGGCATGGCCCGGCTGCGACCGGTGACCGTGGGCAAGCGCGGCGCGCTGGCGGTGCAGGTCACCGAGGGCGTCCGCGCCGGCGAGACGCTGGTGCTGCACCCCAGCGACCGCATCCGCGACGGCGTCGCGGTGTCGGCACTGTAGGCCCACCCCAGGGCGTGCGGCGGCGCGCGTAACTTGTGCGCCGGTGCCTCCGTCCCGCGTGCGCGCGTTGCCCTGCCGGGCCCGACGCGGCGACAATGACGGCGCGCGCCCGCGCCGATCCCACCATGAAGCGATTGCGCACCATCCTCGTGCCGCTGGTGATCCTGGTCGCCGGCGTGATGATCGCGCGCGCGCTCGTGCTCGCCAAGCCCGAGCCCGAGCACCACCCGGTCGAGATCCCCATCACCTACGTCGACGTGCTCGAGGCCCGGCCCGCGGATCACACCGCGATCGTGCGGGCCATGGGCGTGGTTCGACCCGAGCGCGAGGTCGTGCTGCAGCCCGAGGTCGGCGGCCGCGTGGTCGAGCTCTCGCCCGAGCTGGTGCCCGGCGGTCGCCTGCGCAAGGGCGAGCAGATCCTCAAGGTCGATCCGCGCGACTACTCCGCCGCGGTCGCCTCGGTGCAGGCGGAGATGTCGCAGGCCGCACTCGCCGTGCGCGAGGAAGCGACGCTGCGCCGCGTGGCCGAGCACGAGTGGAAGGACAGCAAGGACGTCGCCGCGGACACGCTCGAGTTCGTGATGCGCGAGCCCCACCTCGAGGCCGCGCAGGCGCGGGTCTCGTCGGTGCGCAGCCGCATCGACAAGGCCCGCCGCGACCTGCAGCGGACCTCGCTCAAGGCACCGTTCGACGCCATCGTGCTCGACGAGTCGATCGACGTGGGGCAGATGGTCGGGCCGCAGACCCCGGTCGCGCGGCTGGCCGGCACCGAGCGCTTCTGGGTTCAGGTCGCGCTGCCGGTCGACGAGCTGGGCATGCTCGAGATCCCCGGCGTCAACGTCGAGGGCAACCGCGGCTCCGCGGCCAAGATCCTCTACGGCGGCGTGGGCTCGCGCGGCGGCGACGTGACGCAGAGCCGCGACGGCTACGCGACCAAGCTCGCGGTCGCGGTCGAGGAGCGCGGGCGCCTGGCGCAGCTGTACGTCGCGGTCGAGGACCCGCTGGGCCTGCGCCTGCCGATCGCGACGCGCGGCCTGCCGCTGTTGGTCGGGCGCTACGTCGAGGTCGAGCTCGCCGGCCGCCTGCTCTCGGGTGTGTTCGAGCTGCCGCGCACGGCCCTGCGCGACGACACCATGGTGTGGGTCGTCGACGAGCAGCAACGCCTGCAGCGGCGCGAGATCCACGTGGCGTGGCGCGAGCAGGCGATGGTCTACGTCGATCGCGGGCTGCAGCGGGGTGACCGCGTGGTGACGACACCGCTGGCGACCGCGACCGAGGGCATGAAGGTCTCGATCGCCGAGCCGCTCGCCAACGCGGTGGCGTCGCGATGAGCGGACCGTCGGCCCGCGGCGCGCTGGCCTGGTTCGCGCGCAACCCGGTCGCGGCCAACCTGCTGGCGCTGTTCCTGTTGCTGGGCGGCGTGTTGGTCGGCCGCGGCGTGCAGCAGGAGGTCTTCCCCGACTTCAAGCTCGACGTGGTCGCGATCCGGGTGCCCTACCCCGGCGCGAGCCCGAGCGAGGTCGAGGCCGGCACCTGCGTGGCCATCGAAGAGGCCGTGCGCGGCATCGACGGCGTCGACCGCGTCAGCTCGGTCGCGGCCGAGGGCGTGGGCTCGGTGTTCGTGTTCCTCGACCTCGGCGTCGACCGCCAGCTCGCGCTCGCGGACGTGAAGAACGCGGTCGACCGCCTGACCTCGCTGCCGGAGGAGGCCGAGCGACCCATCGTCAGCCTGGTCAACAACCGCTTCGAGGTCATCTCGTTGGTCGTGCACGGGCCGCAAGACCCGATGACCCTGCGCGACGTCGCCGAGCGCGTGCGCGAGGAGTTGCTCGCCGACGAGGGCATCACCACCGTCGATCTCGTCGGCGCGCCGGCGCGCGAGGTCCACGTCGAGGTGCCGCGCTCCGAGCTGCGCAGCTACGGCCTCACGCTCGACGGCGTCGCCGCGCGCATCGCCGCGACCGCGCTCGAGGTCCCCGGTGGCTCGATCAAGACCGCCGCCGGCGAGGTGCTGCTGCGCACGACCGAGCGCCGCCACGGCGCCGAGGACTTCTCCGACGTGCCGGTCGTGACCGCGCCCGCCGGCACCGAGGTGCAGCTCGAGGACATCGCGACCATCCGCGACGGCTTCGCCGACACCGCCGAGAGCGCCAGCTACATGGGCGAGCCCGCGATCATGCTGCGGGTCTATCGCTCGGGCGATCAGACCCCCATCGACGTGGCCGATCGCGTCAAGGCCCACGTCGAGCGGCTGTCGCAGACGCTGCCCGAGGGCGTGGGCATCGCCGCATGGACCGACTGGTCCGAAATCTACCGCCAGCGCATCGACCTGCTGGTCGACAACGCGATCATGGGTCTGGCGCTGGTGATGCTCATCCTCGGCGCGCTGCTCGAGCTGCGCCTGGCCTTCTGGGTCACGATGGGCATCCCGACCTCGTTCCTCGGCGCGCTGCTGCTGATGCCGGTGTTCGACGTGTCGGTGAACATGATCTCGCTGTTCGCCTTCATCGTCGTGCTGGGCATGGTCGTCGACGACGCCATCGTCGTGGGCGAGAACGTCTACGAGCTGCGCGAGCGCGGCGTCGGACGGGTCGAGGCCGCCATCGCCGGCGTCAAGGGCGTGGCGATCCCGGTGTGCTTCGCGGTCGCCACGACCATGGCCGCGTTCGCGCCGATGCTGTTCGTCCCCGGCATCAGCGGCAAGCTGTTCCGCAACATCCCCACCATCGTCATCGGCGTGCTCGGCATCTCGCTGCTCGAGGCGTTGTTCGTGCTGCCGGCACACCTGGGCGCGCTGAAGGATCCGCCCACGACCGGCCTGTACGCCTTCGTCCACCGCCACCAGCAGCGGGTCGCGGGGGCGCTGCAGTGGTTCATCCGCAACGTCTACGGCCGCACGCTCGCGTTCACCCTGCGCAACCGCTACGCCACCATCGCCACCGCCATCGCGGTGCTGCTGTCGGCCGTGGGTTGGATCGCCGGCGGCCACACCGGCTTCCGCTTCATGCCCAACATCGCCGGCGACCTCGCGGTCGCCAGCGTCTCGCTGCCGTACGGCAGCGCGGTCGAGGACACCCGCAGGGTGCAGCAACAGCTGCAGCGCGCCGCCGAGGAGATCCTCGCGGACAACGGCGAAGACGGCATCGTTCGCGGGGTGTTCGCGCAGGTCGGCACGCCGCTGCCGAGCGAACCCGGCAACCCCGCGGGCACGCTCGGCGGCAGCCACGTCGCCAACGTGCAGGTGTTCTTCGTCGACGCCGGTGAGCGCACGCTGCAGACCGCGGACTTCCTGCAAGCGTGGCGCGAGCGCGTCGGTCGCATCGCCGGCGTCGAGCAGCTGAGCTTCACCGCCAGCATCGGCCCCGGCCCGGGTGCGCCGATCAGCTTCGAGCTCGTGCACGAGGACCTCGAGGTGCTGCAGCGTGCCGCCGCCGATCTGGCCGAGCGCATGCGCGACTACGAGGGCGTGTGGGACATCGACGACGGCTTCACCGCCGGCAAGCCGCAGTTCGACATGACGCTCACGCCGGTGGCGTCGAGCCTCGGCCTCACCGTCGCCGACGTCGCGCGGCAGGTCCGCGGTGCGTTCTACGGCGCCGAGGCGCTGCGACAGCAGGAGGGCCGCAACGAGATCAAGGTGGTCGTGCGCCTGCCCGAGGGCGAGCGCCGCAGCCTGCACGACGTCGAGTCGATGTCGATCCGCACGCCGCAGGGCGGCGAGCTGCCGCTGCGCGAGGTCGTGGTGCTGCACCCCGGCCGCGCCTACCCCTTCATCCAACGCACCGACGGCCGCCGCATGGTCGCGGTCACGGCCGAGGTCCGCGAGGGCGCGGGCAATCCCGCGGCGCTGTTCGCCGCGATCGAGGCCAACGAGATGCCGGGGTTGATCGCGAAGTACCCCGGGCTGACGTACCAGTACGGCGGCGGCCAGCGCGAGCAGAAGCGCTCGATGGGCTCGCTGCTGGTCGGCGGTCAGCTGGCGTTGCTGGCGATGTTCGCGATGCTGGCGATCCCGTTTCGCAGCTACGTGCAGCCGCTCATCGTCATGGTCTCGATCCCGTTCGGGCTCATCGGCGCGCTGCTGGGCCACATCCTGATGGGCTTCGAGTTCTCGATGATCAGCATCATGGGCCTGGTCGCGCTCACCGGCGTGGTCGTCAACGACGCCATCGTGCTGATCGACGCGGCCAACGAGATGCGACGCGAGTCCGGCGTCGGTCCCGACGGTCAGCCCAAGCTCAGCCCGCGCGACGCCATCTTCGCCGCGGGCGTGCGCCGCTTCCGGCCGATCCTGCTGACCTCGTCGACGACGTTCTTCGGGCTGACGCCGATGATCTTCGAGACCTCGGTGCAGGCGCGCTTCTTGGTACCGATGGCGGTGAGCCTGGGCTTCGGCGTCGCGTTCGGCACCAGCATCACGCTGATCCTCATCCCGTCGGTGTACCTGGTCGTCGACGACGTCTCGCGGCTGCTCGGGCGCACACCGGCGGCGCCGCCGAGCCCGCCGCCGGACGCCGCGGCCGAGCCCGAGCCCGCGCCGCCGCCGTAGGTCGACGCGCGCGCGATCACGACGGCGCGCCGGCGAGGATCCAGTTGCGCAGGGTCTCGACCTGGGCCGCGCTGAGCTCGTAGCCCTCCTCGGGCGGCGGCATCACGCGGAAGTCGCCGCAGACCAGGCCATCGGTGAGCTTGAGGAAGATGTAGCTCTGCTCTGGCGCGCCCGGGACGATGTAGCGCGCATCGGCGCCGCACTCCCACGGCGCGAGCTGCAGCAGGCGATCGTGCAGCGACAGGTCGGGACAGTCGACCGGGCCTTCGCTGGGCATCTGCGTGTCGGGATCGAGGTCGTCGAAGAACGATCCCAGCGGCTCGTTCTCGAGGCTGAGCCAGCCGCGGCAGCCCTGATCGGCATTGGGGAAGTAGGCGTTGCGCGCGTGGCACGTGGTCACGTAGGCGCCGCAGCCGACGTTGAAGATCGGCACGATGTCCTGCTGGAAGTCCGGCATCTCGGGCACGCCGCCGTCGCTGCCGCTGCTGCCGGGATCGCCGCTCGGATCGCCGCTCGGATCGCCGCTCGGATCGCCGCTCGGATCGCCGCTCGGGTCGCCGCTCGGGTCGCCGCTCGGATCGCCGCTCGGATCGGTCGAGCCGGCGCTGGCCGACGCGCTCGCGCTCGAGCCGGCGCTGGCCGACGCGCTCGCGGAGCCGGCACTGCCGTCGCCGCTGCTGTCCCCGGCGGTGGCGTCGTCGCCGGCGTCGTCGCCATCGGCGGTGGTCGTGCAGGCGGCGAGGTTCGCCGACAATGCGCACGCGATCGCGTGCGCGAGGATGCTCGCGGTCTTCATGGTCATGCCTCCATGCGCCGAATCGGGCGCGCGATCGCCAGGTCGAATCGAGTCCGCGGGGCTGGGCCCCGCGGGGTCAGCAGAGATCCACGCAGTGGCTCTGCGTGCACTGATGCAGATGGTCGTAGTCGGGATCGGGGCCGGCACAGTGCGTGCTCGTGCACGCGGCCGCGTCGCCGCCGGCCTCGATGCAGTCGTCGATGCAGGTGCAGACCTCGTTGGCCGCGCACGCGGCCCACTCGTCGCAACACAGGTTCTTGCGGCACGCCAGGCACGCGTCCTCGCTGCCGTCGAGCTCGCACGCGCCGGCGCCGGTGCTCGCGTCGGCGCTGCTGCTGCTGCTGCTCGCGCCGGCGGTGCTGCTGCCGGTGCTCGTGCCGCTGCTGCCGTGGCCCCCCGAGCCGCTGGCCTCGCCGCTGCCGTCGCTGCTGCCGTCGTGACTGGCCGCGGTGCCGGCTCCGCCCGAGCCCGAGCCCGACGCGGGCTCGCTGCCGACGCTGCCGCGCGGCGCACAGCCCAGAAGCGCGAGCGACACGATCGCGACGCGGCTCATGCCCCGCCCTCCTCGCCGCGCATCGGTCCCGGCGGCGGCGCAGCCATCACGTGGAGGTCGCGCATCATGCCGCGCTCGGCGTGCTCGGGGATCGAGCAGTGCAGCATCCACATGCCCAGCGCGTCGTAGCGCACCGCCAGCCGCGTGGTGCCGCCGGGCGAGACCGTGACGGTGTCCTTCCAACCCGCCGACGGCGGTGTGACGCCGTCGCGATCGAGCACCTGGAAGCGCATGCCGTGGAGGTGGAACGGGTGCTCGTGGGGACTGAGGTTGACCAGCTCGAGCACCTCGAGCGCGCCTTGCTCGACGTGCAGCGCCGGCGCCAGCGGCCAGCGCTGACCATCGATGGTGAAGACCGCGCCCTTGCCGTTGCCGGTGCGGTGCTCGAGCTCGAGGCGACGCACCGCCGTGGCATCGTCGACCGGCAACGGCGACACCACGACCGCGGGCAAACGCGGTGCCGCGGCGCGAACGACCGCGCCGTGCAGCTGCAGCCGCAACAACTCGACCGCGGGATCCGCCGCGCCGCCACCGCGCGGCACCGCTTCGCTGCGCAGCACGAGCTCGTCGTGCTCGGGCATGCGCACGAGCAGGTCGTAGCGCTCGCCTGGTGCGATCACCAGCACGTCGACGTCGTAGGGCTGCGCCACCGGCCCGCCGTCCCAGCCGATCACGCGCAGCGGCTGCTGCGGCAGCGCGAGCGCGAAGAAGCGGCCGTTGGCGCTGTTGACCACGCGCCAGCGCTCCCACGCACCGCGACGCGCACGCGCGGTGCTCGGCGGCGCGCCGTTGACCAGCACCTGCCCGCTGCGGCGCCCGAGCATGATGTCGTCCTGGCTCGGCTCGAGCCGCAGCGTCCCGTCGTCGTCCAGCGCGATGTCGTCGAGCACCAGCACGCGATCGCGATCGACGGCGATCGGCGCCGCGGGCTCGCGCACCAGCAACGTGCCCTGCAGCCCGCGCTCGGTCTGCAGGTCGGCGCCGTGGTGCGAGTGGTACCAGTGCAGTCCCGGGTCGCGCAGCTCGAAGCGCACCGTGGTGCTCTCGCCGGGCGCGAGCACACCGTCGTCGGGGTTGCCGTCCATCGCCTGCGGCAGGCGCAGACCGTGCCAGTGCAGCGTCGTGGCCTCGGGCAACTCGTTGCGCAGGTGCACCACCAAGGTGTCGCCCAGCGACGCCTCGATGCGCGGGCCCGGAATCGTCGCGTCGTCGTCGGGCGCGTTGACGTCGCGGTAGGCCCACACCTCGGTCGGCTGACCAGGCAACAGCTCGACGCTCGCGACCTCCGCGACCAGCTCGACCTCGACCACGCGCGGATCGTCGTCGAGGTCGACCGCGACGCGCAGCGCCGGCAGCCCCTCGGCCGCCGTGGGCTCGGTCGCGCCGCAGCCCCACGAGAGCCCGAGCGCCAGCGCCAGCACGCGCGGGTTCACGGCGCGTCCTCCTGCGCGCAGATCGTCGCGGCCTTGCTGCGCAGCGGCGAGGCCGCGAAGCGCTGCGCGAAGCCGCGTGCGATCGCACGGGCCTCGTCGGCGCGGCCGAGCTCGCACAGCACCATCGCACGCTGCAGCTCGCGCTCGGGTGCGAGCTGACCCTCGGGGAACTCGCGCGCGTGCCGTTGCAGGGCCACCAGCGCAGCCTCGCGATCGCCCGCGCGCCGCGAGGCGCTCGCGCGCGCGAGCAGGGTCATCTCGGCCTCGAGCGTCGAGGTCTCGGGCGGCGGCGTGGGTTCGCTCGGCGTCGCGGCGGCGCGAGGCCGACGTCGCGGACGGCGATCCGGATCGGCGGCCGCACCGACGGCGCCCGCCTCCGGTGGCGTGACCACGCCCGAGGGCGTGCTCGCGGGCGCGGGCGGCTCGCCCGGTGTGATCACCGGCGGCGTGCTCGCGTCGTCGCGCGGTGCCGGTGGCGCGACCACCTCGCCCTGCTCGGGTCGGGGCGCGGAGGTCGGCTCGGGCGGCACCACGCCGTAGCCGGCCTGCTCCTGCTGCGCGCGCGTGCCCGCCAACCAGCCCGCGCTCCAGCCCGCGACACCGACCGCGAGCACCAGCGCTGCGGCCAGCGCGACGATGATCGCGATCGAGCGCGTGCGGCTGGTGTCGGCGCTCGCGACCAGCGGCAGCGGCGGCGGCCCCTGCAGCAGCCGCTGCTGCATCGCCGTCCATGCCGTGGCCGCGGCGCCCGCCGGTGGCGTGCGTGCGGCCTTGAGCGCCGCGAGTGCGGCGACGGCTTCGCGTTCGAGCTCAGCCATGGTGCCCCCGTTGTGCGCGCGTGCGTGCGCGAGCCAGTGCGCGCTGGAACTTCTCGCGGGCGATCCGCAGCCGCGAGTACACGGTGTTGAGCTTGACGTCCAGGGTCTGGGCGATCTCGGGTGCCGAGAAGCCCTCGAGCTCCGCGAGCACGAACACCTCGCGCTGCTGCTCGTCGAGTGCCTCGAGGCACGCGCGTGCGAGCGCGATCTGTTGCCGCTGTGCGAGCGTCTCGTCGGGACCGGCGACGGGCTCGGCATCCGCGACCAGCTCGAGTCGTCGACGCGCGCGCTGCTCCCCGCGCTGCATCGACGAGGCGACGTTGCGCGCGATGCCCCACAACCACCCGCGCATCGCCGTGCGACCGTCGTAGTCGGCCAGCCGCCGGTGCACCACCGCGAAGACCTCCTGTGTCGCATCGTCGAGCGAGGCCTGCGGCATGCCGAAGTGCGCCAGCGCGCGGTACACGAAGTCGTAGTGCTCGAGGAACAGCGCGCGGAAATCGATCGCGCCGCCGGCCACGACCGCCAGCCGCGGCGTGCCGCCGCCTTCGGCGACGGAGGGACCGCCCGTGGGTCCCGGTGGCGTGGGCGGTCGCATCGTCGAGGATTGACCGGGTGGCTCGGGATCCGTCAGGGAAAACGCGCCTCGACCCCGATCATGCCGACAAAGCCGGCCGGCGCCGGCTGGAACACGCGACCGACGTTGGCGGCCTCGAACACCGGGCGGCTGACGGGCAAAAGCAGGCTCGCGTCGGCGAACACACCCACGAAGCGGCTGGGCATCCACGTCAGACCCGGCGCGATCACGACCGCGGCCCACGGCAGGCGCACCTGTGCGACCTCGGCGAGCCCGACCCCGCGGCCGCGCATGACGCCGCCCTCGAAGCCCACGCACAGCGGCAGCTCGATCGGCCGCACCAGCGCGAGCGGACACACCCGCGCGCCCGCGCGCAGCAGCCGGATGTCGGCGCCCTTGTCGGGGGCCTGCGGCAGGCGGGCGGGCCTCGCGAAGGCATGGGCCACGTCGAGCTGCACGCGCAGCCGCGGCAGCAGCAGCGCGACCGCGCCCGCGACCGCGGCGGCGGTGCGCGGCAGCGGCGCCACCGCGACCGCGGGCGCGATCCCGATCGCCGCGCGCAGC
>JAIBBS010000335.1 GCA_019694555.1 Nannocystaceae bacterium
GTCGATCGCCTGACGTTCGTGCCGCAGACCTGGGCGATGGCGGTGCCGGGCTACGGCATGGCGGTCGACCGCAACGACCGCGTGTGGACCTGCAGCTCGCAGGTCGGCCGCTTCGACTATCCCTCGCAGACCTGGCAGACCGCGAACGCCGGCGGCGCCGGCGGGTGCATGCCCGATGGCCAGAACCTGCTGTGGCTCGCCAACGACCCCATGGTCGCCGTCGACATCGACAACCTCTCGGTGGTGCAGACGCTCGACGTGCCCAACTACGTGCACGGCGTCAGCATCGACTTCAACGGCTACGTGTGGGGCCCCGCGATCTACAACAACGAGGCCTACCGCGTCGACCCGGCCACCGGTCAGGTCGACGTCGTGCCCGGGTTGAACTTCCCGTACACCTACAGCGACATGACCGGCTTCGGGCTCAGCCAGGTCGGCGGTCCCAGCGGTTGATCGTTCTGTCGGCGGCGCGCTGCGGTACGCTCGGGCGTGCGCCGACGGCGACTGCTCGCGATGATCGGCTCGGGCGCGGCCCTGGCAGCCGGCGGTGGCAGCTGGGGCTGGTCGCGTCACCTCGAGCGCTGGGCCGCGCCGCGCATCCTCGACGACGTGCAGGCGGTGCCGCGGCAGCACTGGGCCATCGTGCTCGGCGCCACCGTGCGTGACGACGGCACGCCCTCGACCGTGCTCGGCGATCGCCTCGAGGTCGCGCGACGGTTGCTCGCGGCCGGACGCGTCGAGCAGTTGCTGCTCTCGGGCAACGATCACACGCTGCCCCACGGCGAGGTCGCGGTCATGACCCGCGCGCTGCTCGGCGAAGGCATCGACGCCTCGGTGCTGGTCGGCGATCCCGACGGCGTCCGCACGCTCGCGACCATGCGCAACGCTCGCGATCACTTCGGCATCGCGGTCGCGGCGATCTGCACACAGCGATTCCATCTGCCGCGCGCGCTGTGGCTCGCGCAGGCGGTCGGCATCGACGCGGTCGGGGTCGCAGCCGATCTGCAGCCGTACGCGCACGCGACCCGCGACGGCCTGCGCGAGCACGCCGCGCGCGTGCGTGCCTGGATCGACGTCGCGGTGCTCGGCCGTGCCGGTGCCTGAGCGTGCGCCCGGGCCCGAGACCGGCGCGGGGGCCGGCCGCGTGCACGCAGGGCCGGTGATCGCGCGCGGCGGGTCCGCGGTGGGGCGCCCGCGATGGCACCGCCGTCGCTGGCCAGCGACGCAGGCTTCGCGATAGCTTCGGGTCGTGCGCGACGCCAAGCTGGCGGCGTGGATCGTCGGGGCCAGCCTCGCCTACGCCGTCCTTCGCTACAACGTCTTCCGCGGCGACAGCTGGGAGCAGCTGCCCGTGTTCATCGTGAACAAGGCCATCTCGGTCGGCAGCCTCGGGCTGCTGGGCGCGTCGCGACTGGTCTCGGACAAGGCGCGGCGCAAGCGGCTGGGCCTGGGCGCCTTCATGCTGGCGGCGCTGCACGTGCTGTTGTCGCTGATGGTTCTCGACCCGAGCTACATCGGCAAGATGTACCTGCCCAGCGGGCGCATGAGCTGGGCCGCGGAGCTGTCGATGCTCACCGGCGCGGTCGCGACGACCTTGCTGATGTGGCTGGCGTACAGCACCACCTTGCGTCCGCTCGACAGTCAGCAGCACGCGACCAGCCTGGTGCCGGGCATGGCCCGCGGCACGCTGGTGCTGGTGGCCGCGCACGTGCTGTACATGGGCTACGGCGCGTGGTTCGAGCCCGCGGGCTGGCCCGGCACGTTGCCACCGATCACGCTGCTGTCGTTCGCGCTCGCGCTGGGGTTCCTGCTGCTGCCGCGACGGCGCAACGGCGCGTGACGGCGCATGACGGCGTTCGGGCGCGCGACGGCGCTCGGGCGCGTGCGCGTCAGGCCGAGGGCGTCGCGGCGGCGGCGGCCTGGGCGGCTGCGACCGCGCGCGCGGCGGCCTCGCGACCGGCGTTGAGCTGCCGCACCATCGACTCGACCTCCTGCTCGAAGCGCTTGCGTGCCGCGGCCTCCTCCGCGTCCTTGTGGAACGCGACGTAGTCCTGCAACAGCTCGTGGATCTTGGGCGCGTCGACGCGGCGCGAGAGCTGCTCGATCAACTTCAGCCGCCCCTCGTAGTCGGCGCGGAAGTAGGTGTCGGGGTACTCGAAGTCCTGGATCAGCGCGCGGATGTTGCCCGCGACCGACTCGACCGCGCGCCCGCTCAGATCCGCGGTCGCGCACAGCTGTCCCAGCTCCAGCCACTGCGCCTCGTCCGCGACGATGAACTGCAGCTGCTGCCGCAGCAGCACGTCGCGCAGCAGCTTGACGTAGTCGGCCGCAGAGGTGGGGCCGCGGACCTGGAACGGATTCTGTGCGATGCGCGAGACCGTGGCCTCGTCCATCTGCATGAAGTTCGCGTCGCACAGCATGAACCACTTGCCATCCTTGGGGATGAGCGTGCCGTCGAAGATGCCGAACACCGCGCCGAGGTTGTTCTTCTCCTCGCTGCGCAGATCACCGCTATCGCGCGAGGCGAACGCGGTGTCGATGTCGGGCCAGTACACGCCGCACACCCCCGGGAAGCCGTAGACCTCCTCCTTGAAGATGCGCACCAGCTCGTTGGCGCTGGCGTTCTGGTAGGCGCTGGCCCAGTCGGTCCGGCGGATGACGCGGAAGCGCGCCGGCACGTCGCGCTGCTTGCAGTAGTCGAGGAAGTAGTTGCCGACCGCGTGCGCGGTGATGGTCTTGCCGCAGCCGGGTCGCCCGAGCCCGAACAGCACCGGGTTGATCTGCTTGGCGCTGCGGCCACGGCGTAGATCGAACGCCGCGACGTCGCGCGCGAGCTTGAGCCCGGCGTGCAGGTACTCCTGGTTGCCGACGATGTCCTCGAGCCGCACCGGCTTGAGGTCGACCACCGGGTCGCCCATCGGTCGCGCGCGGAAGCCCTCGTAGCGGTGGTTGCCGACGGTGACCTTGCGCTGCGTGAGCGCGATGCCGAAGGGCCGCAGGCGCCCGGCGTGGGTGAGGCGCTCGATCGCCGCGCGCAGCTGCAGCACGCACGCGTGCAACGTGGTCGCGAGCCAGCCCTCGCGCTCGACCAGGGCCTGCGCGGTCGCGCCGGGACGCAGGCCCGATTGCACCTCGACGTAGCGGCCGGCGAGCTTGAGCACCCGCGACACGACCTCGCGCGGCGCCTGCTCGAGCAGCTCCTCGAGGCCCTCGGCCTCGAGGCTGCCCTCGGTCGCGGGCGACGGCGCCAGCTCGGCGAAGCCGCGCGCGGCCGCGTCGCACAACACCGTGGCCGTGAACGCACCCACGAAGAGCTTCTGATCGCGCGTCGGCTCGGGGATCGCGAAGCTGCCGCTGCGCGCGATGTCCTCGAGCAGCGCGGCGTGGACCGCCTCGCCGGCCGCGAGCGCGAGATCACCGGCGTCGACCACCACGTCGAGCAGCCGCAGCGTCAGCACGGTGTGCCCGAACGGCGCGCGCACGATGCGATGCAGCTGCTTGGCCAGCGTGCCCTCCGCCACCAGCGTGCGCACGCCGGCGCGGTCGAAGCCGCCCGGCGGTGGCGTGACGACGATCGGAGCGCGCTCGCCCCCGTCTTGGGCCTGGGTGGACTCGGCCATCGGCGGCAAGCGTACCAGCATCCCCGGCGGCGCCGTCCACCTGGGCGCGCGTTGTCGGTATGCTCGGCGGGCATGATGCCGCGCGTCTGCACCGGCCTGTTCGTGCTCGCGCTCGCGGGCTGCCCCGCCGGTGACGACGTCGATCGCACCAGCGCCAGCGCCAGCAGCACGGTCGCGAGCGCGAGCGCGAGCGCGGGCGAGTCGGACTCGGGCGCGACGACGCAGGCCAGCGGCAGCGACACCGCCGAGGGCGGCGGCAGCGAGGCGCCCTTGCCCGGCGCGTGCAGCGATCGCAGCGAGTGCCGCCTGCACAGCGACTGCTGCACCTGCGACGCGCTCGCGGTCGACCAGACCCCGCCGGCGTGCGATCTCACCTGCGAGCGCACGCTGTGCGAGCAGTACGGCATCACCGAGATCCTGTGCTCGCACACCTGCCTGGTGCGGCTGGTCGACTGCGATCCCACGCTGGTGCAGTGCGCCGACGCGCCGCCGACCTGCGATCCCGGCCTGGTGCCCAGCGTCGCCGAGCGCTGCTGGACCCGCCACTGCGTGCCCGAAGCGCTGTGCACTCCCAGCTGAGCGACGATGCTCGCCCGGCGCCTGCAGGCGCGCACGCCCGCGCGGCGCCGACGTGGGGCGCGGACCCGCAGCGCGGGCTGCTAGCATCGCGCCCATGTCCGAGTCCTCCGAGATCGCGGTCGCGCTCGACCAGCACGTGCTCACCATCACCATCGACCGCGCGGCCAAGAAGAACGCGCTGACGCTGGCGATGTACGACGCCATGACCGCTGCGTTGCAGCGCGCGCGCGACGACGCGGCCGTGCGCGTGATCGTGCTGCGCGGCAGCGGCGGTCACTTCACCGCCGGCAACGATCTGATGGACTTCATGCAGCAGCCGCCCAGCAGCAACGACTCCCCGGTCGGTCGCTTCCTCGACCTGCTCGTCACCCACCCCAAGCCCATCCTCGCCGCCGTCGAGGGCGTCGCCATCGGCATCGGCACCACCTTGCTGCTGCACTGCGATCTCGTGTGGGCCGCCACCGGCGCGCGCCTGCAGCTGCCCTTCGTACCGCTGGGCCTCTCGCCCGAGGCCGGCTCGAGCCTGCTGCTCGCGCAGCGCTGCGGTCACGTCCGCGCCGCCGAGCTGCTGCTGCTGGGCGAGCCCTTCGGCCCCGAGCGCGCGCGCGAGCTCGGCCTCGTCAACGAGGTCGTCGAGGCCACCGCGCTGCACGATCGCGTACGCGAGCGCGCCGCGGCGATCGCCGCCCTGCCGCCGGCCTCGGTGCGCGCGACCAAGGCGCTGATGCGCGCGCCGGTGCTCGCCGCACTCCAGACGGTGATGCACAGCGAGGCCGAGGTGTTCTTCGCGCGGCTGCGCTCGCCCGAGGCCGCGGAGGCGATGTCGGCGTTCTTCGGCAAGCGTCGGCCGGACTTCTCGCGCTTCGAGTGATCGCGGGCGGGGG
>JAIBBS010000336.1 GCA_019694555.1 Nannocystaceae bacterium
CGCCGAGGCGCCGCGGCGGCCCGGCCGGGCCTGCGGCGGCCGCCGCGGCCAGGCCGGCGCCTCCGACAATCGGTCCCTGCGGCCTTGGCTCGACCGCTTCAGTCGGGTTACCTGAAACGACTTCCTGGCGTAGTCTCACCGCCGATTCCACCCGGCCCCTGGCCTCCCGCGCGCGGACGTTCGGCCCGCGCGCGCGCGCAAGACGGACGAACTGTTCCATGAGCATCTCGAAGTCGACGACGATTGCGAATCCTGCGTCTGCACGCCGCCGTGGCCTGCAAGGCGTGCTCGCGCTCGGCACCCTGGGTGTCGTCGCGTTCGCGGACACTGGCTGCATCCGCGACACCGATTGCGGCATCTGCGACCCCGACAAGCTGGTCCTCGAGAGCATCTCGGGCGTCAACTACGCCTCGAAGAAGGTCCATGTCCTGGGTCCCACCTGCAAAGGTGACAACTGCCCCGGCGCGGTGAAGAGCGGCTCGTACTTCGTGGAGGACATCGGTCCGTGCGAGGACAGCGAGGAGGCCAAGGCCTCGCCGCGCGGCCCCGAGGAGTTCTGCAAGATCTCGCCGCTGGTCGTCGCGTTCGGCATCGAGTTCGTGTTCAACAACCTGCTCGAGCCCACCTCGATCGAGCTCGTGCGCAAGCGCCCCGATCAGCCCAAGCTGTTCGAGGTCTACGACTGGAAGACCGGCATCCTCGACATCGTCGGCCCCACCAGTCGCTACAACGGTGACTTCGTCAAGGGCACCGGCGACGAGCCCGACCGCGTCACGCGGCTGGTGAACCTGTCGTGCATCGACAACCTCGCCGACGAGGGCACGCCGTTCGATCACACCAGCTACGAGGACCCGCGCAACAACCCGTGCAACACCACGCGCGAGGTCGACGGCGAGCTGCTGCCGTACAAGATGCGCGTCGGCACCGCGGACGCGAAGCTGCAGTCGTACCGCGGCCTGTGGACCGCCGGCAGCAACAGCTGCGACACGCCGCAGGACAGCTACGACAGCTGCTGCAGCGAGTGCGACTTCCTGCTCAGCACCAGCGTGGCCAAGTACGGCCTCAACGCCAACGGTGACCCGCGCAGGCCGATCCAGGGCCCCAACCCGCTGGGCGCGGATCCCAACGGCGCGATCACCTGCGACGCGATGGCCGGCGATCCGCTGGTCGAGTGCGCGGACTTCGTCGTCGGCGTCGATCGCAAGAGCGAGGACTTCAAGTACACCTACTACTGGTCGTGCCAGGCCGGCGATCCCGGCTGCGAGCCCGAGACCTTCAATGTCCCGTGGTCGGACAAGATCCGCGAGACCCACCCCGACCAGCGCCCGACGCACCTCGAGAACCTGACCTCGAAGTGCAACACCACGCAGGAGTGCCGCGACGTCCACGACCTCGACGGCACCGTCTGCATGGGTCAGAAGGACGGCCAGGCCTGCGTGATGGGCGTGGATCCGGACTGCGCCGAGGGCGTGTGCCGCTCGCAGTGGTTCGTCACCTGTGTCGCCAACCCCGACACCACCGGCGGCACGATCGGCTACTGCGTCGACCGCCGCTTCTCCGACACCGGTGCGGGCGCGTGCCTCTACACCGACGCGAGCTTCCAGGGCCAGTGCAACGACGAGGGCGAGAGCTGCAAGGGCTTCGACGGCCGCACGCAGATCGCCGCGTGTGACAGCGAGGCCAACGACGCGGTGCTCAGCGCCGCGGAGTGCTGCCAGGAGAGCCTGGGCGCGATCGACACCGATCCCGACACCGAAGGCACGCAGTGCGACCCGCTCGCGCTCGACACCCTGCGCCCGGTGCCGCGCTACGGCCGTAGCGACAAGCTGCCGGAGAACACCCGCAACTGCATCTGCGAGGACAACCCCGACGAGGTCTGCGTCGACGTCGTCAACGCGGCCTGCCGCGACGAGAACGGCAAGATCCGCCCCGATCGCGCCGGCGAGTACGCGGTGATGTTCATCGAGCGCCGCGGCGGCGTGGTCTACGACCCGGCGATCAAGGGCCTCGAGTGGCGCCCCGCCGACCTCGGCGGCATCCCGCGCGCCGACATCGAGTCGTGCGCCGAGGGCCGCGGCCTGATCGGCCTGCGCAACCGCCACGAGGGCTGGCGCGAGAACGACGCGTTCCTCGGCGAGAGCTTCGAGGACTTCGACCGCGCGATGTGCTCGGGCTCCGAGTACACCGTGACGTTCGCGACCCCCGGCGATCGCGAGTACGTGGTCGACAAGGTCGGCAACACGCTCGAGGGCAAGAACGAGTACACGTTCACGACCGCCGAGTTCCACGTCGTGCCCGAGAGCGGCTTCCCGACCGACAACCTGCGCATCGGCGCGTGCGACTCGTTCGGGCTGCGGTTCTCGAACAAGTACGACATGAGCCCCGAGAACGTGACCAAGGTGCAGATCGTCGCGGTCGACACCAAGGGCACCATGGACACCGCGGACGACGAGGTCATCACCGCGCCGGGCTGCGCCCAGGACAACGTGCCCGTCGCCGGCGGTCCCGACTGCGTCGCGACCAGCGAAGAGCGCGACCCCGATGGCGACGGCCAGCCCGACCCGTGCATCCCGCCGTGCCTGACGGTCAACGTCGCGGATCAGGGCACCGGTGGCGTCGCGGTCGGCATCGACCCGGCCGAGTTCGGCCCGGTGCTCGACGTCGAGCAGACCTACCGCGTGCTGGTGCCCGGCCTGGGCAAGCGCTCGGACATGGCGAACCCGGATGCCTACCGCGCCGCGTTCTGGGACGCGTGCGGCATGCCGCTCGTGCTCGGTGGCGCCGACAGCCCCGACTACCTGTACCAGTTCACGATCGACGTCCCCAAGTGCAAGGAGGACGAGGACTCGGACACGGTGCAGCTGTCGTGTGACAACGCGCCCGACTACTTCAACCCCGACCAGGAAGACCTCGACGGCGACGGCATCGGCGACGTCGTCGACCTGTGCCCGACCGTGCCGGGCCCGGCCAGCAACTCGGCCGACTCGGACAAGGACGGCGTCGGCAACGAGTGCGACGTCTGCCGCCAGACGCTCAACCAGTACAACGACGCCGAGGGCGTCTCGATCGACCCGGAGTTCCTGGTCCGCAACATCCCGCTGCAGAGCGACACCGACGAAGACGGCATCGGCGACGCCTGCGACAACTGCGTCGTGTTGGCCAACTGCGAGGACTACGGCCTCGCGAGCTTCGGCGCCCCGACCGACCACCCCTTCGAGGTCGGCGACCCGATCCTCTACGACGACCCGAACAAGTGCCAGCGCGACGACAACAGCAACCTCGTCGGCGACGCGTGTGACGGCATGATGGTGCTCGACACCGCCGGTGGCCCGGTCGGCCTCGGTGGCCAGGACGACTTCGATCAGGACGGCCTGATCAACATGATCGACGCCTGCCCGCGCCAGCCGGTGGACGCGATCCCGTGCACCGGTGACGACGTCTGCGGCCCGGGTCGCATCTGCGAGTCGGCTGCCGGCGTGTGCAACCACCTCGACAGCGACGGCGACGCGGTCGGCGACGTCTGCGACACCTGCCCCTTCGCGGCCAACGGCGAGCAGATCACCGACGGCGGCATGCAGGACGACGACGACGACGGCGACTTCGTCGGCAAGGTCTGCGAGACCAACGCCGACTGTGCCATCCGCCAGGATGCGCGGCCGTTCTCGTTCTACGAGGTCGCCGCGAACGGCAACTGCTGCACCGTGCAGCTGCTCGAGGATCCGATGACCGGCGACCTGGTCAACGCGATCACGGGCCTGCCGCTCGAGGATCCGGATGGTCTGCCGGTCCGCGTCGACTGCGACGAGGGTCCCGACCCGGCCGCCCGCATGTGCCGCAAGCTCCCCGACGCGGTGGCCGAGATGCCCGGCGTGCTCACGCCGGCACCGGGCTGCGCCGAGGCGCTGGCCGACGCGGGCATCAGCGCGGCCGAGAACCCGCGCCTGACGCTGACCGAGGTCGGCAGCGTGGACGCGCTGTGGAACCGGATCTGCTTCCTGCCGCAGTTCGACCAGGACTACGACGGCTACGGCGATCCCTGCGACCTGTGCCCGTTCGACTTCGACCCCGAGAACAGCGTGTACATCGACGCGAACGGCCGCGTGTGGCCGACCGACGGCAAGTACTGCAACGGCGACTACAGCATCGAGAACAAGTGCAAGGCCGAGGATACCGGCGACAGCAGCGGTGGCAGCGAGAGCGGCACCGGTGGCTCGTCGGGTGGCACCGGCGGTGGTAGCAGCGGCGGCTGAGTCACCAGCGTCGCGCAGCCTCGAGGGCGCCCGCGGATCGCGGGCGCCCTTTTTCTTGGTTCGTCGCGCGACGACGGTGCCCAGCGTGCGGCGGCTGGCCCCGCGCTCACAGCCCGGCGTCGGCGCGCACGAGCTCCATGCCGTCGATGCCCGAGCGCACGCTGCCGGAGAACACCAGGCCCAGCCGGTGGTCACCCGGCAGCGACCAGACCACGCGCGCGCCGAACACCACCACCGGATCGTCGGCCTCGTTCTCGAGGTCGACCACCAGCCAGCAGTTCTCCGCGGTCGGCAGCGTGTCGGTCATGCGCACCTGGGCACCGCCGGCGCTGATGTCCTCGAGCGCGATGGGCACCGTGCCGATGCGCCGGCCGTCGAAGCGGGCGATCCATCCCGGCACCGCGCAGCCGAAGCGGCGGTAGCGGCGATGACCACCATCGGTCGCGGTGGCGCTCAGTCCGTGCTGCAGGTGGTTCTCGAGCTCGTCCATGCGCGCGAGCTCGACGTGGTCGAGCATCTCGCCGCGCAGCTGCTGCAGGCGCAGCCAGCGGTAGTCGAACACCGCACGCACCAGCGTCATGGCTTCCGCGCGCACGACCATGGGGTCGACCGGCGCACCGCGGGGCGCCGCGGCGGGGCTGGAGCGCTCGTCGAGCCCGGTCGCGACCGCGGGCGCGCTGGTGTCGAGCTCGGCACGCGGCGCTCGTGGGATCGTCGAGGTCGCCATGCGCGGCACCTGCGGCACCACGATGCGGGCGGTGTCCTCGCGCGCAACCAGCTGCGGTCGCGCGGGTGCGGGCCGGCTCGGCGCGGCCGCGCGGGCGGGG
>JAIBBS010000120.1 GCA_019694555.1 Nannocystaceae bacterium
GCGGGCGCCGCGATCACCGGCGGCGGCGCGACCTCGGGCTCGCGCGACGCCGTCACGCGCGGCGATGATGCCGGTGTCGGCGTCGCGGTCGGCTCGGGCACCTCCGGTCCGACCTGCGGCTCGCTCGGCGGCAGCTCGGGTCCACCGCCCAGGCGCGGATCGATCGCCATCGCGACGATCAGCAGCGCCGCATCGGCGAGCTCGCCACAGCTCGGCGACCACAGCTCGCGTCCGGCATCCTGCTCGCCCAGCTGCACGATCGCGCGATAGCCCCCGCGCTGCGGATCGACCACGATCGTCGCGCGCACGGGCGTGCCCTCGGGCGTGCCCGCCTCCGCGAGCAAGCGATCGAGCGAGGCCCGCGCGGCCTCGCGATCGGGGCAGCCCTGTGGCGCACGCCAGTCCAGCTCCACCGGTGCCGGAGCGAGCCCCAGCGCGAGCACGGCCGCGAGCATGCGACGGACATCATAGCCCCGCGCCGACGCGCTCGCGCAGCGCGACCACGGCGTGGGGTCCGAGCCACAGCCCCGCGTCGGTGCGCGCGGCGTGCTCGTGGCCGTAGGCCAGCGGGCCCGGCGGCAGCGCGTCGTGCTCGACCACGATCGGCGCGGCCGCGGAGTTCACCAGCCAGATCCAGTGCTCGTCGCCGGCGCGCAGCTCGACCTGCTGCAGGCTGGGCCAGCGCTCGGCACGGCCTGCGATGGACAGCGCGACGGCGTCGGGACCGTCGACCACGCGCGCGGCCGCGGAGCGGCAGCGTCGACCGCCGCGCAGCACCGCCGCCAGCCCCTGGTGGTTGAGCGCGTGCGCGACGTCGCGGTAGGCCGCGAGGTACGCGTCGTAGGCCCCGAAGCCCGGCCGTCGCCAGCCCGAGTAGACCAGCACGCCGTCGGCGCCCGCGAGCAGCGACGCGAACACGTCGTGGCGCACCCACGCCGCGATGTCGACGTCGCTGCCGGCCGGCGGATCCTCGAACATCTCGGTCAGCACCCACACCGGCCGCCCCGTCGGCGTGGCCTCGCGCAGCTGCGCGACGCTCCAGCGCATCCACGCGCGACGATCGCGGTGGCCGGCGAAGCCGACGTAGGCGCCCTTGCTGCCGATGTCGAAGTGCGCGAGCACGGGCGCGAGCTGCTGCGCATCGCGGGCGTTGGGTTGGTAGCCCAGCACCGGCCGCGCCCGCGGATCGGCTGCGTGGATCGTCGCGACCGCGCGGCGCAGGTACGCCAGCTCCTCGGGCCGCCAGTAGCGCAGCTCCTCGGGCTCGAGGTACCACGCGACGATCGCCCGGTGATCGGCGACGGCTGCGATCTGGGCGGTCAGCTCGGCTTCGATGCGCGCGGCGTCCCACGCGATGGTGTGCTCGGCGAGATAGCGATCGTGGGGATAGCCCACCGGGAACACCACGCCCAGGCCAGCGTCTGCGGCCGCGTCGAGCAGCGCGCGATCGGGCGCGGGTCGGTACCACGGCCCGACCATGGTGAAGCCGGCCTCGCGCAGCGCCGCGAACGACGACGGTGCGGCGGAGATGATCCCCATCGGCACCTGCGTCGGCACGAGCGGCACGTCCGCGAGCGCGTCGCAGCGCGGCAACGCGGCGTCGGCATCGCTTGCGCGCGCCGTGGAGACCGGCTCACCCACCGCGGTGGCCTCGACGCGTCCACACGCGAGCGCCAGCACGCTTTGTCGCAGCGCCGCACGGATCAGCGCGGTCATCGTCGAACCATCGCATGCGGCGTGGCGTGACCGCGCGCCAGCGTCCCGCGGCGGGCCGATCCGCCGCACCTGTGGGACCCAGCCGGACCCCGTGCGACCGCGGGAATCCAACCGTGAACCCCTGGCGCGGTCCCACCGGCACCGTACGAGGCTGGGGCGCCCGTGACTGCCACCGTCCTCGTCCCCTCGCCGCGGCCGTGCACGACCCGCCGCACCTCGCCGCAGCTCGCCGCAGCCGCGCGCCCGCGCCCCGACGCGGCCGCAGCCACGACCCCATCCGCCCGCGCTGTCGGGCAGGCAGGACGTGCGGCATGATTCGCCCCGTGAACGATCGCGAGCCCGCGGGTGTGAGGCGACTGGGCCGCGTTGCCGACGACCCCGACGATGCGCGCGGCTCCGCCGGCCCAGAGGCCGCACCCAGGGTCGCGGGCATCGTGTCAGCATGGTGGATCCAGCTGCGCCAGCGCTGGTGGCTCGCGCTCGCGGTGATGGTGCTGGTCGCCGCGCCGTTTGGCGCCTACGCGGCGCTCGCGGTGCCGAGCTACACCGCGCAGGGTGTGCTGCAGGTCTCGACCGAGCAGGGCGGACTCGATCCGATGCTCGAGCTCGTCGGCGCCGGCGGTGCGACCAAGGTCGAGACCGAGGTCGAGATCATCAAGCGCCGCGAGTTCGTGCTGGGTGTGTTCGAGGACCTGCGCCTGCAGCTGCAGGACGCCGCGCAACCCGGCCGCGTCACCACCGACACGCGCATCAGCCTCGGCGGTCGCTCGCCGACCAGCGACGCGCTGCGGACCGTCCGTGCGGCCGCGCGCGTGGCCGCGGTCGGCCCCGACGTGTTCCAGCCGGTCGAGCTGTCGCTGCGCGCGACCGACGAGCACACGCTCGAGCTCGGCATCGGCCCGCCGGAGCTGCGCGAGTTCACCACGCTCGCGATCGGCGACACCCACGCCGACGCGCAGCTCTCGCTCGGCTTCACCTCGATGCCGCTCGACGTCGGCACGTCGATCGAGCTGCGCCTGCTGCCGGCGGGCGAGCTGCTCGACGAGCTCATGCCCGATCTGAGCGTCAGCGCCATCGGTGACAAGCGCCAGCTGACCAACCTGGTCTCGATCGCGTTCACCCACCCCGACCGCGAGATCGCGCGCGCGGTCGTCGACGGCATCATGGGCCGCTACGTCGCGCAGAGCCTGAGCTGGCAGGCCGAGGGCGCGGCCAAGGCCGCCGACTTCATCGGCCAGCGCCTGACCGAGGCCGAGGCGCAGCTGCGCAAGGACGAGGAGGCGCTGCGCAGCTTCGCCGAGCGCGAGAAGGCGGTGCAGCTCGACACCCAGGCCCGCGTGACCATCGAGAACGCCGCGGCGCTCGAGGCCGAGCGACGCCAGGCCGAGCTGCAGGAGACCGTGATCGGCAGCGTGCTGGCCGGGCTCAAGTCCCGCGATCGCAACGGCGAGGCCGCGCACCTGACCGCGAGCTTCTTCGACGACCCCGTGCTCGGCGCGGCCATCACCGCGCTGACCGAGGCCGAGACCCAGCACGCGGTGCTGCGCGCGAGCATGACCGAGGACCACCCCGAGGTGCGCGAGCTGGGCGCCAAGCTCGAGCTGCAGCGCAAGGAGGTCGCGCGGCTGCTGCGTTCGGCCAAGCAGGACGTCGGCGCGCGCAAGCGCGAGATCGGTCGGCAGCTCGAGAGCGCGAGCGCGAGCCTGGCGACCTACCCCGACAAGGACCTGCAGATGGCGCGACTGATGCGCGACGTCGAGGTCAGCCAGAAGCTGTACACCTTCCTGCTCGAGCGCCATCGCGAGGCCGAGATCGTCGAGGCCTCCACCACCGTCGACAAGCGCGTGGTCGACGGCGCCTCGCTGCCGCACAAGATGTCCACGCCGCGCCGCGGCCGTCTCGCCGCGACCGGGCTCGCGACCGCGATCGCGGCGGCGTTCGCTTCGATCTGGCTGGCCAACGCGCTGCAGCGCAAGCTCCACACCGTCGAGGCGGTCAAGCGCGAGTTCCCGGTGCCGCTGTACGGCAGCCTGCCGCAGCTCGAGGTGAAGGCCGAGGGCGACGCCGGCAAGCGCCGCGATCGCAAGGCCGCGAGCACGGGCAAGACCCGCGCGCGCCTCGACCTCGAGGGCGTGTGGGCCGAGTCGCACGGCGCCGCGGCCGAGGCCTTCCGTGCGCTGTGCGTCAGCGTGACGTTGGCCCCCGGTGCGCCCGGCCGCGGGCGCATCGTGCAGGTGACGTCGAGCCAGCCCGGCGAGGGCAAGAGCACCGTCATCGCCAACCTCGCGGTCGCGCTGCGCAAGTCCGGCGCGAAGGTGCTGCTGGTCGACCTCGATCTGCGCAAGCCGGTGCAGCACCGCCAGTGGAAGCTGGTGCGCGCGCCGGGCTACAGCGAGCTCGTCGCGGCCGCGGGCGGCAACGACGGCGGGCGCAAGCTGACCCACAACGTCGCGAAGTGGGAGATCGACGTGCTGTGCGCGGGCTCGAAGCTGCCCGACACGCTGTCGTCGCTCATGACGCCGGTGCTGTCGTCGCTGCTCGAGCAGTGGGCGAGCCAGTACGACTACGTGTTGCTCGACAGTCCGCCGGCATTCGTGCCCGACACCACCGTGGTCGCGCAGCACGCCGATCTGGTGCTGGTGGTCGCGCGCCCGGGTGTGGTCGAGCGCTCGAGCCTGCGTCAGGCCGTCGCCGCGCTCGAGCGCGTCAAGGTCAACCGCGGCCTCGTGCTCAACGGCGTGACCCGCCGTCACTCCGAGGACTACTACGGCTCGAGCTACTACGCGTACGGGAGCGTCTATGGCGAGGGCAGCGAACCCGACCGCCACGCTGCCGCCGGCTGAGCGCCTCGCCGTGCGCGGCGGCAGCCGCCAGGGCGCGTGGACGCTGGCCGGTCGCCTGGTCTACGGCGCGTGCCAGCTGGGCATCCTGGTCGCGATCACGCACCTGGGCCAGCCGGGCGACATCGGCACGTTCTCGCTCGCGCTGGCGCTGACGGCCCCGCCGATGGTGTTCGCCAACCTGCAGCTGCGCACGCTGTTCGCCACCGACGTCGGCGATCGCTTCGCGTGGTCGACCTACGCACGGCTGCGCGGGCTCGCGACCGCGGCGGCGCTGCTCGTGTGCGTGGGCATCGCTGCGGCCCTCGACGCACCCGCGGCGAGCATCGCGGTCGTGGTCGCGCTGGCGCTGGCGAAGGCGACCGAGACCAGCGCCGATCTGCAGCACGGCGTGTTCCAGCGCCACGGTCGCATGGAGCTGTTCGGGCGCTCGCTGGCGCTGCGTGGGCTCGGCTCGGTCGGCGCGATCGCGGCCGCGCTGGCGCTGGGCCTGCCGCTGTGGCTCGCCGTCACCGCCATGGCGGCGGTGTGGTCCGCGACGCTGCTGGCCTTCGATCGCCCGCACGCCCGCCGCTTGCGCGCGCGCACCCCCGCGGTCGGAAGCGGCGATGGCATCGGCGCGCTCGCGCTGGCCGGCCTGCCGCTGGGCACGGTGTTCCTGCTCGACTCGCTGCACCAGAACCTGCCGCGGTACTTCGTCGAGGCCGAGCTCGGCAACGCCGCGCTGGGTCTGTTCACGCCGATGGCGTACCTGGTCACGATCGGCAGCGCGTTCGCGTTCGCGGTCGCGGCCCCGGCCGCGCCGAAGCTGGCACGGCTCGCGCGCGCGGGCGACGGCGCGGGCGTGCGCGCGTTGGTGCGGCGCATGGCGCTGCGCACCGGCGGCCTGGGCCTGGCGGGCGTCGCAGTCGCGGCCCTCGCCGGCGGACCGCTGGTGGCGTCGTTGTACGGACCCGCGTGGTTGCACACCACGCCGACGCTGGTGGCGCTGGCGATCGCCGGCACGCTGCACTTCGTGATGGTGCCGGTGATGCTCGCGCTCACGGCCTCGCGCGCGCTGATCGTCCAGCTGACGTGCTACCTCGCCGCGCTCGGCGGCTGCGCGATCGCCTGCGCTGCGTGGGTGCCTTCGCTCGGATCGACCGGCGCCGCGCTCGGCAGCGTCGCGGGCATGGCCTGCGGTCTGCTCACCGCGGTGGTGGCACTGCTGCGGGCGACGCGGACCCGCGGAGGCGCGACGTGAACGGCCTGCGGCTGGGCACGGGTGCGGGCGTCCTGCTCGCGGGCTTCCTCGTGGCCGGGCGATGGAGCTTCTCGCGGCTGGGCGGCGGCGAGGGCTCGATGGCGCTCGAACCACGGCTGTGGATCGCCGCACTGCTGCTGGCGCTGGCGTTCTCGCCGCAGGCCGCGGTGCTGCGCCCCTCGACGCCGCGAGCACAGCGTGCGTGGCTGGGCTGGGCCGGCTTCTTCGTCTACTTCACGATCTCGGTCGCGTGGGCGCCCGATCTCGAGCTCGCCGCGACCAAGGCCGCCGAGCTGGGCATGATCGCGGCGGTCGCCGCTGCGCTGGTGCGACTGGCCCGCGTGGTCGAGCCGCGGGACATCTCCGCGGGGCTGTGGCGCACGCTCACGATCGTGTTCCTGGTGTTCGCGTTCATGGCCATGGCCAACACCGATCCCGACACGCGCATGTCGGTGCTCGGCGGCGGCCCCAACGTGTTCGGCCGCAACATGGCGCTGCTGGGCCTGTGCTGCATCGACGCGGTGCTGCGCGGTCGTCGGCGCGCGGCCGCGGTCGCGGGCCTGTGCGTCGCCGCGATGCTGGTGCTGCTGTCGGGCTCGCGCGGCGCCCTGGTCGCGATCGGCTCGGGCACCTTCGCGCTGCTGTGGGGCCATCGCGTCCGGCCCGGTCGCATGGCCCAGGCCGGCCTGGTGCTGCTGGTCGCCGCGATCGCGTTCGCGGTGTTCACCGACGTCGGCCGCGCCGCGCTCGAGATGTTCCGCGAGCGCGTCATCCGCCTCACAATCGAGGAGGAGCACGACTCGGGCCGCTCGGCGATCTACGACCAGGCCATCGCGCTGGGCTGGCAGGGACCGATCTACGGCGACGGCCTCGCCGGCTTCCCCGCGCGCGGCTACTTCGTCTACCCGCACAACATCGCGCTCGAGGCCTGGGCCGAGGGCGGCGCGATCGGTGTGGTGCTCCTGCTGATGGCGCTGCGCGAGCCCGTGGGCGCGTTGGTGCAGCGTCCGCGCGCGGTCGCGCCGATCGATCTCGCGGCCTTCCTCGCGCTGCTGCTGGGCGCACAATTCTCCGGCGACTTCTTCGATTCGCGCGGCGTCATCTTGCTGGGCTTGCTCGCGGTGCTGCAACGCGGCGGCGGCGACGGATCGCACGGCCCACGGCGGGACCCACCCTGGCGAGCGACCCCGCGAGGCGGAACATGACGAGCGTGCCACCCGACGCGTTCGCCCACGCCCCTGGTGCCCCTGCCCCGCTGCCGCCAGCCCCGCGCACCCCGCCGGGCTGGCCGGTGTTCGAGGCCGACGAGATCGCAGCCGCGACCGCACCGCTGGCGAGCGGCCGCGTGAACTACTGGACCGGTGACGTCGGCAAGCGCTTCGAGCAGGCCTTCGCCGCGTGGCACGGGGTCCCGCACGCGATCGCACTGGCCAACGGCACGCTCGCGCTCGAGCTGGCCCTGCTCGCGCAGGGCGTCGGTCCCGGCGACGAGGTCATCGTGCCGGCGCGCACGTTCATCGCCTCCGCCAGCGCCGTGGTCGCCCGCGGCGCGCGGGTCGTGGTCGCCGACGTCGATCGCGACAGCGGCGTGCTCACGCCCGCCACCGTCGCCGCGGCGCTGTCGCCGGCGACGCGAGCGATCGTCGCGGTGCACCTCGCGGGCTGGCCGGTCGACGTGCCCGCGATCCGCCGCGCGTGCGGCCGCCCGATCGCGATCGTGGAGGACTGCGCGCAGGCCCACGGCGCGCGCCTGCGCGGCACCGCGGTCGGGGCGCTGGGCGACATCGCAGCGTTCTCGTTCTGCCAGGACAAGATCATGACCACCGGCGGCGAGGGCGGCATGGTCACCACCGCCGACCGCAACCTGTGGGCCAAGATGTGGGCCTACAAGGACCACGGCAAGGACTGGGACGCGGTGCACCGCAGCGATCACCCGCCGGGCTTCCGGTGGTTGCACGCGAGCTTCGGCAGCAACTTCCGCCTCACCGAGATGCAGTCGGCGATCGGGCTCGTGCAGCTGGGCAAGCTCGAGTCCTGGGTCGCGCGACGCCGTCGCTCGGCTGCGATCCTGCGCGAGGCCCTCGCGGACATCCCGGCGCTGCGGGTGCCGTGGCCCGACGACGACATCACCCACGCGCACTACCGCTTCTACGGCTACGTCGCGCCCGAGCGCCTGCGCGACGACTGGTCGCGCGATCGCATCGTCGCGACCATCGCGGCCGCCGGCGTGCCGTGCATGCAGGGCAGCTGCAGCGAGATCTGGCGCGAGCGCGCGTTCCCGGAGTCGTGGCGCCCGGCCGCGCCGCTGCCGATCGCAGCCGAGCTCGGCCGCACCGCGATGGCGCTGCTGGTCCACCCCACGCTCGAGGACGACGACGTCGCCCACGCGGGCAAGCTCGTGGCGGAGGTGCTGCGCCGTGCCAGCCGCTAGCACGCTGCTGCGCGCCGCGTACCTGCGCGGCGGCAAGCGGGCGCTCGACGCCGCGATCGCCGGCTGTGCGCTGGTGGCCGCGGCGCCGCTGCTGCTGGGCGTGGCCGCAGCGGTGCGCGTGGGCCTGGGCTCGCCGGTGTTGTTCCGCCAGCGCCGCCCCGGCCGCGACGGTCGACCGTTCACGCTGATCAAGTTCCGCACCATGACCGACGCGCGCGATGCCAGCGGTCGGCTGCGCAGCGACGCCGAGCGACTCACGCCGCTGGGCCGCGCGCTGCGGGCCAGCAGCCTCGACGAGCTGCCGGAGCTGTGGAACGTGCTGGTGGGCGACATGAGCCTGGTCGGACCGCGACCGCTGCTGTTGCAGTACCTGTCGCGCTACGACGCGCGTCAGGCCCGGCGCCACGAGGTCCGCCCCGGGCTCACCGGGCTCGCGCAGGTCAGCGGTCGCAACGCGATCGACTGGCCCACTCGGCTCGAGCTCGACGTGCGCTACGTCGAGTCGCTCTCGCCGCGGGTCGACCTCGCGATCCTGCTGCGCACCGTCGCCGCGGTGCTGCGACGCGACGGCATCAGCGCCGCGGGCGAAGCGACCATGCCGGAGTTTCGCGGCAACCACCCCGGAGCGCGCGCCGCATGAGCGCGGCGGTGCCGGTGGTGGTGCTGGGCGCCGGCGGCCACGCGCGCGAGATCGCCGACGTGGTGCTGGCCTGCGCCGCCGCCGGTCAGCCGCTGCAGCTGCTGGGCTACCTCGACGACGACGCGCGCAAGCACGGCAGCACGATCCACGCCGGCGTCGTGCTCGGCGATCTGTCCTGGCTCGACGGTCCCGGCCGCGACGAGGTCTGCCTCGTCAGCGGCATCGGCTCGCCCGCCGCGCGTCGCCGCGTGGTCGCGGCGGCACAGGCCCGCGGCCGCCGCTTCGTGACGCTGGTCCATCCCCACGCGCAGCGCACCGACGAGGTCACCCTCGGCGAGGGCGTGGTCGTGACCGCCGGCTGCGTGCTGACCCACGCGATCCGCATCGGCGCGCACACCCACGTCAATCGCTGCACCACCATCGGCCACGACTGTGTCGTCGGCGCGTTCGTGCACCTGGCGCCCGGCGTGGTGCTCTCGGGCAACGTCACGATCGAGGACGACTGCGACGTCGGCACCCACGCGACGGTGATCCAGGGCCTGACCGTGGGCCGCGGCAGCATCGTCGGCGCCGGCGCGGTGGTGGTGCGATCGCTGCCGCCGCAGTGCACCGCCGTCGGCGTGCCCGCGCGGGTGATCAAGCAGCGCTGATCGATCGAACCACGCTGTGATCCACGGCACGCGTGACAGCCTCGTCATGCGACGGCCCGTCGCGTGACAGCGCGACGATTTGCGCGCGTCGACGCCACGCGTCAAGGTAGCGTCATTGGCTTCCCTGGCTTGGAGTTGGCTTGCTCATGGCACGATCGATCGACCCTCTCAAACGGATCCTGTGCGCGGCAGCACTGGGCATGACGCCCGCGTGCAGCTGCGACGATGACAGCAGCGTCGGCGGCAGCGGCGGTGCCGACAGCAGCGGTGGCGAAGACTCGGCCTCGGGCGACTCGGGCGCGGACGGCTCGGCCTCGGGCGGCGACGGCACGATGGCGTGCCACGAGTACGGCCCCGGCGAGGCCGGCGGCATCGACTTCACGCCGCTGTTCGACGAGGCGACGATCGCCTCGCTCGACTTCGACATCGCCTGGCCCGACACACCGATCGCGGCGATCGACGCCGCGACCAGCTACCTCGAGCGCACCGAGGGCATCCGCGTGAGCCTGACCGGCCTGGTCCAGGTCGATCACGAGGATCCCTCGACGCTGACGTCGTTCCACGACGTGCCGCTGTGGGGCCTGGGGCCCGACAACTTCACGCTGTCGGCCGACGGCGTGGCGCTGCAGCCCGCGAGCGTGACCTGCACCGGCAACGAGACCACACCGATCACGGTGGTGTTCGCAATCGACGTGACCGGCTCGATGTCGCCGGTGATCGCGGCCGTGCGCGACTCGCTGGTCGACTTCGTCGACACCGCGGTGGCGCTGGGCCTGCGGGGCAAGGTCGGCGTGGTGACGTTCCAGGACACCGTCGGCGTCGACATCGGCTTCGAGGACTGCAGCGGCATCGAGGGCCTCATCCCCGAGCGATCGCCGTTTCTCGCCCCGGTGCCGCTGGACGATCCCGACCAGGTCGAGCAGCTGCGCGACTTCATCGGCGCGCTGCATGCCGACGGCGGCTCGGACCTGCCGGAGAACCTCGCCGGCGCGGTCGACTTCGCCACCCACAACGTCATCGGATACACCCAGGGCGGCGCGCCCAACGTCATCGGCGAGGGCGACGACGATCCGCCGTGGACCTCGCCGTGGCCGGTCGACCAGCTCGAGGGCCTGGTCGTCGTGATCGCCGTGACCGACGCGACCTTCCACGATGCCGACACCGCGTCGAGCTCGCTGCGCCCCGACTTCCGACCGCGCGCGCCGCGGGAGATCGTCGCGGAGCTCGGAGCCGTGCTGGTCAACAGCGTCGACCCGGCGCTGCTCGACACCGATCACGACATCGAGGCGCTGCCCGACGAGATCGACGCCGACTTCTGGCCCATGTACACCGGCGGCTTCGGCGTCGATCGCTGGAAGGTCAGCGCGTTCGGCATCGAGGAGAGCGTGAGCCTGTTCGACCTCGAGCTGCTGGTGCTCGGCAACGGCCTGCTCGAGATCCCGCTCGCACCCGCGCTGGCGGCCACGTGCGTGCTCGAGGCGCCGCTGGCCGAGGTCCCCGAGCAGGTGCGCGTCGACGTCACGCACGAGGCCGGCGCGGTCGCGTACACGATGGTGCCGCGCTTCGTCGGGCAGTGAGCGCTGTCGGGACGGTGGCCGCGGTATGCTCGCGGCCACGATGTCCCCGCGCCATCTGCTCGCCCTGGTCCTGATCCCGCTCGCCGTGGTCGCGTGCCGCAAGGATCGCGGCGGCGGCAGCAAGTCGGGCGAGCCGGCCGCCGCCGCCGCGCCCTCGCTGGCGTGTCCGCCCGGCACCGCGCAGCAGCACGACGGCGCCGCGCGACGGTGGTGTGCGCGCCCCGACGGCACCATGCACGGGCCGGTGGTCGAGGCCGGCGCCGGCGGTCAGGTGATGCTGCGCGGCGAGTACCGCGACGGTGGCAAGCACGGCGACTGGACCACGTTCTACGACGGCGGCCAGGCGCGCAGCGAGGAGCACTACGACGCGGGCAAGCCCCGCGGCACCTGGGTCACCTACTTCGCCGACGGCAAACACAGCACCGAGCGGCTGCACAAGCCCGACAACACCGTCGCCTTCCGCAGCTTCCGTCCCGACGGCAGCAAGCTGCGTCAGGGCGTGCTGGTCGACGGCGTCGAGCACGGCGAGTGGACCGACTGGGATCCGACCGGCAAGGCGACCGTCTCGCAGTACGATCACGGCCGCGTGGTCGCGCAGGGCGGCGGCTACCCTGCGGTCGTGGGCGTGCCCGAGTGCGACGAGTACATCGCGAAGTACACGCGCTGCATCGCCGACAAGGTGCCCGAGTCGGCGCGGCAGCCGATGAACGAGGCGATGCAGGCGACGATCCAGGCCTGGCGCGAGGCCGCCAACGGCCCGGGGCGCGACAGCCTCGTGGCCGGCTGCAAGGCCGCCGGCGAGGCCGCCGCGTCGGCGATGCAGTCGATGGGCTGCACCTGGTGAGCGCGGCTCAGCGGCGGTTGTCGAGCGGCACGCCGTAGGCCCAGCCGCGCGCCGCCACGGTGGTGTGGCAACCGATGCAGAAGCCGACCTGACCGGTCTCGTGCACGGTGCCGTCGGCGTCGAGGCGACCCCACCACCAGCCGTCGCTGGACGAGTCGGGGTCGCCCTGCGCCATGACGGTGTAGCCCGAGACCACGCCGCCTGCGTCGAGGTGCTCCTTGAGCAACATCGCCGCGGGCGACCACGCCACCGCATCGGTGCCGGCAGGATCGAGCGCGCGGTAGGGCATCAGCGCCTCGGGGCTCGCCCACACCTGCACGGTGTCGGCGAGGCCGTGCTGGCTCGCGCGGGGCTCGTCGCTGACCTGCGTGAAGTCGTCGCGGTAGGCCAGCGCGCGCGCGATCACGGCGGCCTCGTCGAAGCCGCCGCCACCGGCCCCGCTGGACGCGCCCGCGTCGGACTCGCCCGTGCTCGACGCGCCGGGCTCGGCGTCGTCGTCTCCGCGGGTGCACGCGGGCGCGATCACGGCGAGCACCAGCGGCAGACGACGGACGGCATGGATCGCGTTCATGGTTCGCTCCGGATCGAGGGGTTGGACTCGAGGGTCTCGAGCACGCCGCGGCGATGCAGTCGTGCCGCCGCGGCGTCGAGCTGCGCCTGCGGCAGCGCGGCGAGGGCCGCGGGCACCGGCGTGCCGCAGCGCTGCGCCAACGCGACGAGCTCGAGCGGCGCCGGCCGGTGCACGCAGGAGGCCGCCGTGCTCGCGTGCCGATACACGAGCACGGTCGTGGGCCGCGGCGACTCCCGCCACGGCGCGCCGCGCCACGCCGCCGCGGCGATCGCAGGCACGTCGTCGGTGTAGTGCCGCACGAACAGGCGCCGGCCCAGGCCGTGGGGCTCGGGGCCATGGTCGGGCGCGTGGTAGCTCAGCACCCGCAGCCACTCGTAGTCGGCGAGCTCGTGCAGCGCCGCCGCCACGCCGGCCTGGTCCGCCAGCCACGACGGGAACGCCGCCGCGAAGCCGTTGGGATCGATGCCCGCGGGCGGGTGCGCGGCCGCGTAGCCGTCGACCCACGCGGCCCACGGCGATGGCGTCTGCGCGCGCGCGCGCGCGGCGACGGCGGGGAAGACGTCGCGCAGGATCTTGTCGAGGTTGCGGCGCACCAGCGTCGCGTAGAAGCCGAGGTTGGCGGTCCCGCTCGGACACGGGCCCAGCCGCGCCTCGACGGCGGCGGCGGGCGTGCGCGCCAGCAGCATCGCCGGCATCGCCGCGAAGAACTGCGTGAGCGCGTCGCTGGGGTTCATGCGACCGCTGCCGTGCGCGGCGCGCACGCGCGCTGGATCGCTCGCGCGCGGTCGGCCTCGTCGAGCACGCGATCCAGCGGCGGAATCGCATTGTCCCACTCGATCAGCGTCGGCACCGCGCCGACGCGCTCGACCACCGCGCGATACATCGCCCAGACCGGCTCCGGCACCGCGGTGCCATGATTGTCGATCCGGCGCCCGTCCTCGACCACCGAGCCGGCGAGGTGGATCTGCACCGCGCGCTCGATCGGCAGCGCCAGCAGCGTCGCGAAGGGGTCCTGCCCGTGGTTGCAGGCATTGACATAGACGTTGGCGACGTCGAGCAGCAGCCCACAATCGGCGCGCTCGACCACCTCGCGCACGAACCCGGCCTCGTCGAGGCTGGCGCCGGGCATGCGGGCATAGTCGGTGATGTTCTCGACCGCGACCGGGTAGCCCAGCGCATCTTGCAATCGCAAGATGCGCTCGGCGCAGTGCCGCGCCGCCGCGGACGTCCACGGCAATGGCAGCAGGTCGAAGAACGCGACCCCGCCCAGCTGCGCATAGCACAGATGATCGGTGTAGCGGGTCGCGCCCACGCGATCGAGCAATCGACGCAGCGCGGCCAGGTGTCGCGTATCGAAGGGATCGGGTCCACCGATCGACATCGAGACCCCGTGCACCGCGAGCGGCCAGCGCTGGGCGCAGGCCTCCAGCCGCTGCAGCGGCCAGCCACCCTTGTCGAGGTAGTTCTCCGGCACGATCTCGAGGAAATCGAGCGCGCGCGTGCACTGCACGATGTCCGCGTAGTGCTCGCGGCGCAGGCCGATACCGACGCCGGTGATGTCGCGCGCGTCCATCGATGCATCACCTCAGCCGGTCGAGGTGCTGGCGGGGCAACCCGCGGTGGTGCCGGGGCAGCCCGCGGTCGTGCCCGGACAGCCCGCGGTGGTGCCCGGGCAGCCCGCGGTCGTGCCGGGGCAACCCGCGGTCGTGCCGGGACACCCGGCGGTGGTTCCGGGGCAACCCGCGGTCGTGCCGGGACACCCGGCGGTGGTTCCGGGGCAACCCGCGGTCGTGCCCGGGCAGCCCGCGGTCGTGCCCGGACAGCCCGCCGTGGAGCCGCTCATCGTATTGCTGGCCGACATCATCGGGGTGTCGCCGTCGTCGTCCTCGCCGCAACCGGGCGATCCGACCAAGACGGCCCCCAGGGCCAAGGCCTCCAGCACGCTGCGCAGATCAGTCTTCATCGCGGTCTCGTCCTTTCGTGCACGTGGGTCGTCCACGTGGGTCCCCATGTGCGCTGCCGTAATCCGCGAGCGTGGCGTCGGTTACGTGGTGCTGCGATTTTTTTTCACCGCGTGCACGGCTCGAGGCTGCCGGCGAAGTGCGCCCGTGCCGAATCGTCCATCGCAGCCACCAATCGCGCACGACCATCGCAGATCGATCGCGCGCGCACGGGATCGTCGCGCCACAGCGCAGCCCAGTCGACACGCGCGTGCGGCACCACGCCGTCGTCGCACTGGTAGCGCCGCGCGCCGTGGGTGACGTCGCGCGGCTGCGCCGGCACACCGGCGCAGTCGACCGCGATCGCGGGATCGTCGACGTTCGCATCGTGGGCACCGTAGGCCTCGAGCGGTTGCTCGTCGCGCAGCAGCGACTGCGGCGCGAAGAATCCGCTCGCGTCGGTACCCCGCGCGACCGGCCCCCACGCCCCCAGCCGCGCCGCGTCGGGCCGCGCCTCGGCGTGGCAGCCGTCGCAGTCGTTGCGCTGCTCGAAGGCCGCCAGCGCCCGCTCGCGGCGCGCGCTCGGCATGGTCGAAAACGGCGGCAGCGTCGCGAGCTGCGCCAGCATCTGCGCGGTGGCGACCCGCGCCGCCTCGGGATCGTCGCAGCGCCAGCGCACGCCCACCAGCGCGGCGCCGGGCGCCTCGGTCTGCGGCCGCAGCACGTGATGCCAGCAGCCGTCGTCGCCCAGCGAGGTGCCGCGCACGTCGACGATGCGGCGCGCCGCGCCCTCGCCGTCGAACTCGAGCCGGTCCGCGCGCGTGCCGGTGGGCCACTGCAACCGCGCGAGCCCGTCGTCGCCGACGGTGACCCCGACCGGCAGCTCGCCGAGCGCCAGCCACACCTCGACCTGATCGACCCCGGGCTGCGGCGAGGGCATGTGCACCGGCGGCTCGAGCCGCCAGAAGCCCTGCGAGCTCCACGCGGTCCGCCCGCCGTCGATGCGCAGGGTCTCGACGCCGTCGGCAGGGCCGCCGCAGGCCGCGAGCACGGCCACGGCCGCGGCGGCGCGCTTCAGGAGCCGGCGCGGCCGATCATGGATTCCACGCACTGCACTGCGGTCGGGGATCCCCACTTGCGCGTGTTGATGTATGCCTGGACGACCCGACCGGTTTCATCGACGAAGTAGGTATCCGGCAGCTTGGTGGTGCCGAAATCCGTGTGGACCTTGTTGTTGGGGTCCCACAGCACGCGCACGGGGGTCTCGCCCATGCTCATGCGCTCGAGGAAGGGCTCGACCAGCTCGGGCTTCTCGTCGACCGACAGCGCGATGACGACGACGTCCTTGCGGCCCGACAGCCGCTCGCCCAGCTGGTGCACCTGCGGCCACTCGGTGATGCACGGCGGGCACCACGTGGCCCAGAAGTTGAGCACCACGAACTTGCCGCGGAAGTCCGAGAGCTTGACCGGATTGCCGTCGAGATCCTGGACCTCGAAGTCGGGCGCGACCACGTCGCGGACCTCGGGCGACAGCGAGGCGCAGGTCGCGTCGTTCTGCTTCTTCACCGCCGGCAGCAGCCCCCACGCGAAGCCGAACACCAACAGCCCGCCCAGGCCGATGTAGATCGCGTAGGCCACCGCGCCCAGCGGGTCGAGCCCGCGCGGCTGCGCCGGCGTCGGCGTCGGCGCGGTCACGGTGCGCCCCCCTGCCCCGCCTCGGGCGCGGGCACGTGGGTCTGCGCGCCGGCCATGACCGCGGCGAAGACCTCGGCGCGCGGGGTCCCGGCGTCGACCAACGCCTGGGCCTTGCTGCGCTCTTGCTGGATCACGTCCTCGAAGCGCTCGACCGGCACCGCGCCGCGGACATAGCGGCCGTTGACGAACGCGCACGGCGTGGCCGCGATGCGGAAGGTGTGCGCCAGCATCTCGTCCTCTTCGATGCGGGTGTCGAGCGCGGGGTCGGCCATGTCGGCGGCGAACTGGTTGAGATCGAGGCCGACCTCGCGGGCGAACTCCACCATCTCGGCCTCGTCCAGGCGCGCTTGCCCGGCGAACAGCGCGTCGTGCATCGCCCAGAACTTGCCCTGGCGATCGGCGGCGAGCGCGGCCTTGGCGGCCTCGCGCGCGCGCGGGTGCATCGGCAGCGGCAGGTTGCGGAAGACCACGCGCACGTCGGGGTTGCGCTCGACCAGCTGGTGCACCGTCGGCGCCAGCTTGGAACAGAACGGGCACTGGAAGTCCGAGAACATCACCACCGTGACCAGCGCGTCGTCGGGGCCCAGCGCCGGACGGCCGTCGGCGGTGACGCGGTAGCTCGCGCTCGGATCGGGATCACCGGGCTTGGCGCCGGCCTTGGCCGAGTCGTCGCGATCGAGCGCGTCCTTCATGAGCGCGTCGTAGACGCCCGCGCGCGCGACCCCCGATCGCACCACCGCCTCGGCCGCGTCGATCTCCGCGTCGAGGATGGTGCGCCACTGCGCCGTGGTCTTGGTGCCGACGTAGCGGTGACCGTTGACGAAGAACACCGGCGTGCCGGTGACGCCGAGCTTGGCCGCGGCGAAATGATCGGAGTCGACCGCCTTGGCCGAGGCGTCGCTGCCCATGTCCTGCAGGAACTTCGCGGTGTCCAGGCCCATGCCGCGCACCTGCGCCTCGAGCTGGCCCAGCTCGGCCTTGTGCTCGAACAGCCACGCGTGGAGCTCCCAGAACTTGCCCTGCTGGTGCGCCGCCCAGGCCGCGCGCGCGGCCGGCTGCGCCTTGGGGTGCGACGGCAGCGGGTAGTGCTTGTAGATCAGCCGCACGTCGTCGTCGTAGTCGGCGACCACGTCGTCGAGCGGACCCGCAGCCTTCTCGCAGTACGGGCACTGGTAGTCGGCGAACTCGATGATGGTCACCAGCGCGTCGGCCGGACCGCGGCTGGGCTCGTCGCCGCGCAGCTCGACCTTGTAGCGCGCGCCCTGTTCGATCTCGACGGCATCCTTGCCGCGGTTGTTGATCCACTGCCCGATGAAGAATCCGCCGCCCAACGCGAGGACGAAGCCGAGCACGCTGCCGAAGGAGCCGCCCTTCTTCTTCGCCGGCTTGGCCTCGCCCCCGCCGTGGCTCGCCGCGGCGGTGGACGCGTCGCCGTCGGCCTTGTGCGCATCGGCCGACCGCTGCGGGCCCGCCGGTTCGGATGCCTCGTGACCGTCGCTCACGTCGGGGGGAGCTTACGTCAACGCCCGGCGGTTTGCCGCGGTCGCGTCGCGGGCGCGCCTGCGACGGCAGCTGTGGTCGCGCTCGCGTCCACAGCCGGTGCGCACGCGCGGACCGGCGCAGTCCGTGGCGAGCGAGCGCCGCGGACGGTCGCTCAGCGCCCGCCCGCGGCCTTGACGATGCGCGCGTAGACCTCGGCGCGCGTGCTGCCCGCCTCGATCAAGCGTCGGCCCAGCGCCCGCTCGCGCTCGATCATCTCCGTCAGCGCCGCCGGCTTGGGTGCGCCCGAGAACGCGATGCCGTTGACGAAGCCGCTGGGCGTGCCGCGGATCCCCAGCTCCGCGCCGGCGCGCTTGTCGGCCTGGACGCGCGCGGCGGTCGCGGGATCGTCGAGCGCCGCCTCGAACGCGGCGACGTCGAGGCCCAGCCCGCGCGCGTGCGCGACGACCTCGTCGCGGCCCATCGCCGAGCGGTGGGCGAACAGCCGATCGTGCATGGCCCAAAAGCGCCCCTGCGCGCCGGCGGCGATCGCTGCGCGCGCGCCGAGCTCGGCGTCGGGGTGCATCGGCAGCGGGTACTGGCGGAACACCACGCGCACGTCGTCGGGGTAGTTGGCCGCGACCTCGTCGAGCATCTGCGCGAAGCTGCCGCAGTGCGGGCACTGGAAATCGCTCCACTCGACGATCGTGACCAGCGGCTCGGCCGCGCCCTTGCTCGCGTCGCCCGGCAGCAGCGGCACGGCCTGTCGCGCCGCGTCGCCCTCGCGCACGATCGCCGAGAGCGAGTCGTCGATCGCGTCGACACCCGGCAGCGCCGGCAGCTGCGGATCGGGCTTCGACTCGCCGCGACAACCGGCCAGCAGCAGCACCGCCGCGAGCCCGAGCATGCGCCGCGCGGCGCTCATGGGTTGGGGAACTCCGACTCGGGGATCGCCGCGTCCATGTCCTTGGCGAAGCGGCCCGACGGCGGCGTGCCTTCGCTGCGCGCGAGCTCGGCCGCGCGCGCGAGCTCCTCGTCGACCACGCCCGAGAGCACGCCGGGGGTGTAGCCGCCGACGTAGCGGCCGTTGACGAAGAAGCCCGGCGTGCCGTCGACGCCGACCTTGTTGGCCAGGCGCGTGTCCTGCTCGACGATGCGCGCGGTCGCGGGATCGTCGAGCGCGGCGAGGAACGCGGCCTCGTCGAGCCCGAGCTCGCGCGCCCAGCCGACGAAGTTCGTGCGACCCAGCGCGCCCTCGTGCGCGAGCAGGCGATCGTGGAACTCCCAGAACTTGCCCTGCTTGCCCGCTGCGAGCGCGGCCCGGGCCGCGCCCTCGGCCGACTCGTGGATCGGCAGCGGTAGCTGCCGCACCGACAGCGCGACGTCGTCGGGATGACGCGCGAGCAATCCGGCGAGCTCTTCCTTCCACGCGCGGCGACAGAACGGGCACTGGAAGTCGACGAACGCCACCACCACCACCGGTGCCTGCGCGTTGCCACGCAGGCCCGCGGCCCCGGGCTCGATGCGGTAGCGCGCGTCGCCCTTGGGCGCGATCAAGGTCTTGGGCTCGCGCACCGCCTTGTCCGCGGCCTGGGCCTTGGCCAGCTCGTCGCGCAGCGCCTGGGCCGACTCGGGCTCCGACACGCGCTTGCTCGCGGCGTTGCGCATCATCGTCGCGTACAGCTCGGCCCGCGGCACGCCGTCGTCGAGCATCACGCGCGCGCGCTTGATCTCCTCGTCGAGGATGCCGTGCATGGTCGGCTCGTCGACGAAGCCCGCGAGGTAGAGGCCGTTGACGAACACCGCCGGCAGGCCGTTGACGCCCAGCGCCGTGGCAGCGCGACGGTCTCGCACGCGCCGCGCGGTCTGGGTGCCGGTGTCGAGATCGTCGAGGAAGCGCGGCACGTCGAGCCCGACCGCCTCCGCCGCGGCGCGCAGCAGCGGACGATCGAAGTCGCCGCCGTGCTCGAACAGCCGCGCGTGCATCTCCCAGAACTTGCCCTGGGCCCCGGCCGCGAACGCGGCCTCGGCCGCCTGCTCGCCGCGCCCGAAGCCGGGCACGGTGTAGCTGCGGAAGACCACGCGCAGATCGTCGCCGTAGTCCTCGAGCAGGTGATCGAGCACCTGCCACGTGCGTGCGCACGGCGGGCACGCGTAGTCGGAGAAGATGACGATGGTCACCAGCGGCGCCGCGCCACCCTTGGCGTAGTCGTCGTCGCTCAGCGGCACGTTGTAGCGCTGCGCATCGATGTGGATCGCCGGCGCCTGCTTCGACTCGCTCGCGCCACCGGTGGGACAGCCGGCGCTCGCGAGCGCCAGCGTCAGCGCGGCGACGAGCCGGGCGGGGCGAGCGGACCTGCGGTGGGGCGGGCGAGGCGTGGTCGTGTCGTCCACGGGCTGGCCACCATCATGAAACGAAACACCCCACGGGGCCAAAGGCCACGTGGGGCGCTGCGGAGCGGGAGACGGGACTCGAACCCGCGACTTCAACCTTGGCAAGGTTGCGCTCTACCAACTGAGCTACTCCCGCAGGGAGTTCGAGGGATGCGGACTCTACACGCGCCGTCGACAGAGTCAAGCGCGCGAGTGCGCCCGCCGAGGCGTTTCTGACATGCATTGCGTATGCATGTATGGTGGATTCTGGGGGCGGCCGATTGCAGCGGACAGCCGATCGCGGTATTCGGGCCAGACCGCATGAACACCCGCGCTCACGGCGATCTCCAGGGCGAGCTGCCGATCGGGCTCGTCGGCGCCACCGGCTACGCCGGGCAGGTCCTCCATGCACTTCTGATGCAGCATCCGCGCATGCGTCCGGTGGTCTTCACCGGCCACGAGCCGACGCAGGCCTGGGTGGATCTCGCCCGCGACTGCGCCGCGGTGGCCCTCGCGGTGCCCGACGAGGCCGCGCTCGCGTGGACCGCTGCGCTCGCGCCGACCGGCACGCGCGTGCTCGATCTCTCGACCGCGCACCGGCTCGCGCCCGGGATCCACTACGGCTTGCCCGAGCTCTTCGGTGCGCCGCCGGCGAACGCGACGCTGGTCGCGAACCCCGGCTGCTACCCGACCGCCGCGCTGCTGGTGCTCGCGCCGCTGGTGCGCGCGGGGCTGTGCACGTCGCCGGTCGCGGTGTACGGCGCCAGCGGCACCTCGGGCGCGGGCAAGGCCCTGCGCGAGGACCTGCACTTCAGCGAGCTGTTCGGCAACAGCTTTCCGTACAAGGTCGGCACGCACAAGCACATCCCCGAGATCGCCGGCAAGCTCGGCCTCGAGATCTCCTTCGTCACGCAGATGCTCCCGGTCGTGCGCGGGCTCGCGATCACGGCGTGGGTGCGCTGCGATCACCCGCCCGCCGTGCTGCAGCAGACCCTCGCGCGCTTCTACGACGGCGCGCCGTGGGTCACCGTGCTGCCCGAACCCGGCGAGGGCCTGGGCCTGCGTCACGCCGTGGGCACGCACCAGGCGATCCTCGCGGTCGGCCCGGTCGCGCACGGCGGGATGATCCCGGTGTTCGCGACGATCGACAATCTCATGCGCGGCGCCGCGAGCCAGGCGCTGCACAACCTCAACCTGTGGCTGGGTCTGCCCGCCGGCGCGGGCCTGCCTGCGAGCGCGCCGCCGGTCGGTGCGTTCGCGCCCGCACCGCACGGCGTGGGCTCACGCGCGTGGGCATCCGCGCCGCAGACCGCTTCGACTACTGTGCCCTCGCACCCCAAGGAGCCGCCGACATGACGACCGACGCGACCGTGCACCGCAGCTTCACCGCCGGCGATCCGTTGCCGCGAGGCTTCAGCTTCTCGGGCGTGCGCTGCGGCATCAAGCCCGGACGATCGGATCTGGGGCTTGTGCTGTCGAGCCCGCCCGCGGTGGCCGCGGGCGTGTTCACCAAGAACCCGATGCGCGCGGCGTGCTGCAATCGCAACGCCGAGCTGCTGCCGACCGGCAGCATCAGCGCCGTGGTCGTGAACTCTGGCAACGCCAACGCGATGACCGGCGAGCTCGGTGCGCTCAACAACGCCGCGGTCGCCCAGGAGCTGGCCAAGCTGCTGGGCTGCCCCGCGAACAAGGTGCTGACCGCGTCGACCGGCGTGATCGGCACGCCGCTGCCGGTCGAGCTCATCGTCGAAGCCGGCGACACGCTGGTCGCCGCGGCGCAGGCCGAGCCCACCGCCTTCGCCGAGGCGATCCTCACCACCGACACGGTGACGAAGTTCGCGTGGATCGAGCTCGCGCTGCCGGGCGCCGCCAACGTCGTGCGGCTGCTGGGCGTGGCCAAGGGCTCGGGCATGATCCATCCCAACATGGCGACCACGCTGGGCTTCGTGTGCACCGACGCCGCGGTGCCGCCGGCGCTGCTGCAGTCGCTGCTGGCGCGCGCGATCCAGACCACCTTCAACGCGATCTCGGTCGATGGCGACACCTCGACCAACGACATGGTGCTGGTGCTCGCCAACGGCAGCAGCGGCGTGCACGTCGAGGACGACGCGACCGTGGCCGCCTTCGCCGCGGGCCTGACCTCGGTGCTGCGCGAGCTGGCCAAGCAGGTCGCGCGCGATGGCGAGGGCGCCACGCGCTTGCTCGAGGTCGAGGTCACCGGCGCGCCCGACGAGGCCACCGCGGCCCTGGTCGCGCGCACCGTCGCGAAGTCGAGCCTGGTCAAGTGCAGCGTGTTCGCGGGCCAGCCGCAGTGGGGCCGCGTCGCGATGGCGGTGGGCCAGGCCGCGATCGAGCACGGCGTGCCGGTCACGCCCGCGCAGCTGCGCATCGCCGCGCAGGGCCACGTGCTGTTCGACGGCCCGGCCGAGGGTGCCGCCGCCGGTCGCAGCGCCAGCCACAAGCCGCCCGAGCTCAAGCGCCAGCTGCGTCAATCCGAGGTGTGCTGGTCGATCGATCTCGGCTGCGGCGACGCCAGCTTCACCGCGTGGGGCTGCGATCTCAGCTACGACTACGTGCGCATCAACGCCGACGACGCCAAGGGCATCGCGGTCGGCCCCGGCGGCCAGCTCTCGCGCAACCTGACGCTGTCGGCCTACTCGCCGCGGCTCAAGCAGCAGCTGTTGGTCGAGGGCCTGGCGTACGTGCGCCGCTTCACCGGCCTGCGGTTGATGGTCTACCTGCAGCCGGCCGCGCGCGGTCGTGGCGAGAACACCGACGGGCTCGCGCAGGATCTCGCGCTGTGCCTCGACGCCGGTCTCAAGCCGCTGGTGATCGTGCCCGACGCCGACGCGGCCGCGCGCATCGAGGCGCACGCACGCACCAGCGGTCACTTCGCCGCCATGGTCGCGCCCGATCCGCTGTCGATCAGCACGCTGCTCGATCGCGGTCACCTGTGCATCTTGGTGCGCGAGGCCTCTGCCCCCGACGCCATCGTCGAGCTCGCACTCAAGACCGGCATCCAGAAGCTGGTCGCGCTGGGCACCGAGCCGGGCCTGCGCGACGCCCACGGGTTCGTGCAGCGGCTCTCGCCCGAGACCCTGCTCGCCGGCCTCGAGCGCGGCCGCTTCGACGAGTCCGACCCCGACCTGCTGGTGCTCGCGCGCCACGCCGCCACCCGCGGCGTGCCGGCGCTGCACATCCTCGACGCGCGCATGCCCCACGCCGTCGTCGGCGAGCTCTTCACCGATCAGGGCGTGGGCACCCTGGTCACGCGCCAGGCCCTGGCGTGATCGAGCCGCTGCCGCGCGCGCGGCTGCAGTAGACTGCCGGCCCGTTCGCCATGGAATCGTCCAAGGCCCGCCGTGCCGCGCTCCGCAAGCTGCTCGCGGCCGGGCACGCCAGCACCCAGACCGAGCTGTGCCGCCTGCTGGCCGAGCGCGGCCACACCACCACGCAGAGCACGATCAGCCGCGACCTCAAGCTGCTGGGCGCGCACCGCATCCCACGCGACGACGGCGAGAGCGTGTACCAGCTGCGGCCGCACGCACCGGCCGGGTTCCCCAGCGACATGGTCGTGGCCGTCGATCACAACGAGGTCGCGATCATCGTGCGCACGCGGATCGGCCGCGCGCAGGCCGTCGGCCACGAGCTCGACGCGCTGCAGCTGCCGGCCGTGCTCGGCACGATCGCCGGCGACGACACCGTGCTGGTGATCCCGCGCAGCGTCGCGCAGACGGTCGAGCTGGCGCGACGGCTGCGCGAGCTCGTCGGCGGCGCCTGAGCGCCCTCGCTCGCGCAGGCGCGACCCACGTCGGCGCGGCGGCGCTCAATCGCCGCGGCGGTACTGCCACTGCGCCTGCTGCCCGGCGCCCGAGATCGTCGCCGTCAGCGTCTCGCCCTCGCGGCGGTACTCGATGCGCTGCGGGAACTCGTTGTCGGGATTCTCGACCGTCAGCTGCTGCGCCACGAACGGTGGCACCGCGCGAAACGGCGTCGCCGGCGTGCGGCCCATCGGCTGCGCGAAGAACGTCACGGTGCCATCGGCCGCGCGCTCCAATCGCATCTGCTCGAAGAACACCACCGCGCCGTCCTTGGTGGTGTCGCTGCGCCCGACCCACGTGGTCGCGCTTTGCTTCGACCACTGCTCGGTCACCAAGCCCTCGGGCGTCTGCGTCGTCCACGTGCCCACCAGCCAGTCCAGGCTGGGCACCTCGCTCGGCGCCGCGGCACCCGGCGCTGCGGTCGTGGGCGTCCCCGTCGCGGGCGCGCACGAGGCCGTCAGCAACGCCGTGGCCGTGATCGTGCGGACGACGGAGCGCGCGAGCCAGCGGTGCATCGCGCGGCAGTATCGCACGCTCGCGCGCCGCGCGTGGCGTGGTGGGCGGGGCGGTCGCTTCGTGCGGTGACGCGACCCGCCGCGCCGACGCTGTATGCTGCGCCCGCGCATGCAGCCTGCCCAGCCGTCCGATCCGCCGGTGCAGACGATCCGCGTGCAGGCCCAGCGCGCGATCGATCTCGCCTACGTCGACGAGGGTCGTGGCCCTGCCCTGCTCGCGATCCACGGCTTGCCCGGCACCCACCGCGACTTTCGCTGGCTCGCGCCCGCGCTGCGCGAGCGCGTGCGACTGGTGCGGATCGATCAGCCAGGCTTCGGCCGCTCGAGCGTCGACGCCAGCGACCACTGGCCCACCGTCGCCGACGCGATCGCGCGCGCGGCCGATGCGATCATCGGCGGCCCCTTCGCCGTGCTCGGCCACTCCTTCGGCGCCCCGATGGCCAGCGCCGTCGCAGCCCGCTGCGAGCACGCGCGCGCCATCGTGTGGCTCGCCCCCGTCGGCGTGCGCCCGCACCGGCTCTACCGTCGCGTGCAGCCGGTGCTCCCGGCCGTCGCCGCCGCGGCCACCTGGCCCGTGCTCGGCCCCGCGGTCGTTCGACTGTGGCGACGCGCCCTGCTCGCGAGCGGCTTCCCCTCCAGCACGCGTCCGCCCGAGGTCGCGCGAACCCTCGCGCTGCTGCGCCGCTTCGCCTTCGCCGATCACCGCGCCCACGTCGAGGCGATCCGCACCCGCGGCCTGCCCGCGATGGTCGCGTGGTCGCAAGACGATCCCTTCGTCGAGCCCGCCGTCGTGCAGGAGCTCGGCGACGCGGCCGCGGCGCGCGTGCGCCTGGGCTTCGCGCACGGGGGGCACAACGTGCAAAAGACGATGGCGCTCGAGCTCGCCGACGCGATCGCGGGGCTGCTGGGGGGGTGAGCGGGCCGCCTGTGCGCCGCGGCGCGGCGGTGGCGGGGCGGCACTGCGACGCAACGTGGCCCCGCGCCGCTGCGGCGCGGCGCAGCCAGGATGCCGCGGCGTGGTGCGCGGCCGTGGGGTCGCCGCGGCGTGGGCTGGCTGGGGCGCGCGCGCAAGACGATCGGGCTTGACGGCGGGCGCGGGGCTGGGCAGTCTCCGGGCCCCATTCCGGAGTAGCTCAGTCGGTAGAGCAGGCGGCTGTTAACCGCCGGGTCAGGGGTTCGAGTCCCTTCTCCGGAGCCATTTTTCTCTCG
>JAIBBS010000121.1 GCA_019694555.1 Nannocystaceae bacterium
CTGCCAGCCCAGGCCAATCCTTCCACCCGCGTCCGCGCGGCGTCCGCGGCCGCACGCCGGCGCCGCGCCCATCGCCGTGCTCGCCGCTTCGCTCAGCCACCGTCGCCCGGCGGCGCCGCCGGGGGCGGGGCCGTCGGCGCGCCGCCGCGTCGCCGCAGCTTGCCGAGCTTGCGGGCCGCGACCGCGAGCAGGCTCGCGCGCTCGTCGGGCGTGACGACCCAGCGTAGGGTGCCGACCAACAGCACGGCGGCGTAGGGCCCCGCGAGCACGAGCACTTCGATCGCGGCGGCCCAGCGCGGCGAGAACCACCGCGGCAGCAGCTGCGTGGCACCGAGATGACCGAGCACGACGATGGCAGTCGCGATGCCGACGACGGCGAGCACGCGGACGATGCGGGCGCCGGCGACGTACTCGCCCGCGCGCATGTTGGCGAAGCGGAAGTAGGCGCGCAGGTACCAGACGGCGCCGATGGCCTGGCCGGCGAGGCGTGCGATGACGATGCCGTCGAAGTCGAGGGCGCGGGCCAGCGGTACGACCGAGACCAGCACGACGACGGTCGCGACCAGGGCGCAGACGAGCTCGAGCATGACCATGCCGCGTGCGCGCAGGTTGGCCGAGACGACGCCGGTCTGCAGCATCAAGACCTCGCCCAGCGCGAGCATCTGCAGCGCGACGGCGGCCTCGTGCACGTCCTGGTTGGTCCACGCCAGCAGCACGGGTTCGCCGAGCGCGGCGAGGAACGCGAAGGTGCCGCAGCTGACCAGCGCCAGCGCCTTGCTGGCCTGCACGAACAGGGCGCGCTCGCGCACGGTCTCGGCGCCGGCCTGCAGGTCGGCGAACGCCGGCAACAGCGGCGCGAGCACCGACGACGACAGCGACTTGCCGAGGTTGATGAGCTTGTCGCACAGATCGTAGATCGCGACCCAACCCACGCCCAGCAGCACCGACAGCAGGATCTTGACGCCCTCCATCACGCTGGTCGTGACGATGCCCAGCAGCTGGAAGCGGCCGCCCATCGAGAAGACCTCGCGGACGCCCTCGCGGGACCACCGCAGCGGCGACAGCCGCAGCTCGGGCGCGAGCTTGCGGAGGCTCCGCCACGCCAGGGCGATGCACGCGACCTGACCGACGGCGTAGCCGATGCCCATGCCGACGATGTTCCAGCCCAGCAGCAACAGCGGCAGGGTCACGAAGAACTCGACGAAGGACGCGAGGATGTACAGACGGTAGGTGAGATCGACGCGCTGCAGGCCCGCGAGCACCTCGAGCGCACAGCCGACGCTCATGCGCAGCACCAGGCAGCCCATGATGAGCAGCAGCGCGATGCGGCCCTCGCCCAGGAAGCGATCGGGGACGTTGATCGCCTGCAGGACCCACTCGCCCAGCCACCACGTCGCGAGCAGGCCGACGACCGCGACGCCGCCGATGACGAGCATGCCCGAGCCGAGCACGCGCTCGAGTCGCTCGCGCTCACCCGAGCGCACGCACTCGGCGGTGGCCTTGACGTAGGCCACGCCGAAGCTGGCGTTCACCATCGACACGTAGTTCGACAGGCTGAACACCAGCGTCCACACGCCGTAGCCCTCCTTGCCGATCTGCGACAAGACGATGGGCGTGAGGATGAACCGCGAGCCGATGCGCCACGCCTCGGCGAGCCATGCCACCAAGGTGCTGCGCGCCAGCGTGCTGAGCTCGACCTTGGCCATGGTCGTGACGCGCCGCTACTGCGCGACGGCGTCGGCCGCGGGCTCGCGCTCGGCCGGCAGCTCGAAGCCGAGCTCGAGCAGCGTCCGGCGCCAGAACCGACGCGGCTCGCCGGTCGGGAAGTAGCGCGAGATGAACTCGTGTGCGTTGCGGGAGATCTGGTCGCGCAGGGTCGCGTCCTCGAGCTCGCGCAGGCACTGCGCCGCGACCTCGGGCGTCTCGGCGACCATCGCGGTCTTGCGGTGCTGCATCGAGAAGTTGGCGCCGGTCGCCGACTTGCCGACCACGACCATGCCGCACGCCATCGACTCCTGCGGCGGCAGGGCGCAGCCCTCGACGTCGGCGGAGGCCAAGAACGCCTGCGCCCGCTGCATGCGCTGCGCGAGCTCGTCGAGCGGGATGCCGTCGATGAGCTCGAAGTGCCAGAACTTGCCGCCGAGCTTGGCGTAGTGATCGCGCGTGGCCTGGATGAAGTCGGGGCCCTTGCGCGGGAACGCGAAGATGAGCCCGGGCTCGCGCTCGCTCTGCGGCCGGAACGGGAACCGCCCCGAGTCGACGATGTTGGGCACGATCGGGATGTCCTTGCCCGGGTACGCCTTTTGGCACAGCGCCAACATGTGCGGCGAGTCGGTCCACAGGATCATGCGCGGATCGAGGTAGTCGAAGTTGGCCTTGAGGTGGATCGGCACCTGCAGGTACACGATGGCCTTGCCGCGCACGTCGTTGGCGAGCTCGGTGCAGAAGTCGGGCACCAGCACCACGTCGTCGTCGCGCCGATCGGACCAGCGCATGTACGGCAGCTTGACCACGTTGAAGCTGCCGTAGGTGTCCTTGCCCGAGGGCGAGACCAGGCGCGCGTCGACGCCCAGCGAGCGCGCGAGCGCGGCGTGCCGCATGTTGTTGAGCGTGCCGCCCCACGCGACGTGGGTGTACAGCCGCGGGTGCACGAGCAGCCGTCGATCGATGGCGAGACGCTCGAGCCGGTTGTGACGGCCGATGAACTCGGTCAGCTTGCGCAGCGGGCCGCCTTGGACGAGATCCGGGACGAGGACGAGCAGACGCATGGGGCGAGGCGGGCGCGAGCGTAGCAGGTTGGCGATCGCCCGCGCGCGTGTCGACCGCGTCGGTTTGGTTCACGGGGCACGCCACGGTTTCGCCCGGGGCCGGGGCGCGTTTGCGCAAGTGCGAGGCCGCGCAGATCGGGTCGGACGAGCGCGACGGTGGTGGTGTCGATAGCAGTGCCCTGGGCGCGCGCTCGGGTGCAGCCGGCGGTCGCGTGCCGCCACGAACCTCAGCTGCGGAGGGAATGCGTTGTCCACGTCACAGCCGCCGGCACCAGAGTACCGTCCGTTGGATTTCGCGAAGGACGCGGTGCGTCGCCGTGCGGAGTCCCTGCGGCAACAAGGGCGGCACCTCGCGGCGGCGCTCGAGTACCAGACCCTGGTCGAGATGGATCCGGGCGACGTGCAGGCCGCGATGCGCTGGGCCGACGCTGCGTGGCGTGGCGGCCAGCGCGAGCGCGCGGCGCAGGCGTTCCTCGCGGCGGCCACGGCGTGGGCCGCGGCCGGTCAGCCACGACGTGCGGTGCTGTTGGCCCGTCGCGCGTTGGAGATCGATCCGGCGGCGCCGACCCGTGCGCGGCTCGAGCCGATCGTGCGCAGCTGCGGCGCGCGCGGCGAGGCGCTGTGCGAGGCCGCCGCGCGCGCCCACGTCGCGGCGGGTCGCTTCGAGCGCGCGCAGGAGCTCCGCCAGCTGCTGGTCGACTGCGATCCCGGCAGCGTGACCAAGACGCTGCGCGCGGCCGAGATCGATCTCGACCACGGCAGCGGCGAGCGCGGCACGGCGCAGCTGGCCCAGGCCGCCGTGCGCATGCACGAGAGCGGTCGCACCGGCGAGTACGTGCGCATCGCCGAGACGCTGATCGAACACGGTCGGCACGATCCCGACACGACGCTCGAGCTGGCACGCATCTACCTGCGGCGCGGCCAGGTGCGCGAAGCCCTCGCGAAGCTCGAGCTGCTGCGCCGCGACGCGCCCGCGCGGCTCGAGGCCATCGACCTGCTCGTGCGCGGCTACGCGGCGCTGGGCGACACCGCTGCCGCGCAGCACGTGTTGCGCGACGCCCTGCGCCGGCGCGGCGCGGACGACCGCGCGCTGGTGCGGCTGCTCGAGCAGGCGCTGGGCTTCGACAGCCGCGATCCCGGCTGGCGGGAGGGGATCCTCGCGATCCTCGACGAGCCCCGGCCGCTGTCGCGTCGCCCGCCGCCGCCGCCGCAGTGGGCGCTGCGCCGCTGCGGCACCGGCGAGCTGCCGCTGTTCGAGTCCGAGACGATCCTCGTCGACGTCGACGCGGGCACGCTCGCCGGCGACGACGTCCGCGACGCAGAGGCGGTCACCGAGGATCGCCCGGTGCCCCGAGCGCCGCTCGATGGGTGAGGGGCCAGCGGCTCGCGATGGGAACCGCAGGCCCACAGCCACCCACGCTGCTCGGCTCCGCGCGCGTGGGTGTTTTCACATGGCGCGCGCGCCGGCCCCACGTCGCTCGATTGCTCCTGCGCAGCCCGGCGTGCGATGGTGCGGACCAAGCCCATGCGCGTGCGTACCACGAGCGTCACCACGGCCCTGATCACGACCCTCGGCATCGCGACCGCGGCCTGCGGTAGCAACACGCCCGCGACCACCGGCGACGGCGACGGCAGCTCCGGCGTCAGCCTCAGCGCGGGCGAGTCGGGCAGCAGCACCAGCGACGGCGGCACCGCGTCGGCGAGCGCGACCGGCATGAGCGCCAGCGCGAGCGCCAGCGCGACCATGGGCACGACCGTGGCCGACTCGGGCGAAGCGGAGTCGTCGGCCGGGCCGCCGGTGAACTTCGACGTCGGCGCGCTGCCCGACGTCGGCGTGCCGCCGTGCGAGCGCGGCGGCGGCAACGGTGGCGACCCGGAGTGGTCGTTCCTGTGGGCCTCGAACAGCTCGCAGGGCACGATCTCGAAGATCGACACCCAGAGCGTGACCGAGGTCGGCCGCTTCATCACCCGGCCCGATGGCGCCGGCGATCCGTCGCGCACCAGCGTGAGCCAGTCCGGCCACGTCGCAGTCGCGAACCGCTCCGGTGGCGTCACCAAGATCTACGCCGACGAGTCGTTCTGCGAGGAGAGCAACGGCACGCCCGGCATCCAGACCTCGAACAACAACATGGCGCTGCCGTGGGGCGAAGAGGAGTGCGTCGCGTGGCACACGCCCTTCAACTACGAGAGCCAGCGGCCGGTCGCCTGGGCGCAGGGCGTGCTCGACGAGGCCTCGTGCTCGTACATCAACGAGCGGCTGTGGACCGCGGGGCGCGTCGGCAACACCTTCGACGTGCTGCTGCTCGACGGTGACACCGGCGTGGTCATGGACCAGGTCGCGGTCGTGGGCCTGACCAACGACTTCTACGGCATGTACGGCGGCGCGGTCGATGGCGACGGCAACTTCTGGGCCTCGACGCTGGGTTCGGGCAATCGCCTGGTGCGCGTCGACATGGACACGATGGACTACGAGATCTGGAACACGCCGGTCGGGCCGCACTGGTACGGCATGACCGTCGACGACCAGAACCACGTGTGGCTGTGCTCGGCCGACGCGGCCCGCTTCGACTACGAGACCCAGACCTTCATGCAGGCGACCGTCGGCGGCTGGACCGGCTGCATGGCCGAGCGCGGCGACGAGGGCCTGCTGTGGATGGCCTCGGGCAACAGCCTGGTGGGCGTCGATCGCGAGAACCTCACGGTGGTGTCGAACTGGCCCGTGCCCGGCAGCTACGGCGTCAGCATCGACTTCTACGGCTACATCTGGACCGTCGAGAACGGCGACAGCGCGCACCGGGTCGATCCCAGCGATGGCTCGATCACCTCGTACAACGGTCTGAGCGGCGCGTACACGTACAGCGACATGACCGGCTACGCGCTGACCAACGCCGGCGGCGGTATCCCCAGCGGTTGATCGGCCGCGGCCGCGTCGACGTCGGTCCGCACCGCCGCGCGCACCCGCGGCGAGTCGCGCGTGCGCGAGCGGGCTGGCTCAGGTGAGCTTGGCGACCACGCGATCGAGTCGCGCGGCGGCCTCGTCGATGGCGTCGCGCGTGACGTCGAGCACCGGACGGAAGCGGATGCTGCGCGGACCGCAGGGCAGGATGAGCATGTGCTCGTCGGCCATGGCCGCGCGCACCACCGCGCTGCGGATCTCGGCGCTGGGCAGATCGAACGCGCACATCAGGCCGCGGCCGCGAACGTTGCTCATGCCGCGGTGGCGCTCGGTCAGTCCGCGCAGCCGGTTCTGCAGGTGCTCGCCGGCCTCGCGCGCGTTGGCCAACAGGTTGTCCTGCTCGATGATCTCGATGTAGCGAGTCGCGCGGACCATGTCGACGATGTTGCCGCCCCAGGTCGAGTTGATGCGGCTGGGCACCTTGAAGCAGGAGTCGACCTCGTTGACGCGCTCGGTGCTGGCGATGCCGCAGACCTGGCTCTTCTTGCCGAACGAGAACACGTCGGGCTGCACGCCGTGGTGTTCGAACGCCCACCACTTGCCGGTCAGGCCCATGCCGCACTGGATCTCGTCGAACACCAGCAGGATCTCGTGCTCGTCGCAGAGGGTCCGCAGCGCCTGCATGAACTCGCGGCGGAAGTGGTTGTCGCCGCCTTCGCCCTGGATGGTCTCGATCAGCAGCGCCGCGATGTCGTGGCCGTGCTGCGCGATGGCGTCGCGGATGGCCTGCAGCGAGGCGTTCTCCGCCGCGATGGTCGCGGCCTTGGCCGCGTCGTCGAACGGGAATCGCATCGCCGGCGCGTCGATGCGGGGCCAGCGGAACTTGGGGAAGTACTGCGTCTTCTCGCGCGCGAAACCGTTGGTCAGCGACAGCGTGTAGCCCGAGCGGCCGTGGAACGCGTTGCGGAAGTGGATGACCTTGGTGCCGACCAGGTCGTCGTCGCTGCCGCTGCACAGGCCGCGGGCGATGTTCTTGCGCACCTTCCAGTCGAACGCGACCTTGAGCGCATTCTCGACCGCGAGCGCGCCGCCCTCGATGAAGAAGAGGTAGCGGAACTCGGCCGGCATGGTCCGGCCCAGCGCGCGGACCCAGTCGGCCATCGCGGGGGTGTAGATGTCCGAGTTGGACACCTTGGTCAGCGTCGCGGCCATGAGCCGCGCGGCGAACTCGGGCGTGCGCAGCTTGGGGTGGTTGTGCCCGACCGGCATGCTCGCGAAAAACGAGAACATGTCGAGGTACTCGGCACCGGTGGCCGCGTCGACGATGTGCACGTCGTGGCTGCGCGTGGTGTCGTAGACGATGGGGAAGCCATCGACGAGCATCCACTCGCCGAGCACGCGGTGGACTTCACTGGCGGCGGTCTGGAACACGGGCTCGGACATTGCGCGCAATGTACCCGATGGGCGAGGGTGGCTCGCCCGCGACCGCGACACCGGACGATCGCTCGGAGCAACGGCGGACAACCGTGCGGCGCGCCGACGCACCGCGCGCGCGAGCGCCATTGAGCCATCTCACGTTGACAAGCGCGGCGGCTTCGGCGTCCCCTTGCCGAACCGTGAAGGTGGATCTCAGCGGCCAAGTCGTCGTCGTCACCGGTGCCGGACGCGGTATCGGCAAGGAAATCGCCAGCGTCGCCGCCGGCGCGGGTGCGACGTCGGTGCTGGTCGCTCGCACGGCCGCGCAGCTGGACGCCGCGGTCGCACAGATCGAGCAGGAGGGCGGCAAGGCCTGGGCCCTGCCGGCGGATCTGGCCGAGCCCGAGGCCGCGGCCCGCGTCGTCGCCGCGGTGATCGAGCGCCACGGTCAGATCGACGTGCTGGTCAACAACGCCGCCACCAACTACGTCGCCAACCTGGTGATGGCCAAGGACGAGGGCTGGCGGCGGCTGTACGAGCTCAACGTCTTTGCGGTCATGCGCCTGACCCAGGCCGCGATCAAGCCGATGATCCGGCGCAAGCGCGGGCGCATCGTCAACATCGGCTCGGTCTCGGGCGAGCTCGGCGCGGCGTACAACAGCGCCTACGCCTCGAGCAAGGCGGCGATCGACGGCTTCACCCGCTCGGTGGCCAAGGAGGTCGCGAAGCTCGGCATCACGGTCAACTCGATCCGGCCGTGGCACGTCGACACCGAGCTCGTGCACGAGGCCATGGCCGCGCGCGCCAAGCTCTTCGGCAAGACCGCGGAGGACTACATCGCGATGATCATCGCCGAGAGCCCGCAGCAGCGGCTGATCACGGCGCGCGAGATCGCGGCGCTGGCGGTGTTCCTGATGTCCGAGGACGCGCGTGGGATCACCGGCCAGGCGCTCAACGTCTGCGGTGGCTACGCCATGTGAGGGCGACGTGGGCGAGGGCGGCGACAGCGAGGGCGAGCTGGTGGCGCTGCGCCGCGACGACGGCGAGACGCTGCGCTATCGCGTGTGGCGGGCCGCGCAGCCGCGCGCGACCGCGGTCTTCTTCAACGGCATCATGAGCCACTCGGGGTGGTTCGCGCCGCTGGTGCCGGCGCTGCGCGAGGCCGGCATCACCATGGTCGGCGCCGATCGCCGCGGCAGCGGGCCCAACGCCAGCGGTCGCGGTGACGCGGCCAGCGCGGCGGTGTTGGTCGGCGACGCGCAGGCGATCCTCGCGGCCGAGTCGGTGCCGTCGCGCCCGCTGGTGGTGGTGGGCTGGTGCTGGGGCGCGATCCTGGCGCTGCACGCGATCCACGGCGCGTCGGTGCCGATCGACGCGCTGGTGCTGGTGACGCCGGGGCTGTTGCCCTCGGCCGAGGTGCGCACGGCCGCGGCGCAGGGGCTGCAGCAGGCACAGGGCCACGCGGACGACGAGCCCTGCGTGCCCACGCCGATCCGCGACACGCTCTTCACGCAGGGCCCCGCGCTCGAGGGCTTCATCCGCGCCGACCCGCTGCGGCTGCTCGCGATCACGCCGCGCTTCGCGACGCTGTCGGGCAAGCTCGCCGCGCTGGCGCTGGCGCGGCTGCCCCGGCTGGAGCTGCCGACGTTGCTGGTGCTGGCCGAGCACGACGGCGCGACCGACAATGCCGCCACGCTGGCGGCGTTCGGGCGCGTGGCCGAGTCGCGTCGCCGCGTCGTCACGCTGCCGACACGTCACGGCGTCAGCTTCGAGGCGCCGCAGCAGCTCGCGGCCGCCATCATCGCGCACACCCCGGCGCCCGGCAGCGCCGCTCCGAGGACCCCATGACCGACGCCCGTCCGCCCTCGCGCGGCCCCGAGTTCCGTTCGCAGCAGGCCCAGGCGTTCCTCGCCGGGCTCGAGCAGCCCGAGCGCGTGCAGGAGCAGCTGTTGCTCGAGACCGTGGTCGGCGCCAACGTCGACTGCGAGTTCGGTCAGCAGCACGGCTTCGCGAAGATCCGCAGCTTCGCGGAGTACCAGCGCGCGGTGCCGATCCGCAAGTACGAGGGCTTCGAGCCGCAGATCGATCGCGTGGTCGCGGGCGAGGCCGGCGTGCTCACCAGCGAGCCGGTCAAGCGCTTCTTCCTGACCTCGGGCTCGACCGCGAAGTCGAAGTACATCCCGGTGACCAACACCTTCGTGCGCGCCAAGTCGCGCGCGTTCGGCATCTACTGGGCCGAGGTGTTCGCGCGCCACCCCGCGGCGCAGGCCGGCCGCATGGTGACCAACTTCTCCGACTCGGGCGAGCCGGTGCGCGCGCCGGGCTCGGGCCTGCCGTGCAGCTCCGAGAGCGCGTACTGGGCCGGCGTCACGCGTGCGACGTCGATGACGCAGACGCCGATCATCCCCAAGGCGGTGGCGCAGATCGGCGACTCCGACGGGCGCTACTACGCCATCGCGCGCATCCTGCTGGAGGAGCAGTTCAGCGTCATCATGACGCTCAATCCCAGCACCATCGTGCTGCTGTTCCAGAAGATCGCGCAGTACGCCGCCGAGCTCGCCGACGACGTCGAGCGCGGTGGCATCACCGAGCGCGTGCGCTGTGGCGACGAGGTCCGGCGCATCGTCGGCGAGCGCTACCGCGGCAACCCCGAGCGCGCCGCGGCCCTGCGCGCGCTCGCGGCGGGCGAGGGCATGCTGGCGTACCGACTGTGGCCGCAGCTGGCGCTCGCGATCTGCTGGCGCAGCCCGATGCTGCAGCCGTACATCGAGCTGCTGGCGCCGCAGCTGCGCGGCGTCGCGGGCCGCGACTACATCCTCATGGCCTCCGAGGGCGTGATGGCGATCCCGATCGACGACGAGCGATCGGGCGGGCCGCTCGCGGTCGGCGTGCACGTCTACGAGTTCATCCCCGAGGACCAGGCCGATCGCAGCGACCCCGAGGTGCTGCAGCCGCACCAGCTCGAGGACGGCAAGAGCTACGTGCTGGTGCTGTCCAACTGCAGCGGGCTGTACCGCTACAACATCGGTGACGTCGTGCGCGTGCGCGGCTTCGTCGGTCGCACGCCCTGCATCGAGTTCCTCCACCGCGCCGGTGCGACCTGCTCGATCACCGGCGAGAAGCTGACCGAGGACCAGGTCACCGCGGCGGTGCGCGACGTCGCCCGCGCGCTCGAGCTGCGCATCGCCGGCTTCACGCTCGCGCCGGCGCGCGGCGGCTTCCCGCGCTACGTCGCGTACGTCGAGCTCGACGGCGCCGCCGATCGCAAGGCGCTGGCGGCGTTCCCCGAGCGGCTCGACGAGGCGCTCGAACAGCACAACATCGAGTACGGCGGCAAGCGCTCGTCGCAGCGGCTGGGCGCGCCCGAGCTGGCGCTGGTGGCCGAGGGTGGCTACGAGGCGCGTCGGCGCCAGCGCCTGGCCGCCGGCACCAGCGACAGCCAGATCAAGCCCACGCACCTGAGCCGCGATCCCGACTTCGGCGATCAGTTCGAAATCGTCGAGCGCTTCCATGCGGCTACGTGAGGTCGAGCTGCAGCGGCTGTCGATCCCCTTCAAGGGGAGCTTCGGCCACGCCGCCTCGATGCGCAGCGCGACCGAGCCGGTGCTGGTGACGCTGCACGACGAGCAGGGGCGTCGCGGCGTGGGCGAGGCGCTGCCCCGCGACTACGTCACCGGCGAGACGCTGCAGACGGTGATCGAGCGCGACGGGCCGGCGCTGGCGCGCGAGCTGCTCGCGAGTGCGCTGCCGACGATGGACGCGGTGGTGGCGTGGCTGCGCGAGGCGGTCTCGCGCTGGGACCACGCGCTGTCGGCCTTCGGTGCCTTCGAGCTGGCGCTGCTCGATCTCGCGGGCCAGCGCCACGGCGTCGCGCTGGTCGACCTGCTCGGCGGCGTGCAATCGCCGGAGCTGCCCGCGGGCATGGTCATCGGCTTCGAGGTCGCGACCGCGAAGCTCGAGCGGCACTGCGCGGCGCTGCGCTTCGGCAAGCGCCGGCACATCAAGGTGAAGATCGGCGCAGCCGACGATGCCCAGCGGCTCGCCATCATCGCGCGCGTGCTCGGGCCGTTGCCGCTGCGGCTCGACGCCAACGCGGCGTGGACCGCGGACGAGGCGGTCGCGCGGCTGGGCGCGCTCGCGGCGGTGCCCGGGCTCGCGATCGCCTCGGTCGAGCAGCCGGTGGGCAAGCACGATCTCGCGGGGCTGCGGCGGATCCGGACCGAGCTGGGCCTGCGGGTCATGGCCGACGAGTCGGTCTGCAGCTTCGCCGACGCCGAGCGCCTGGTCGCGGCGCAGGCGGTCGACGTGTTCAATGTCCGGCTGGGCAAGATGGGCGGCGCGCTCGCGACCGCACGGATCTGCGAGTTCGCGCGGCGTGCGGGCATCGGTGCCAGCCTGGGCACGATGGTCGGCGAGACCGGCGTGCTCGGGCGCGCCTCGGAGCTGCTGGGCCGCGCGCTCGCGCCCACGGCCGGGTTTGATTGCCTCGACGGAAAGGGGCAAAATGCGTTCCTGCTCACCGAGGACATCCTCGAGCCCGACGCCGACGCCGACGTGCACGCGCCGGGACTGGGTGTCCGCGTCAGCGACGATCGCGTGCGCGCGCACGCGGTCGAGCACCACAGCTTCCGCGACTGACGGCCCCCGCGGCCCACGATTGCTCAAAGTACCCCGCACGATGTCGACCCAGGACGAACTGCTCACCTACATCAAGACCGAGCTCGCGCAGAACGCTGGCGATCTCGATGCCGACACCAACCTCGCCGGCGTGGTCGACTCGACCGCGGTGATGGAGATCGTGGTGTGGATCGAGGGCAAGTACGGCTTCGACGTCGAGATCGACGACATCCAGCCCGACAATTTCGGCAGCGTCGCCAAGCTCGTCGCGTACATCGAGAAGCGCCGCAAGAAGTAGGACCGGTGACCGTGCGCCTGTTCGAGCTGCTCCGTCACAGTGCTGCGCGTTGGCCCGACAAACCCGCCGCGGTGTTCCCCGGCGGCCAGAGCATCGGCTTCGCCGAGCTCGACCGCCGCAGCGACCAGGTCGCGCTGCGACTGCGGCGACTGGGCATCGGTGCCGGCGATCGCGTGGCGATGTTCCACGACAACTCGCTGCCGGCGCTGGTGTGGTTCTGGGGCATCCTCAAGTCCGGCGCGCAGAACGTCGACGTGCCCACGCTCGCCGGTCGCCCGACGATCCAGGGCGTGCTCGACGAGGCGCGCCCGCGCGCCATCGCGGTCGATGCCAAGCAGCTGCCCAAGCTGTTCGAGGGCGACGACCCGGTGCGGCTGCCACCGATCTGGCTGTCGACCGCCGAGGCCGAGCCGCTGGCGCAGACCCGCGGTGCGGGGCTGCACGTGCAAGACGAGATCATCGCGCAGGAACGCGGCGAGCGCTTCGAGCCCGCCGGCAGCGCCGACGACGTCGCGATGATCGTCTACACCTCGGGCACCACCGGCCGTCCCAACGGCGTGATGCTCAGCCACACCAACTTCCTGTCGAACCTGCAGGCCGCCAACGGCCTGATGGGGCTGTCGGATCGCGACAGCATCCTGGTGGTGGTGCCGCTCTACTACATCCACGGGCGCATGCAGCTGCTGCTGCACGCGATGCTCGGCGGCACGGTGTACTTCTCGGCCGGCTTCCAGTTCCCGCAGAAGGTGCTGCTCGAGCTGATCGAGTACGGCACGACCGGCTTCTCGGGCGTGCCGTACCACTTCAAGCAGCTGCTCGATCGCTCGAAGCTGTCGGCCACGCCGCCGCCGGCGCTGCAGTACGTGCTCGTCACCGGCGGCGCGCTGTCGCCCGACGAGCTCGATCGCCTGCACGCCGCGCTGCCGAGCACCGGCATCCACCTCGCGTACGGCCAGACCGAGGCCGCGCCGCGGATCACCTGGGTCGGGCCCGACGATCTGTTCCGCAAGCGCGGCGGCCTGGGCCGCGCGCTGCCGGGCGTCACGCTCGAGATCCTCGGCGGCGACGGCAACCCCGTCGGCCCGGGCGTCATCGGCGAGGTCGTGGCCTCGGGCCCGAACATCATGAAGGGCTACGTCTCGGGCGACGAGCGGGCGCTGGGCAAGATCGACGATCGCGGTCGCCTGCGCACCGGCGATCTCGGCTGGCTCGACGACGAGGGCCACCTGTTCCTGTCGGGGCGCAGCTCCGAGATGATCAAGAGCGCGGGCGAGCGCATCTTCCCGCAGGAGATCGAGGGCGTGATCGCCAAGCACCCGCGGGTGCGCGAGGTCGCGGTCATCGGTCTGCCCGACCCGATGCTGGGCGAGCGCATCGCCGCGTACGTGGTGCTCTCGGAGGGCCCGCCGGTGGAGCTGGCGGAGTTCCGCCAGCACTGCCTGTCGGCGCTGCCGTTCGTGCGCGTGCCCAAGAGCTTCGAGATCGTCGCCGACCTGCCGCGCACGGACTCGGGCAAGGTCAGCCGCGCCGCGCTCAAGAAGCAGGTGCTGGGGACACCGGCGTGACGCCCTCGAGCGCGGATCTCCGCAGCTTCCTCGCGCAGGTCCGCAGCGCGCGACCGTCCGACCTGCTGGAGGTCGCCCGCGAGGTCGATCCGAACCACGAGACCGCGGCGATCCTCGCGGTGCTCGAGGCGCGGCAGCGCTCGCCGATCCTCTACTTCCACCGCGTGCGCGGCTGCGAGTGGCCGCTGGTGACCAACGTCTGCGGCTCGCTGGGCCGCCTGGCGCTGGGTCTGGGCTGCGGGCTCAAGGAGGTCGCGGCGCGCTATGCCGACGCGGCCCACCGACCGATCGCGCCGGTGGTGGTGGAGCAGGGCAGCGTGCACGAGGTCGTGCTCGAGCACGACGCGGTCGATCTGCACCGCTTCCCCGCGCTGCGCTACCACGAGGACGACGCACCGCAGCCGTACCTGACCGCGGCGATCGTGGTCGCGCGCGACCCCGACGACGGCGTCACCAACCTCAGCTACCACCGGCTGATGATCGCCTCGCGCAACACCACCGGGATCTACATCGAGCCCGGCCGGCACCTCGACGGCATCGTCGCCAAGCATGCCGCGCGCGGCACCGACGTGCCGGTCGCGGTGGTGCTGGGGACCCATCCGGCGTGGAGCCTGGGCGCGCTGTACTCCGGCCCCGCCGCGACCGACGAGTACGACGTGATCGGCGGCATGCTCGGCGCGCCGCTGCCGGTGGTGCGCTGCCACCACGACCCGGCGCTGCGCGTGCCGGCCAGCGCCGAGTTCGTGCTCGAGGGCCGCATCGCGGTCGGCGAGCGCATGGACGAGGGGCCGTTCGGTGAGTTCACCGGCTTCGGCACCGGCCGCACCCACACGCCGGTGCTGCACGTCGAGCGCATGTGCCACCGCGCGCAGCCGATCGTGCAGGACATCGTCTCGGGTCACCTCGAGCACCTGATGCTGTCGATGCCGGCGCTCGAACACCGTGCGCTGCGCGATGCCAAGGCCGCCGCGCCCGGCGTGGTCAAGGTCGCGCTGGTGGCCCCGCTGACGGTGGTGGTCGCGCTGCGCAAGCACGACGACGAGGAGCCTGCGCGCATCGCCGACGCGCTGCTGCGCGACGTGTACGGCAAGATCGTCATCGTCGTCGACGACGACGTCGAGCCCACCGATCTCGCGCGGGTGCTCGGCGCCGTGGCGCTGTCGTGCCAGCCGCACGAACAGCTGCGCGTGGTCCAGGGCCTGCGCGGGACCCCGCTCGATCCCTCGTGCCCCGACGATCGCGGCCAGGGCAGCAAGCTCGCCATCGATGCGACGCGGCCGCTGCGACCGCGCCGCGCGGTCACGCGCAACCGCATCCCGCAGGCGGTGCTCGACCGCATCGACGTCGCCGAGCTGCTGGGCAAGAAGTGACGCGCGCGCGCGGACGGGCTGCCTGGCCGTCGGGTCGCTCCGTTCAGCCGCTGCTGTCGCCGCCGTCGGTGTCCGCGGTGGGCGTGCACGCCGGCGGTGGCGGGGCCTCGCCGTAGACGAACACGCCGCGCAGATCCTCGGTCCGCGAGATCGACAGCCGCCCGCTGGGCTGCTCGCGCCACGACGTGACGCGGAACTGATAGGCCATGCCGTGGACCAGCGGGTCGCCGCCGTAGGCCAGCTCGACGGTGTCGCCGCCGCTTTGGCCCGGGACCTCGGTCATCCACGCGATGTCGCCCAGCGCGTCGACCACCAGCACGTCGTAGCCGTCCTCGCTGGAGTCGTCGGCCCAGCGCAACGTCGGCATCGCGTCGACCGCCTCGGGCTCCTGCGCACCAGGGCCCAGCACCGCGAGCGCCTCGGTGACCTTGAACGACTCGGGCACCGACACCGCCTCGCCCGGCTGCAGCGTGACCTCGAGGATCGCGGTGCCGGCGATGCCCTCGTCGGGGTCGCGCACCAGCTGATCGTTCTCGAACGCGACCAGCACCTTGTACGTGCCCGCGGGCACCGCGGTGATCTCGAACGCCGACGACACGTCGGGCGTGTCGGGGGCCGGCGGGTCGCGCAGGCCCAGCGGCACCGGGCCGCGCTCGAGCATGGGATCGAACACGCTGCTGGGCAGCAGCACCACGCTGGTGGTGAGGCCGCCTTGCGCGTTGACGATGTTGAGGTTGCCGTCGACGCGGCCCAGCGCGGTGGGATCGTCGGTGGCGACCTGCAGCTCGAGCGCCGCCTGATCCGCGTCGCCGACCATCAGCGGCAGCGGCGTGACCTCGAGCCCGCCTTTGTACGCGCGCAGGGTCACCGCGCCCGGCGGCACGTTGAACAGCGTGAAGTGGCCCGAGACGTCGGTGACGCCGTAGGGCGCCGGTGTGGTGTCGCCTTCGGCGACCACCAGCGCACCGCCGGTGGCGTCGCCGACGACGGTGCCCGACAGCGTCACGCCGGCCTGCGCGAACGTGACCGGGATCAGCGCGACGTGGGTCGCGGCGGTGTCGATGATCTGTCGCACGTAGTGCGGACCGTCGCCGTCGCCGCCGGTGCCGTCGCCACCGCTGCTGCTGCCACCGCCCGCGTCGGCGTCGGGGTCGGGCACCGCGTCGGCGAGGTCGATCGGCAGCGCCGGCCGCAGGCCCGCCGGGAAGGCCTGGTGATCGGCCGCGCTCGCGCGCAGCGTCCACTTGGGCGTGGCGCCGTCGCTGCTCGCGACGGTGCCGTCGGGGTTGCGTCGCAGCGACAGCGGCAGCACGTAGTCGCCGCACGAGTCGGTCGCGACCACGTCGGTGACGGGCTCACCGATCTCGTTGTGCGCGGTGACCAACGCGCCTTCGATCGGCACCCCGGTCAGCGCGTCGGTGACCTTGCCCTCGATCGCGACCGCGGTGCCGCAGACCGAACCATCGCCGGTGGCCAACGGCTCGCACGCGAGGCCGGGCGCGCACACCGGTGGTGGCGTGCCGCCGGTGTCGGTGCCCGAGGTGCCGCCGCCCTCGGCGTCGACCGGCTGCGCGCTCGGGTCGCAGGGCTCACCCGGATCGAGCAGTTCCTGCTCGGGCTCGGGCTCGGTCATGGGCGCGGGGTCGTCGTGCTTGCAGCCCGCCTGCAGCAGCGCGAACCCGAGCCCGGCTGCGATCGCAGTCGAGGCACGCATGGCCGTGGGACCGCGCCGCGCGTCGCGGTTCCAACCCGCGCGCGACCGGGCTCAGCCGGGCGCCGCGCCCTCGCGCCAGCGCGGCACGGCGTCGCGGTCGGCGAGCGTCCAGGTCGCGTCGGCGATCGCAGCGACGATCGGCGCCATGGCGTCGTAGTCGAGGCGATCGGCCTCGTCGTCGACGGTGTGGTACTGCGGGTCGATGGGGCCGCCGGAGATCGAGTGTGCGACCACGCCGGCCTGTGCGAAGGGCCAGTTGTCCGAGGCGCCGAACAGCTGCCCCTCGAGCGCACCCACGACGCTGCCGTCGACGAACTCGATGCCCAGCGCACGGCCGCGCTCGACGAACACGTCGCCGAGATCCGAGCGATCGCTGCCGGTGAGCCACGCGCGGCGCGGGTGCTGCGGATCGGCGCGGCCGAGCATCTCGAGGTTCACCACCGCGACGGTCTGCTGCAGCGGCAGCGCCGGCGCGTCGACGTAGGCCCGCGAGCCGCGGAGCCCCAGCTCCTCGCCGCAGAACGCCGCGAACATCACCGATCGTCGCGGTGCCCGCGGCGCTCCGCGCAACGCGGTCGCGATCGCCAGCACCGCGGCCACGCCGCTGGCGTCGTCGTTGGCACCGTTGAAGATCACGTCGTCGCTGCCGGCCTCGGTGCCGCGGCCCAGGTGATCGTAGTGCGCCGACACGATCACGACCTGCTGCGCGAGGCCGGGATCGCTGCCGCGCAAGAGCCCCAGCACGTTCGCGGCGTCGGGGCTGCCGCTGCCGCTGCAGTCGACGCGGGTCGGGAACGCCTCGCCGACCACCGGCACCAGGCCGATCGCACCCATGCGCGCCGCGAGCAGCTCGGCGGCGCGATCGAGACCGGCCGAGGGCGTGCCGCGGCCAGCGAGCGCGTCGTCGGCGAGCGCGGTGACGTCCCCGCGCAGCGCGTCGGCGGTCACCGGTGCCAGCGCGACCGCGCTCGCCGCGGGCTTCGGCGTGGGTGTCGGCGCAGGCTTCGGCGCAGGCTCTGGCCCGGGCTTCGGCGTCGCTGCGGCCGCGGGCGTCGGCGCGGGCGTCGGCGCGTCGCTCGGTGCCGGTGCCGGCGCGTCCGCGCGGCCGCACGACAGTGCCAGTGCCACCGCCCCGGGCGCGAACGCCCACCACGTCGCGCGCGTCATCGGTCCAGGCATACCACGGCAACGTCGCAGCGGCCTCAGCTTGTGCGATCGCGACGGCGCGTGTCAGACTGAACGACGATGGCACGTCGGATGGTGGCTTGGTGGGCGGCGCCGCTTCTGCTCTGGGGATCGGCGCCCGGCTGCGGACCGCAGGTCGGCACGCCCGGCGACGAGGAGAGCAGCGGTGCGATGACCAGCGATGGCTCGACGCCCGACGACGATCCGCCGCCCGACGAGGGCAGCGCCAGCGGCTTCGCCGACGGGCCGATGCCGCCGGCCGGACCCACGCTCGAGGGCGAGTACCTGCTCGCGCTGGGGGTCGTGCTGGATCCGGCCCATCCGCTGCAGTGGCACGTCGACGTGACCACCGCCGACGATGGAGTTCAACGCGCCCTGCAGCTGCAGCTGCAGGCGCTGTCGGTCGAGGTCGGCGCGACCGTGCCGGGGCCGCCGGTCGGTGCGCCGACGATGGTCTCGGCGGAGCTCGATGATGCCGGCGGCTTCCTGCTGTCGCTGCCGCAGCTGGTCGTGCAGCCGACCGCCAACCCGATCAGCGGCGGGCAGATCGCCGCGGACGTGGTGCTGCAGGGCCACATCGTCGACGAGACGCTGGGCTGCGGCACGGTCGAAGGCACGATCGTCGCGCCGCTGATGCTCGATCTCGCCGGCAGCACCTTCGCGCTGCGTCGCATCGACGGCGGCATGCTGCCGCCGCTGCAGTCGGCGTGTCCGTGAGGCGAGGGAACCCGCGGCCGCGCGCGCGGGTGTCACGGGGCAGCGTGCGATCGTTGCTGCTCGTCCTGGTGTCCGCGTGTGCCTGCGCCCACGCTCCGTCCTCGCCCGCCGTGCCGGCGGCGCCGCCCTCCGCCGCCCCGCCGGCGCCCGACGACGACGTCGACGCCGCGGCGCGTTGGCCCGCGATCGCGGCCGCGTTGTCGGGCACGTGGGTGAGCGAGGACGGTGCGTGGACCATCGAAGCCCACCCGCTCGCGCGCGGCAGCGCCGTGGTGCAGACCTGGCGTGCGGGTGGCGGCGAGACGCTCAACCTGCTGCACCCCGACGGCGACGCCCTGGTGCTGCTGCACGTGTGCGCGCAGGGCAACCTGGCCAGCTTGCGCGCGCGGCCGACCGACGACGGTCACCTCGCGTTCGTGCAGCGCGAGGTCACCGCGATGCAGCCCGGCAGCGGCTCGCTGTGCGCGTTCGAGCTGTGGCTGCAGCCCGATCGCGTGCGGATGGTCGAGCAGTACTGCGGCACCGACGGCACGCGCGAAGCGCCGTCGGAGATCGTGCTGCGCCGCAGCGCGTCTGCGACTACCATCTCGCCGTGAGCGCGTGCGCTGCAGCCCGACTCCGCCGCGCCGGGGGCCCTGGTGCTGGCGGTCGGTGAGGTCTCACCGTTCGTGCAGGACCTCGCGGTCGCGCTCGGCGTCGCGGCGGTGACGTCGGTGCTGTGCCGGCGGCTGGGCCAGCCGGCGGTGCTGGGCTACCTGCTCGCGGGCCTGATCGTGGGGCCGTACCTGCCGGTGCCGCTGTTCGCCGATCCGGCGCGGATGCACGCGCTGTCGGAGTTCGGCGTGGTGCTGGTGATGTTCGGCATCGGCGTGCACTTCAGCCCGCGCGATCTGTCGCGCGCGTTGCCCCGCGCCGGCGTGGTCGGCTTGGTGCAGATCAGCCTGATGCTGTGGCTGGGCCTGCTGATCGGGCGCGCGCTGGGCTACTCGACGCTGGGCGCGGTGTTCCTGGGCGCATGCCTGGCGATCTCGAGCACCATGGTCGTGGCCAAGGCGCTCGACGACACGCCGCTGTCGCAGCCGACCACCGAGCTCGTCTACGGCGTGTTGGTGGTGCAGGATCTGGTCGCGGTCGTGCTCATCGCGGCGCTGACGACCGCGGCCTCGGGCGCGGGGCTGGGGCCGGCCGAGCTCGCGATCACGACCGGCAAGCTGCTGGGCTTCCTCGCGGTGCTGGTGGTGGTGGGATCGCTGGTGGTGCCGCGGCTGCTGCGGATGGTCGCGGCGATGGGCCACGCCGAGACCCTGCTGGTCGTCGCCGTGGGCCTTTGCTTCGTGCTCGCGATGGTCGCGGTGCAGGCCGGCTACTCGGTCGCGCTGGGCGCGTTCGTGGCCGGCTCGCTGGTCGCGGCCGCCGGCGCCACCGAGCGCATCGAGCCGTTGGTCGCGCCGGTGCGCGATCTGTTCGCGGCGGTGTTCTTCGTATCGATCGGCATGATGGTCGATCCGCGGCTGCTGCCCAGCGTGGGCCCGATCGCGCTGGCGGTGTCGGCCGCGGTGGTGCTGGGGCAGCTGCTGGCGGTGTCGCTGGCGGGCTTCGTCGCCGGCCGCGGCCTGCGGGTCGCGCTGCAGACCGGCCTGGCGCTGGGACAGATCGGCGAGTTCTCCTTCATCTTGGCCCAGACCGCGGTGGCCAAGGGCGCCGCCGATGCGCGGCTGGTGCCGATCGTGGTCGTGGCCGCGATCGTGACCGCCACGACCACGCCGATCGCGATCCGACGTGCCGACGCGATCGCGGCGCGCATCGATCGGCTGCTGCCGCACCGCGTGCACACGGTCGTGGCGCTGTGGGGCGCGTGGCTGGAGTCGCTGCAGCAGGCCCAGCGCGGGCGCAAGGTCGTGGGCGTGCGCCGCTTCGGCAAGCTGGCGCTGATCGACGCGGCGCTGCTGGTCGCGATCGTGATCGGCGCGCGCGTGGCCCACGAGCCGCTGGTGGGATGGTTGCTGCGCGCGGGGCTCTCGCGCGGGCTCGCGTCTGTGATCCTCGGGCTCGCGACCGCGATCGCGTGCGCGCCGTTTCTCATCGGCATGGTCCGCTGCGCGCGGGCCATCGGCGCGACCCTGGCCCGCGCCGCACTGCCGCAGCCGGCCGCGGGCCGCACCGATCTCGCGCGTGCGCCACGACGCGTGATGGTGGTGCTGCTGCAGCTCGCGGTGCTCGGCGTGCTGACGCTGCCGGTGCTCGCGCTCACGCAGGCGGCGTTGCCGTCGTGGATCGGCGCCCCGGTGCTGCTCGGTGGGCTCGCGGTGGTGACGGTGTCGCTGTGGCGGCGCGCCGACGATCTCGACGGTCACGTGCGCGCCGGTGCGCAGGTCGTCGCAGAGCTGTTGGCGCACGGTGGGGTCGAGCACGCGCCGCTCGAGGTCGTCCGGGTCGACACGGTGCTGCCGGGCCTCGGCGAGATGCTGCCGGTGCGGCTGGGCGAGGGCGACCCCGCCGCGGGACGCACGCTCGCGGAGCTCGATCTACGCGGGCGCACCGGCGCGACCGTGCTTGCGATCGAGCGCGAGGGCGGCGCGCGCGTGGTGCCGGCGGGCTCCGACCGGCTGCAGGCCGGCGACGTGCTGGCGCTGGTCGGCACCCACGAGGCGCTGGCGCAGGCACGGGCGTTGTTGCTCGCGCAGGTGCCCTCGCGCGACGCGGGGTCCGGCGACGCCGCGCGCTAGCCGGCCGCGCCGGATGGACAAGCGCGCCGCCGCTCGGCATCCTCGGCAGCCGCATGAAGCGCTACGAGACCGACGTGCTCGTGATCGGCGGCGGTGGGGCCGCGACCGCGGCGACCATCGCCGCACACCAAGGCGGCGCGCGCACGATGCTGGCGGTCAAGGGCCAGTTCGGCGTGCCCGGCGTCCGCGGTGCCGGAGCCACCAGCAACCCCAAGGCCGATTTCTGGACCATCCGCACGGTCGGACCCAAGGGTGGGTTGTTCAACCCGCCCGACGCGACCTGGGCCGACATGGTCCAGGCCGGGCTCGGCACCGCCGACGCCGCGCTGTGCCGCATCTTCGTCGACGAGGTCAGCGAGGCGATCAAGCGCCTGCGCAGCATGGGCATGCAGTTCCAGAGCAAGATGCTCGCGACCATGCCGGCGTCGCCCGACACCAAGGGCACCAACAACATCGTGCAGATCCAAAAGGCGGTGATCGCCGGCACCGACACGCAGGTGGTCGAGCGCGCCAACCTCACCGACCTGGTGGTGATCGACGGTCGCTGCCACGGCGCGGTCGGCATCCACGACGACGGCGAGCCGCTGGTGATCGACGCCGGTGCGGTCGTGCTCGCGACCGGCGGCGTCGGGCAGCTGTTCCGCTACAGCTTCAATCCCCCCGGCAACACCGGTGACGGCTACGCGATGGCGCTGCGCGCCGGCGCCGAGCTGTTCAACATGGAATTCATGCAGCAGGGGCTGGCGACCACGTGGCCGACCCAGGCGATGATCATGTTGTACGAGATGCCCGAGCCGTACCGGATGTTCAACCGGCACGGCAAGGCCTTCGTCGGCGAGTACCTGCCCGCGGGGCTGTCGCTCGCGGAGGTCAGCAACCTCAAGGCCTATCACTGGCCGGTGTCGTGTCGCGACGGCGCGATCCACCTCGACCGCGCCATCCACGGCGAGGTGCTGGCCGGCCGCGCGACCGAGCACGATGCGGTGCTGCTCGATCTGTCGGGCACCAAGCGCGGCTTCCAGCCCGAGGTGTTCGTCGAGTACATGCACTCGATCGGCATCGACCTCGAGCGCGACCTGCTGCAGATCCAGCTGCACCACCACACCAGCAACGGCGGCGTGCGCATCGACGAGCACGCGCAGTCGCGCATCGTCGGGCTGCTCGCGTGCGGCGAGACCTGCGGCTGGCAGGGCGCCGACCGCCTGGGCGGGACCATGCTCGGCGGCTCGCAGGTGTTCGGTTGGCGCGCGGGCTCGCGGGCGGCCGAGATCGCCAAGGATCGCCCGGGCCCGCAGGCCCGGGCCGAGCAGCTCGATGCGCTGCTGCTGCAGCCGCTGGCGCGCATGCGCGGCGTCGGCGGTCGCACGCGCCCGGCCGCGCTGCTGCCGGCGCTGCAGCAGACGATGTGGCGCGAGCTGCTGGTCGAGAAGGACGCGACCAAGCTGGCGCGCGCGCGCGCGTTCGTGCAGCAGCAGCGCGAGCAGCTGGCGCAGGATCTGTGCGTGGGCGAGCCCTTCGATCTCGCGCTGGCGTTCGAGCACCGCAACCTGCTCGACGTCGCCGAGGTCATCATCGGCGCGGCCGAGTTCCGCACCGAGAGCCGCGGCTCGCACGTGCGCGCCGACTACCCCGTACGCGACGACGCGCAGTGGCTGACCAACGTCTTCGTGACCCGCGACGGCGACGCGCTGCGCCTGCGCAAGCAGTGGGTCAACGCCTCGTGGTCGCCGCAGGACGGCGACATCCGCATCCGCCCGTGGGGCTAGCAGCCCGTGTTGCCGGGCTTCGCCGCGGGCGGCTCGCGCTCAGCCGCGGCGCCGCTCGAGCCCGTGCGGCGGCGCGGCGGCACGCTGGCGCCGCTCGGGCATGAACGCGCCCCACAGCGTGCGGCTGTACGGCACCTCGGTCGGAGGCCACGGCTCCTGCACGATGGTCGGACCGACCACCGCGCCACGCTGGACGCGTCGCAGGGCCAGACGGGCGAGCGGGCGCGGTGCGCTGGACTGGGCCATCACGCACCAGCGTAGCGGTGCGGCGGCGGCGGCCGCAAGAAAACCGCGGCGGGTCGGGGTCATCCGCACGCCGCGACCGCGCGGCGCAGCGCCGCGGTCCAGCTGCCGCCGAACATGATCACGTGCACCAGCAGCGGCACCAGCTGGTACAGCGCGACGCGCTGCGACGCGCCGGCCGCCAGCGGCGCCGCGCGTTCGTAGGCCGCGAAGCACGCCGGCGCGAAGCCGCCGAAGAGCCGCATCATCGCGAGGTCGACCTCGCGATGGCCGCCGTAGACCGCGGGATCGATCAGCACCGGTCGGTCGTGCGCGTCGAACAGCACGTTGCCGCGCCACAGATCGCCGTGCAGCCGCGATGGCGGCTCGGGTGGGCCCACGCGCGTGGCCGCGGTCGCGGCGATCGACTCGATCGCGTGCACCAGCGGCGGCGCCAGGCCGGTCTCGTCGCGTGCGCGCCGCAGCAGCGGCAGCAGCCGGCGCGTGGCGAAGAACGTGGGCCAGTCGTCGCACGTGCGGTTGTCCTGCGCGACGCGGCCGCAGACGTTGTCGCGTCGGTGGCCGAAGCCGGGTGCACCCGCGGCGTGCAGCTGCGCGAGCGCGTGGCCCAGCGCAGCCTGGCTGCGGTCGTCGTCGCCGGGGCGCGCGGCGATCGCCTCGAGCGCGAGCAACGGCGCGGGCTCGCGCCCGACCGCGTGCACCTGCGGCACGCGGATGACCCCGGCCTCGGCGAGCCACCGCAGCCCGTCGGCCTCGGCCTCGAAGGTCGCGGCGTCGCCGGGCGCACCGAGCTTCACGAACCACGTCTGCGGCCCGAGCTCGATCAGCACCGCCGCGAAGCTGTCGCCGCCGCCGATCGGGCGCGCGCGGCCGGGCGCGTGGCCGCTGGCCTCGCGCAGCTGCTGCAGGTGGGCCGGCGACAACGCGCCGCGGCTCATCGCGCGAGCCCGCGGTGCTGCTGCAGGTGCGCGAGCAGACCCGCGCACGCACGCTCGCACAGATCGAGCACCAGCTCGAAACCCTCCGCGCCGCCGTACCAGGGGTCGGGCACGTCGTGCGCGCCGGGTTGCTCGGGGTCGAACTCTCGCAGGAGCCGCAGCTTCGCGCGCGCGGCCTCGTCGGGCGCGAGCGCCCGCAGCCGGCGTGCGTTGTCGTGGTCGAGCGCGATCACGGCGTCGAAGCGCGCGAAGTCGTCGCGCTCGAACCGGCGCGCGCGCGACTCGAGCCGATAGCCTCGCGCCGCGCCGGCGCTGCGGCTGCGGCGATCGGGCAGCTCGCCGGCGTGCTCGTCCGACACGCCCGCGCTGTCGAGCGAGAACGCGTGCTGCAATCCCGCGCGCTGCACCAACACCTGCATCACCGCGAGGGCGGTGGGGGAGCGGCAGATGTTGCCGTGACACACGAAGCACACGCCGAGCGGGCGCGGGCTCACGGCGGCACCAGCGGGCCGTTGCCGAAGCTCGGCACCGGCGTCGGCCCGGGCTTCTTGGGCTTGGGCTTGCTCGGCGGCTTGGGCTTGCTCGGCGGCTTGGGCTTGGGCTTGTCCGACGCGGGCTTGGGCTTGGGCTTGTCTGCGGGCGGCTTGGGCTTGGGCTTGCTCGGCTCGACCGTCGTGGGCTCGGGCTTGTCGGGCGCAGGCTCGACGGGCTCGGGCGCGACAGGCTCGGGCGGCTTCGCGTCTGCGTCGGCCTTCGCGTCTGCGTCGGCCTTCGCGTCTGCCTCGGCCTTCGCGTCTGCGTCGGCCTTCGCGTCTGCGTCGGCCTTCGCGTCTGCCTCGGCCTTCGCGTCCGCCTCGGCCTTCGCGTCCGCCTCGGCCTTCGCGTCCGCCTCGGCCTTCGCGTCTGCGTCGGCCTTCGCGTCTGCGTCGGCCTTCGCGTCCGCCTTCGCGTCGTCGGCCGGCTTCGCTTCCGCGGTGACCTCGGGCTTGGCGTCGCCGTCCGCACTCGCGCCTGGCGTCGCGTCCGCGGCCGCAGCAGCCTGCGCGGCGGCCTCGGCCGCGGCACGCTCGGCCCGCCACGCGGCGATGCGCGGCCACGCGAGCACGCCGCCTGCCACCACCGCGATGCCCGCGATGCCGAGCACGATGC
>JAIBBS010000337.1 GCA_019694555.1 Nannocystaceae bacterium
GCGCGTGTTCGGACCCATCGATGCGTTCTTGATCGAACAGGCGGACGGTGGACAGTCCGAGTACACGCTCGAGCACGGCGCGCTGCAGGTGCGGGCGCCGCGATGGGACGTGTGGCTGGACTGAGAGCCGGTCCGCGGATGCCGACAGGACGACCGGCTTGGCCGGGCACGGCGAGAGCAAGCGGCAGTGCCCTCGCAAAGACTGGCTGCTACGCTCGGCAGCATGGCGGTGCGCGTCGCGGCCTGGCTGGGTGTGCTCGTCGCCGGCTGCGTGCGTGCGGCGCAGCCCGCCGCGCCCGCGCACGACCGTGAGCCCGCGCCGAGCATCGCGACGCGCGACGAGCTGATCCCGCGTGCGCTCCTGTTCGGCAACCCCGAGCGCACGCGTGCGCTCGTGAGCCCCGACGGCCAGTGGATCTCCTGGCTCGCACCAAGCGACGGGGTCATGAACCTATGGACCGCGCCCGCGCACGACCTCGCGAGCGCGCGGGTCCTCACGCACGCGAAGCAGCCGCTCACCTCGGTGCAGTGGGCGTTCGACGGCCGGCACCTGCTGTACGGGCTCGACACCGACGGCGACGAGCTCTTTCACGTGTATCGCGTCGCGGTCGACACCGGAGAGGTCGTGGACCTCACGCCGAGCAGGGGCGCGATCGCAGCCGTGCTCGAGCTCTCGCCGCAGAAGCCCGACACGGTGCTCGTCGTGATCAACGATCGCGATCCGGCATGGTTCGACGTGCACGCGATCGTTCTCGCGTCGGGCGAGCGGCGGCTGGTGGCGAAGAACGACCAAGGCTTCGCGGCCTGGATCGCGGATCGCAATCTCGACGTGCGCTTCGGTCTCGAGATGACCGACGACGGCGGCATACAGTGGATGGAGCGGCGGGGCAGAGGCTGGCGACGCTACGACGTGACGCCGCCGCAGGACACGGACGGCAGCGACTTGCTCGCGTTCGCCGAAGACAGCCGCTCCTACTACGCGTTCGACAGCCGCGGGCGCGACACGGCGGCGCTCTTTCGCGTCGACACCCGCACGAAGAAGAAGCAGCTGCTCTTCGCCGACGCTCGCGTCGATCTCGGTGGGCTTCAGCATCCCTGGCTCGGCCACGACGCGCGTGTTCTGCTGCACCCGACCGAGGGCACGGTGCAGGCGGTCGTCGTCGATCACGAGCTGCCGCGGTGGGTCGTGCTCGATCCCGCCGTCGCGCCCGATTTCGCCGCGCTCGCCGATCTCGATCGCGGCGTGTTCAACGTCACCTCGCGCACGCTCGACGACCAGACCTGGATCGTCGCCTTCGAGAGCGACGTGCGCTCGCGACGATACTGGCGCTGGGATCGCGCGACGCAGACCGGCGAGCTGCTCTTCGCCGAGCGGCCGAGACTCGATCGTCACGCGCTCGTGCCGATGCACGCGCTCACGATCGCCGCCCGCGATGGCCTGCAGTTGGTGAGCTACCTGAGCCTGCCGCGCGCGGCCGATCGCGACGGCGACGGCCGGCCCGAGTCACCGGTGCCGATGGTCTTGTTTCCCCACGGCGGCCCGTGGGTGCGCGATCACTGGGGCTTCCGCGACCTCCACCAGCTCTTCGCCGATCGCGGCTACGCGGTGCTCGCGGTCAACTATCGCGGCTCGGCCGGCTTCGGCAAGGCCTTCAGCCGTGCCGGCGATCTGCAGTGGGGCAAGCGCATGCAAGACGATCTGCTCGACGCCGTGAAGTGGACGGTCGAGCAACGCATCGCCGACCCCGAGCGGATCTGCATCGCCGGCTGGAGTTGGGGCGGCTACGCGACGCTCGTCGGGCTCACGCAGACACCCGAGCTGTTCGCGTGCGGAGTCGCAGGCGCGGCTCCCACGAATCTGGTGACCACGATCGAGGGCTTCCCACCGTCGTGGTACGCGACGATCGCCCGGTTCTACCAGCGCGTCGGCGACCCGCGCACACCCACGGGCAGGCAAGCGTTGCTCGACGTCTCGCCGCTCACGCACGTCGCGAACATTCGCAGGCCGCTCCTCATCGCCCACGGTGCGAGGGACGCCCGCGCGACGCGATCGGAGCCCGACCAGATCGTGGCGGCAATGAAGGCAGAGCACATCCCGGTCGGCTACGTGGTGCTCCCTGACGAGGGGCACGACGCCATGTTCTGGCGCCCCGCGAACTTCCAGGCCTTGCTCGCGGTGGTCGAGGCCTTCCTCGCGGCGAACCTCGGCGGCGCGTATCAACCGATCGACGCTGCCGAGCTCGCCGCGTCGTCGTTGGTGATCGAAGCCGGTCGCGACCAGCTCCCCGGTTTGCCGAAATCGCGGTGATCGGCAACGCGGGCCGAATCAAGATCGCGCCACAGCCTCCGTCGAGTCGCGCCCACCACGGCGTGGAGTGGTCCGGACCCGTCTTGGTGGACACCCGCAGCCGGGCACGGGGAGAGGAAGCGGAGCGTCCTCTGCATGGACCCACAGACGCGCAGCGGGTGCCGACAGGCCCTCGTCGCGGGCGACCGCGGCGTCAGTTGGGCACGAAGGCGGCGTCGTTGGTCACGATGATGCGCGCGACCGCGATCGACTCGCGGAACTCGAGCTGGAATTGGTGCAGGCCCGTGGTCCAGTCCGCGACCCAGGGGTCCTCGACGTACTCGCACGGGCCGCCGTTGTCGGGGTCGCGCCAGTTGAGCTCACGCCAGCTGTAGCCCATGCCGCCGAAGTCACAGCCGATCTCGAAGATCGGCGCGGGCTCGGGCTCGCCGTCGAGACGCGCATAGAAGGAGTCCTCCGAGCCGTAGTCGATGCCGCGCACCCAGATGTGCCACGCGTCGTCGCACGGGATGTCGACGTCCCAGGTCACGGTGCCGTCGCCCTGCTGGCCCATCGGGATCGCGGCGACTTCGCCCTCGCCCAGCTGCGACATGGTGATGGCCCATGCGCCGTCGAGCGTCGCGTCGGTCGCGGCCAGCTCGATCTGCACCGTCTCGTCGCAGCCGACCGGCATGCCGGTGGTGCCGCCGTCGCTGCTGCCACCGTCGGTGGCACCGCAGGCGCCGCAGCTGTTGGTCGCGACCTCGACGCAGGTGCTCGACCACTCGAACACGCAGCACTCGGGCGCCGCCGCGCACACGCACTGCGCCACGGCATCGTCCTCGCAACCGGCGAGGCCGTGGGGCTCGCAGCAGCCCAGCGTCGCGCCGGTGGTGCCGCCGGTGTCGAGCCCGGTCGGATCGACGGTGGGATCGGTCGTCGGGTCGGTGGTCACCTCCGCGCTACCGGCAGTGGTCGCTGCGGTGGCGCTCGCGTCGGTCGCCGCGGTCGTGGTCGTCAACGTCGTGTCCACGCTCGAGGTCGCGTCGCCCTCGCTGCCGCCGCTGCCCGACGAGCCGCCGCCGTCGCCGTCGAGGATCTCGAACGAACGACCGCAGCCGATGATCATCGGCACCGACACCAGGACAGCGAGGCGGAGCGAGCGCATGGTGACCTCCGACCGGACGTGCGCGCAGCGACTGCGCGCAACCGCCACGATCGCCCGGCAGGCTAACGCAGGCCAAGCGACGTGTCACCCTCGCCCCCTCGCGCAGCGCGCCCGGGCTCGTCCATAATCATGCCCGCGGCCCGGAATGCCCGCGGCCCGGCAACCGCCATGAACACGCTCGCCACCCCCCGCGGAAACTCGAACTACCCCACGGCCTACCGCATCGGCTGCGGTCGCATCTCGGAGCTGCCCGAGGCATGCGCGGGCTTCGGCTGGCGCCGCCCGCTGGTCGTCACCGATCCGGGCGTGGCCAAGCTGCCGTGGTTTTCCGCGGTGTTGAACTCGCTGCGCGCGGCGGCGATGGAGATCGCGGTGTGGTCCGACGTCGATCCCAACCCGACCGAGGCCAACGTCGAGTCCGGCCTCGCGGCGTTTCGCGGTGGCAACCACGACGGCATCGTGCTGGTCGGCGGCGGCTCGGCGATGGACGCGGGCAAGTGCATCGCGTTGCTCGCGAAGAACCCCGGCACGGTGTTCGACTACGAGGACGTCGGCGACAACTGGAAGCGCGCCGACCCGGCGAAGATCGTGCCGTCGATCGCAGTGCCGACCACCGCGGGCACCGGCTCCGAGGTCGGTCGCGCATCGGTCATCGTCGACCCGCGCGACCACGGCAAGAAGATCATCTTCCACGCCAAGATGCAGCCCGCGCTGGTGATCGCGGATCCCGAGCTGACCTTCGGCCTGCCGCCGTGGCTCACCGCGGCCACCGGCATGGATGCGCTCGCGCACTGCTTCGAGGCCCTGTGCGCGCCGGGCTACCACCCCTTTGCCGACGGTGTCGCGCTCGAGGGCCTGCGGCTGATCCACGACAACCTGTTGCTCGCGTTCCGTCACGGCCACGACGGCACCGCGCGCACGCACATGCTCGCGGCCTCGGCCATGGGCGCGACCGCGTTCCAGAAGGGCCTGGGCCTGGTGCACGCGCTGTCGCATCCGCTGGGCGGCGCGACCGGCCTGCACCACGGCACCGCCAACGCGATCTTCCTGCCCTACGTGATGGTGTTCAACCGCGAGCAGATCAGCCAGAAGATGGCGCGCCTCGCCCGGCTGCTCGATCTGCCGCGCGGCGACGGCGATGGTTTCGACGCGGTGATGCGATGGATGCTGCGACTGCGCGAGGAGCTCGGCCTGCCGCACACGCTGCAGGGCCAGGCCGGGATCACGCCAGAGCTGCTGCGCCAGCTGGTGCCGCAGGCCGCGGCCGATCCGAGCATGGGCGGTAACCCGCGGCCGGCGTCGCACGCAGAGCTCGAGATGGTCTTCCTCAAGGCGTACCACGGCGATCTCGGCTGACGCGGCCGCCGCTGCGCGACCGGCCAAGCCGGTCACGGGACCCCTCGCTTTCCAGTCGCTTCGCGACGAGAGCCCGTCAGCATCCGCCGCCGGGCTCTCAGTCCTCGTCGTCTTCGCGGCCGGCCGGGCACGCCGCCTTCACCACATCGACCGCCGGCGCGAACACGCGGCGGTAGTCGGA
>JAIBBS010000338.1 GCA_019694555.1 Nannocystaceae bacterium
TGAGCCGGCGGGTGGCCTACGTGCAGGGGATCGGCAGGTAGGGATTCATGTTCGGGAAGTCGCCCTGCAGCTCGACGTAGTCGCGACTCGAGGCGACGACCCAGTGGGCCGCGAGGTCGGCCATGGCCGTCACGCTGACGGCGGGCCTGATCGAGACCCAGTTCGTCTGTCCCGATCCACCCGACTGGCAGCTGCAGCTCGCCACGCCGTGACGACCCGTCGGGCCCAGCCCAGCCACCCCCCAGCCGGCACCCGCCCTCGACTTGACATAATCTATCTTATCGGCAAACCCGATGGATCGCCCCCGGACCGGCCGTGCGGGCCCCACGCCTGCGCCCATCCGCGCGGCCGGCCCGCCCGGGCTTCGTGGGATAGTCCCCGGCCGTGGGCGAGCGTTCGGGCAAGCGGCGTGCGCGTGGGGTCTCGGCCCCGGGCGGTGGTGATGCGGGTGGCGAGCAGCAGACGCGCAACGAGGATCCGGTGCACGCGTTCTTGTCGCGGCTCGATCGCGGCACGCGGCGGACCAACGACGAGCTGCTCGCGCAGCTGCGCGAGGTCCAGCTGGGCACCGACGAGCACGCGCTCGAGCACGGCACGCGGCTGGTCACGCGGCTGCTGACCAAGGCGCCGCTGACGTACATGCGCGCGTGCCTGGGCGCGTCGCACTGGCAGTCGCGCATCGCCGACAAGCGCGTGCCGACCAAGTTCATGCGCGCGGTCGCGTCGCGCATGAACCGGGTCAATCGCCGCGCGTTCGAGCTGTACGAGGCCGACTACGGCACCGCGCGCAAGGCCATGCACCGGCTCGACGAGCTCGCGCAGCAGCCCGAGCACGCGGTGCCGTACTTCGAGGTCTTGGTGCAGAACGCCGCCGTCGCCGTGCTGGGCGACACCGAGATCGATCCCGGCCGCGACCTCGCACGGCTCGCCGACGACGTGCTGCCGCGGCTGCTCGACGAGCGCGGCGGCCTGCTGGCGTGGATCGATCAGGTCGTCGCCGGCGGCGAGTCGCTCAAGCACTACGGCGGCGACACCAACACGGTCGTGGGCCTGTACGACTGGATCCGCGAGGACCCCGATCTGGGCTTCGGACGCTTCCCCACCGACGCGGCCTGTCGCCTCGATCTCGGCGCCGGCTTCGGCACGCCTTACCTCGAGTCGCTGTTCGGCGTGTCGATGCTCGCGCTCGATCTCAAGCCGCCGTCCGAGGCGCGCCGCATGGGCCTGGTGTTCGCGGTCAAGCACGGCAACCGCGGCGAGCGGCGACGCATGAACCCGGTCGAGCAAGAGGCCTACCTCGATCGGCTCGAGCGGCAGGCGTTCCGCCGCTACGACGTCTTCGCCGAGCCGCTGCCGACCGACGACGCCGCGTCGATCTTCGTGGTCTCGTTCGGGTTCCTGTCGTCGACGGTCTCGAGCCTCTCGCCGCTGGGATCGAGCGTGCCGCCCAAGTTGCGGCCGCTGCTGACCACGTACACCGGCGTGCGGCGGATCCTCGGCGCCGCCGGTCCGGGCAAGGATCTCGCGCTGCTCACGGTGCACCGCGCGACCTCGCGGGCGTACATGAACCGCGCGGTGTTCCTGCGCTTTCGCGACGGACGGCTGAGCGATCACGGCATCGTGTCCGAGCCGTTCCAGGGCCGCTACACCCGCGGCGTGGTGCCGGCGCGCCGTCGCAGCTGACGCGCCCGCAGCCGGCGCCCGTGCGCTCGCCCTACCCGCGTCGGCGCCGACGCAGGCCCATCAGGCCCAAGCCCAACAGCCACGCCGTCGCGGGGCGCGGCGTCGTCGTGCAGCCGCAGCCGCTGTCGTCACCGCTGCCGGCGCCCGCGCTGTCGCTGGCGCTGATGCCCGCGGTGCCCGAGTCGGCGCCCTCGGTCGCGCTGTCGCTCGCCGACGCGTCGCCTTCGGAGTTGCTCGCGGACATGCTCGCCGAGTCACCCCCGCCCGAGGTGTCCGCCGCGGTGGTCTCCCCGGCCGAGTCGCCGCCCGAGCTGGTGCCCGGCGGCGGCTCGTAGTCGATGTGCAGGCCCGACGCGATGTACGGCTCCTCCAGCGGCGGCTCGCCGACGCAGCTGACGTAGCTGTAGGTCCACTGCGGCTGCAGCGTCCAGCCGGCGGCGAGATCGTCGGGCGCGCCGGCAGCCCGCACCGACATCACGATCTGCCGCACCTCGCCGGGGCCGACGGTGCCGACCGCGACGCCGGTGGTCAGATCCGCGGTCGCGACCGGGTTGCCGTCGATGTCGCCGTCGTTGCCGTCGGTGGCGTAGCTGTCGAGCTCGAGTCCGGTCGGCAGCGGCATGGTCAGCGTCACGTCCGACGCGTCGACGAGCCCGACGTTGTTCATCGAGATCGTCACGGTCGCGGCCTCGTCGTCGGCCAGCGAGGTCGGTGCCACCAGCACGCCGGTGCCGTCGCCGGAGAAGTCCGGCGCGTTGACGCCGATCGCGAACGCGACCGTGGTCGGCACGTAGGAGTCGCCGCTGGTCTGCGTGCGCAGCACCGCCGAGGTCTGGCCGTTGTCGAGCTGGCCGTCGGCCGACGACACCGGCACGTGGGTGATGTCCCAGCCCTGCCGCGCGCCCACGGCGTTGAGGCCGAGCACCGCGTCATGGTTGGCGGTGCCGAAGGTGCCCGAGGTGTCGAGCATGCCGTCGGTGCCGTTCATCTGCGAGCCGAAGAAGTTGTCGATGGGGTTGTTGGGGCCCGAGAGGTTAGCGAACGGGCCGCCCTCGTCGGGGCCGATCACGAGCTCGTCGCCCACGAGGTTGGCGTCGCCCTCGAGCGCGCTCACCACCGCCGTGCCGTCGAACGGACCCATCGGCGGGGTGCAGAAGCCCGCGACCGAGTAGTCCTCGGTGGCCTGCTCGTCGACGAAGGAGCCGCCGACGAACACGGTGAGGTTGCGGATCGGCTGTGCGCTGTCGCGGTAGGCCACCACCAGGGTCCAGCCCGCGGCGTTGAGCGAGTTGATCGAGGTGTCCTGCGTCGCGGGCACGCCGGTCACCGCGTAGGTGCCCTCGCCGTTGTCGGCGACGAAGTCGGTCACGTCGGCGGTGCGCATGTAGTAGTGCGCGAAGAAGCCCTGCGCGGACATCTCGTCGACGTCGAGCCCGGTGGTCGCATCGGGCAGCACCGCGAGGCTCTGGTCGCCGATCGCCAGCGTCACGGGGCCGTCGATCGCATCGCGCACGTCTTCGACGCCGTAGTAGGAGCTGCCGCCCCAGACCAGCTCGGCGTAGAGCACCTGCGCGTCGATCGGCAGGTCGAGCACGGCCTCGGCGCCGTTGAGGGTCCAGTCATAGGTCGTGCCCGCGAACCAGGGGTTGGCGTCGTTGGCGGGCAGATCGTCGACCGAGGTCGGATCGAGCGTCAGGAAGGTGCCGATCGAGTCGCGGGTGCCGGGGCCGTTGGCGCCCAGCTCCTTCGACAGGCCCAAGGTGTTACCGGTCGCGACGACGTTGCCGGCCGCGGTGGTGTTGAACCGCAGCGTGTTGGCGGCGGCCGTCAGCGGCAGCGACAGGCCCAGGGCGCACGAGCAGGCAAGGAGGCAGGCGCGAGTCATGCCCGATGCTACCAGCGAGACCCGGCCCCGCCGGGCGGCGCGTGCCGCCTGCGTACGCAATCCGGCGCGAAGCCGCGCCTCGGAAGCGGGCGCCGCAGGGCTCGGTATGCTTGCCCACGACCCGCGATGGCGAAGAACCGTGCCCTGGTCGAGTTGCTCACGCGCGCTGGCCCCGCGCACTCGCGCGTGCCCTCGCGGCTGCGCGAGGTCCCGATCACCGCGGCGCGCGAGCGCGTGCTCGAGCTCGAGGCGCTGCTGCACCTGCGCGACGGCTTCCGCACCCTGGGCGGTGCGCTGTACGTGCGGCCCAGCACGACGGTGGCGCAGATCCGCGGCGTCGACGACTGGAACGGTCTGACGTTGTGGCGCGGGCCGTGGCGCCACGCGACTACGCTGTACTTCTTCGCCGAGGACGTGCACGGGCGGCAGTTCGCGCTGCACCGTCACGGCATCGTGCACTTCGAGCCGGGCACCGGTGCGATCGAGCCGTTCGCGGACACGCTCGAGGAGTGGGCCGCGGCGGTGCTCGATCGAACGGCCGAGCTCGGGCTCGAGGCGGTCACGGCGTGGGAGGCCGAGCACGGCCCGCTGCGCGCCCACGAGCGGCTGCAGCCCGAGGATCCCGACGCGCTCGAGCTGGGCATCTCGACGCAGTGGCGCGCGCGCGAGGACGTCGATCTCATGCGCCGCTGGGTGGCGGTGCTGCGCGCCCATGTGGCCCAGCCGCCGACGCCGCTCGACACCGCGGCGTGGTGGGGCGCGTAGTCGCGGCGCGGCGGTGCTGCTAGCATCGACGGTGCGCGCGTGCCTTCGTGTCGAGCACGCGGCGTTCGCCGATGGACAGCGCCCACGTCTTTCGCCTGTTGCCGCGCGACGGCGTGCTCGAGATCGTGCAGTCGGGCGCGCCCGAGGATCTCGCATCGGCGCGCGCCTTCCTCGACGCGATCGATCGCGCCTGCGCCGACGCCGGCCTCACCCGTCTGCTGTTCGACAACCGCGCGACCACCCCGCCGGCCGCCGACGTGCGCGCCGCCATCATCGACTGGGTCGTCGCCCGCACCAGCGGCCAGCTCGGCGCGTGGATGATGGCGATCGTGCTCGAGTCCGAGATGCTCGCGGTGCGCCTCAACATGGAAGCCATCGCCAACAAGTCGCGCCACCGCGCCTTCGGCTCCACCGACGAGGCGCGCGCCTGGCTCACCCGCCAACGCGTGCGCTGACGGGGTGGGTCTGCTAGTGTCGGGCCCCCGCTCGCGTAGCTCAGTCGGATAGAGCGACGGTTTCCTAAACCGTAGGTCGCAGGTTCGATCCCTGCCGCGGGCGCCCTACCCCCCGCGCTGCAGCGCCGACGCGAGCGCCCGCAGCCGTCGGCGGGTCTCCCACGCGAAGCACAGCCGCAGCACCGGCTCGAGCAGC
>JAIBBS010000122.1 GCA_019694555.1 Nannocystaceae bacterium
GCGCCGACACGCTGCGCGATCCCGAGGTCCATCAAGCGCACGCGCCCGTCGACGCCGACCATCACGTTGTCGGGCTTCACGTCGCGGTGCACCAGGCCCGCGCGGTGGACCGCGGCCAGGCCGGCCGCGGCCTGCAGCAGCAGCCCGATCACGCTGCGCCACGACGGCGCGTGCCGATGCACGTGCTCGCGCAGCGTCACGCCGTCGATGAGCTCCATCGCGACGAAGACGCCACCTTCGACCAGGCCGACGTCGTGGACCACGACGACGTTGGCGCTCGACACCTGCGCCATCGCCTGGGCCTCGGCGAGCAGGCGCGCCTCGGCGCGCTCGGGATCGCGGCTGGCGCCCACGCGCAGCAGCTTGAGTGCGACGCGGCGGTCCAGCATCGGATCGAGCGCGGCGTAGACCGTGCCCATGGCGCCGTGGCCCAAGGTGTGCAGCACGATGTAGCGCTCGACGTGCGCGCCCGGCTCGAGCTCGGCCGTGGCATCGCTGACGACGCCGTCGTCGACCTGCGTGTGCACGGCGCTCGACGACGGCGTGCCGGTGGCGCGTTCGTCCACGACCCGATGGTAGCGCGTCGACGCGCGCGGGCCGTAGCCGGCGCGCGTCTTGCGAGCATCGATCAGGCGGCCAGCAGGCGCGCGAGCGCTTCGCCCAGCGGCGCGGTCGCACCCAGGGGTGCGCCCAGCGAGGTCACGACGAACTCGCGCTCGCCCACGCGCAGGCGCGAGGCGTGGATGTCCGGCGGCACCAGGCCCAGCGGCCGTGCGCCGACGTTCCCGCCGACCAGCGCGGTGCCGACGGCCGCGAGCGTCTCGTGGTCGACGTCACCGACCCCGCCCAGCAGCGCGCCGTGGTCGTCGGACACGACCGCCGCGCGCAGACCCGCGTCGGTGGCGTTGCGCGCCAGGAAGATGCGGATGGCGCGGGTGGGGTTGGGGCTGCGGAGCACGCGTCGCTCGGGCTGCATCGCGCGATCGTGCCCAAGCCGCCTGGGCGACGGAAGAAAGCCGCAGCCCCCGGGGGGTCGCAGACGTTCAGCCCTTCACGCCGCCCGACGCGAGCCCTGCGACCAGGTGCCGCTGCGCGACGTAGAACAGCGCCATCACCGGCAACGACACCACCAGCGCGCCGGCGGCGAAGGCCTCCCACTTCGCGTCGTACTCGCCGACGTAGTGCTGCAGCATCACCGGCAGGGTGAACATGCGGCTGTCGTCGAGCAGCGTCGCGGCGAGGATGAACTCGTTGTACGCGCTCATGAACGCGAACAGGGCCGTGACCGCGATGGCCGGCCGCGCGATCGGCAGCACCACGCGGACGAACGCACCCACGCGCGTGGCTCCGTCGACCATCGCGGCCTCTTCGAGATCGACCGGGATGGCCTCGAACGCCGCGCGCAGCTGGAAGATCGCGAACGGCACCGCGGTGCTCGCGTAGCACAGCACCAGACCCGTGCGGGTGTTGAGCAGGCCCAGCGCCTCGAGCACGAGGTACAGCGGGATCGCGCTGGCGACCGCGGGGAACATCTGCGTCGCGAGCAGCACGCCCACGCCGCTGCGCTTGCCCAGGAAATCGAAGCGCGCCAGGGCGTACGCCGCCGGGATCGCGATGAGCACGCCCACGGTCGCGGTCGCGAGCGCGACCACCAGCGAGTTCGCGAGCTGACGACCGAACAGCCACACGCTGTCGTCGCCGATCGTCGCGGTCGCGCCGACGACCTCCTCGAAGTGCGCGGTCGTGGGTTGCTGCGGCCACGGCATCACCTGGGGCTCGGGCGCGGGCGTGCCCGAGAACGCCAGCGCGGCGACCCACGCGACCGGGTACAGCGCAAAGGCCACGCCGATGACCAGCGCGACGTGGACCAACGCGCTCTCGATCGCACGGCGGCGACGCATCGGGTTCATGCGCCCCCCCGTGCGACCGCGCGTGCACGCAGTCGATCGAGCCCGCGCGAGAGCCCCAGCAGCAACACGAAGATCAGCACCGCGTAGGCCGCGGCGTAGCCGTACTGGGCGTCGCGCGTGAAGGCCCAGCGGTAGGCCTCGGACACCAGGATGTCGGTGGTGCCGTCGGGGTCGCCGCCCGAGACCAGGAACACCACGTTGAACATGTTGAAGGTCCAGATCGCGCCCAGGGTGATCGCGGGCACCAGCGACGGGCCGATCATCGGCAGCGTGACGTGCCAGAAGCGCTGCCAGCGACCGGCGCCGTCGACCTCCGCGGCCTCGAGCACGTCCTTGGGCACGCTGCCGAGCGCCGCGACCGTCACGACCATCATGAAGGGGAAGCCCAGCCATGCGTTGGTCGCGACGTTGGCGGTGAAGGCGGTCGAGAAGCGCGAGAACCACGAGATGGGTTCGATCGGCGTGCCCAACCACTCCGACAGCGACATCGTGAGGCCGGTGACCGCACCGAACTGGCGGTGGAACATGCCCTTCCATGCCAGCGCGGTGACGTAGTTGGGCACCGCCCACGGGATCACCAGCAGCACGCGGTAGGCCGCGCGCAGCCGCAGCACCGGTCGCGCCAACAGCAGGCCCAGCGCCACGCCGATGCCGACGTGCAGCAGCACGTTGGTCGCGGTCCACAGCAGCGTGACCGCGAGCGTGAGCCAGAACGAACCCGAGGCGAACAGCGGGCCCCCGCGTGCGCGCAGGATGTCGATGAAGTTGGCCAAACCCACGTAGTGCACGTCGCCGGGCGGACCCGCGAACAGCGAGGTCGCGGCACCGACCACGAGCGGCAGCACCACCAGCGTGCCGACCGCGACCACCGCGTGCACCAGCCACGCCCACGCCGGCAGCGAGCGACGCACGCGCTCGCGCAGGCCGGCCGTGCGCGCGCGCTGCAGCAACACCCACGCGCCCAGCAGGCTGCCGGCCGCCAGCGCGAGCAGCAGCGGCAGCGGCGACGCCGGTGGTGGCGGCGGGCGCATGACCTGCTCGAAGCGTCGCGCGGCCTCGGCCAGGGCGAGCTCGGCCGTGGCATCACCGCGGAGGATCTTGCGCAGCGCCTTGTTGGCCGGCTCCCACGCCGCACGCATCGCGGTCGAGGTCGACATCGGCACCGCGGTGCGGGCCTGCTGCGCGAACGCCTGCACCACCGGATCGTCGGCGACGACGTCGCGTCGGGCCGAGACCGCGCGGGCCTGCTGCATGCGCGCGAGCGCGGCCGGCTGCGACGCGAGCCACCGCGCCAGCGCGCGCGCGGCGGGCTTGCGCGCGCCGGCGGGCGAGAGCATCAGCGACTCGACCGTGAGCAGCGGCTGCATCGGCTCGCCGGTGGCGCGCACGCGCGGCAGCGGCACCACGTGCCAGCGATGACCGCGGCTGCCGTCGGGTCGCGTGCCGTCGGGCGCGCCCAGATCCGCGGCGAGCCACGGTCCACTCATCGCGAACGCGGCCTTGCCCGCGCGAAAGAGGTTGGTGACCAGCGCACCGTCGGCGTCGCGCGGCACCGCGCCGGCGTCGAGCAGGTCCTGCACGAGCGCGATCGAGTCCGCGGTGCGCGGGCCGACGAAGCCGAAGCTGCCGTCGTCGTGCAGCATGCGCGCGCCGAAGGCGTGCAGGATCGCGGCGTGGGCGTAGGCGTTGGGCGCCTCGTAGGCCAGCGCGACCACGCCCGGCGGCAGCCGTGCCTGCAGCTGCGCGAAGTCCTCGAGGTACGGCGGCGCCGCGGCGGCGAGATCGTCGTCGACGTACAGCGCCAGCGACTTGAGCGACAGCGGCAGCGCCAGCGGTTGGCCCTCGACCGTGACCGCGGCGGTGGCGACGTCGACGAACGCGGCCGGGTCCCATGCGTCGCCCGGCGGCGCGACCAGCTGTCGGCGCGCGTAGTCGCCGAGTCGCTCGTGCGAGTCGACGAACAGATCGGGACCCTCGCCGAACGGGATCGCGCTGGCGAGCTTGGCCGAGAACGCGTCGTAGGGGACCGACAGCAGCTCGACCTCGATGTCGGGCTGCTGCGCGCGGAACTCGAGCACCAGCGCCTCGGCCACCGCCTGTTCCTGCCCGCGCCACGAGTGCCACAGCCGCACGCGCTCGGCCGCGGCGCCGCTGCGCGGCCACAGCAGCGCCACGGTCGCGAGCAGCAGCAGCGCCAGCGGTCGCAGCCGCATCATCGCAGCGCGACTCCGCTGGCCGGATCGAACACGTGCGGGAGCGTGACCCGCAGCCGCAGGACCTCGCCGCGCGCGGGGCCCTGGTGGCCCTCGAACGCGGCGACGAAGCTCGCCGCGCCGATGCGACCGTGCACGTGCACGTGCGAGCCCAGGGTCTCGACCAGCTCGACCTGCAGCGCGAGCGGACCGTCGTCGTCGCGCACGACGTCCTGCGGTCGGATGCCCAGCTCGACCTCGCGTCCGGGCGCGAGCGCGGCCACCTGCGCGCCCGCGAGCGGCACCTGCACGCCCTCGCCGAGTGCGACCGCGAGCGCGTCGCCGTCGCGCGCGATGTGTCCGCGCAGGAAGTTCATCGCGGGGCTGCCGAGGAAGCCGGCGACGAAGCGGTTGGCCGGGCGGCGATAGACCTCGAGCGGCGCGCCGATCTGCTGCACGCGCCCGCGGTCGAGCACGACCAGGCGATCGGCCAGCGTCATGGCCTCGACCTGATCGTGGGTGACGTAGATCGAGGTCGCGCCGAGCTCGTCGTGCAGGCGCCGGATCTCGACCCGCACCTGGTTGCGCAGGCCGGGATCGAGGTTCGACAGCGGCTCGTCGAACATGAACACCGCGGGGCGCCGCACGATCGCGCGGCCCATGGCGACGCGCTGGCGCTGACCGCCCGAGAGCGCGCGCGGGTGTCGATCGAGCAGGTGCTCGATCGACAACATCCGCGCGACCTCCTGCACCCGCGCGTCGACGACCTCGCGCGGGGTCTTGCGCAGCGCCAGCCCGAACGCGAGGTTGTCGCGCACGGTCATGTGGGGGTAGAGCGCGTACGACTGGAACACCATCGCGACGTCGCGGTCGCGCGGCGCGGCGTGGGTGACGTCGTGACCGCCGAACTCGATGGTGCCGGCGGTGACCTCCTCGAGTCCCGCGATGCAACGCAGCAGCGTCGACTTGCCGCAGCCGCTGCTGCCCACCAGCACCACGAACGCGCCGTCGTCGAAGTGCGCGTCGACGCCATCGAGCACGACGGTGTCGCCGAAGCGCTTGCCTACGGCGCGGAGGCGGACGTCGACCATGGCGGGGGCGGATGCTAGCAGGGTGCCCGTGGCGGCGCGCCCCCAGGGCGGAGGCCGTGGCTGGGGGCGCGCGCCGGCTCGACCACGGGCCCCCGTGCCGCTAGCGTGGATCGCGATGGCGCGCCTTGCTGCAACCGCGATGGTGCTCGTGTCGGCGCTCGGCTGCGGCAGCGAGCCCGACGACGACGTCGGCGACGGCAGCTCCACCGGCACCGGCGGTGGCGGAAGCTCCGGCGGTGCGACCACGATCGCGACCACCACCGGCAGCGATGGTTCCGCGCCGGGCAGCGCCACCGTCGACAGCACGGCCGGCGCCGGCAGCAGCGACGGCGGCGACACGGTCGGCAGCGACGACGGCGGCACCACCGACGCGCTGCCGCAGGGCTGCTACGACTACGCCGCGTTCGCGCCGACGGTGGTGTCGTTCCGCGCCGACGTCATGCCGATCTTCGCGTCCGCGTGTTCGTCGTGCCACGCGGACGCGAGCAAGAGCATCTACTTCGGCCAGGGCGGCACCACCGAGGCCGAGGCCACCGCGGTCTACGACGTGCTGCTGCACGGCGTGCCCAAGCAGGCACCGCAGCTCGCCTTCGTCGCGCCGTTCGATCCCCTGCACAGCTACATGATCGCGAAGATCGAGTACGCCGATCCCGGTCACACCTGCGCCGCGGTGCAGTGCGACGAGCCCGGCTGCGAGCTCGCGGCACCGCCGGCGGGACCGCTGCCCGAGGCCGACAAGGCGACGCTGCGCAGCTGGGTCCTGGGCGGCGCGCTCGACGACTAGAAGCGACCCGAGAGCGTCAGCCCGAAGGTCGCGTTGCCACCGCGCGACAGCGACGCGATCGGCGACACCCGCAGGCGCGCGACGCGGCGGCCTCGCTCGGCGCCCTTGTGGTTCGCGATGCCGTAGGTGAGCAGGCCCGCGCCGACCTGCGTGACCGAGGCGCCGAGCTGGTTGGTGACCAGCGCGATCGTCACGCCCTTGGCCACGCAGTGGCCGAGCTGGCTGTCCTCGGCGAGCGAGAGACACTCGGGCTTCACGAAGGCCCGCAGGCCGCCGATGAGACCGCCGAGCTGGATTGCGGCGCCGGCGACGATCGCTGCCGCGCCGGTGCCGATGAAGGCACCGGGCTTGCGGACGCGACCGCGTCCGCGCACACCGGCCTCGCCGTCATAGAGCCCCGCGACGACGCCGGTGCCGATCACCAGGCCCAGCGTCGAGAGGTTGCCGATCGCCTGCCCCACGCGCAGGCCCGTGAACGCGCCGCCGCGACGACACGAGCCGACGTTGCCATCGGCGAGATCGTCGAGGCAGTGCCTGACCATCATCGCGCGGCCGATGCCCAGGCCCAGCGAGACCGCGCCCACGGCACCGCTGGCGATCGCCAGGCCGCGACCGCGGCGCTTGGTCCTGGGCGCCGGCGGCGTGTCGCTGGGCGCGACGGTGGCGGTGGGGGTCGGCTGGGGCGCCTCCATCGAGGCCCACGCCTTGGGAGGAACCATCGGCCCGCCGTGCAGTGCGAAGGTGACGATGGAGGACAGGAGCGAGACGCTGTGCATGTCGATCGAGGTATCCGCACGACCATGTCGGGTTCGGCCGGCACCGCGGCGACCGTGGCGACCGCCACACTCGCGTCGTGCTGCCACGATCGTCGTGAATCGACCGCGACTGCGCCCCGTCGCCCGCGGCCGTGCTAGCGTGCGCCTGCCCGCTTCGTCGCCTGCGATGACCCGCGCGATCCCATCGTCGTCCGCCGTGGCCCTGGGCCTGGCCCTGGCCGCGTTCGCGGCGCCCGATTCGGCGCACGCCGGCGGCACGCCCGAGCGCTGGGCGCTGTCGATGTTCCACTTCAACGTGCAGTACGTCGCCGGTGGCCTGGTCGGCTATCCCGGCTACTCCGGCGAGCTGCGCCCGACCGAGGTCGAGGACTCGATCATCGTCGAGAGCCTGGCGCCGGTGCTCGAGCTGTACGCGGCGCATCCGACCTGGGGCGCGAACATCGAGCTGCAGGGCTACCTGCTCGACGTGCTCGCGGCGCGTCACCCCGACACGCTGACGCTGCTGCGCGACCTGGCGCTCGCGGGGCAGATCGAGGTCGTCAGCTTCCACTACTCCGATCAGTTCTTCGTCGGCTATCCCCAGATCGACTGGGAGCGCAGCCAGGCCTTGACCGAGGCGACCTTCGCGGCGCACGGCGTGCCGCTGGGGCGCGCGGTGTTCTGCCAGGAGGGCCAGGCCGGCATGGCCATGGCCGAGCGCATGGCCGAGCGCGACTACACCACGATGGTGTGGCCCAAGAACCTGTGGATCGAGCAGCACGGCGACGTGGTCGCGGCGCCGCTGTATCGCTTCGGCGAGCTCGACCTCGTGCTCGGTGGCCTGGGCGCGAGCTACGACGACGGCACGCTGCAGATCGAGACCACGTGGACGTTCTTCGACGACGGCGAGCTGCTCGCCACCGGCGACTGGAACCCGTACTTTCCCGACTTGTTCGTGCACGACCCCGCGGTCGTGGCGCAGTACGAGGCCGGGCTCGAGGCGCTCGAGCAGAGCGGGTGGAAGATCGGCACCGTCGGCGACTACGCCGAGTCGCTGCGGGATCGCGTCACGCTGGCCGAGCCGCCGCCGCTGCTCGATGGCACCTGGCAGCCGGGCTCGACCAACGGCGTGGCGAAGTGGCTCGGCGATCGCTCGATCTGGGCGCTCGGTGGCCCGCCGCACGATCGCGACAACCACGTGCGTTCGTTGGGCTACGTCGCGCACCGCGAGATGGTCGCGGCCGAGGCCGCGGCCGAGGTCGCCGGGCTCGACGCGCGCGCGTCGCTGGACGCGGCCTGGCGCCTGCTCGCGCTGGCGCAGGTCACCGACGCCAGCGGCATCAACCCCTACCGTGGCGAGGTGCAGTACGGCCTCGCGCACGCGACCGAGGTGCTGCGGATCGCCCGCGACGTGATCGAGGACGCCAAGGTCGCGCTCGGGCTCGACCAGGCGCGCATCGATCCCGCCGCGGGGACGATGGTCGCGGGTGACACCGATCCCTTCGCGGCCTCGCCGATCGACGACGGGCCCGTGGCGGTGACCGCGACCGCCGACGATCCCACGCGCGAGATCGCGGTGCAGTGGTCGGAGGTCGACGCGAACCATCGCGTGGTCGCGGTGCACTTCGGCGCCGGTGATCCGGCCGCGTCGAACCTCGTCGCGGTGCGATTCGCGGGCGAGCTCGACGACGCGTTGGTCACGACGCTCGCGCTGGCCGACGACGCGCCTTACACCTTCTCGCGCGCCGACTTCGCCTTCGATCGCTTCCAGCTGGCGCTGCCGCTGGGCGTGGTCAGCCTCGGCCCCGGGCGCTTCCTCATCAAGGACATGGGCCAGGTGCACCTCGCGGCCGAGGTCGCGCGCGACGTCGGCGACATCGGCTTCCACGACGAGACGCTCGCGGCCGACGAGGCCGCGACCTGGGTCTTCCACGTCTTCGACGGCTCGGCCACCGACGCGATCGCGTTGGCGCGCCGCATCAACTCGCTGCGGGAGCTGGTGCGATGACGCGCAGGCTCGCGATCGTGGCGCTGCTGCTGTGCGCCTGCAACGATGTGCCGGCGCCGCCCAACGAGGGCGGCAGCAGCAGCGGCAGCACCGGCACCGGCGGCACCGGCAGCAGCAGCAGCAGCGGTGCGGACAGCAGCACCGGCACGCCGATGCCCGAGACCGTGTTCGACGTCCAGCTCGAGCTCGAGCTCGTGCACGACGTGCGCGTGACGGTGACGACCGTCGGCGCGAGCGCGAGCGCCACCGTGGTGCCCGAGCGCGGCTATGGCCTGGTCGCCGACGGCACCACGCTCGAGGGCGTCGCGCGCATCGATCGCTACCCGGAGATCGGCGCGACGGTCTACACCGCGCGCTTCGACGGTGCCGCGGTCGCGGGCGGGCCCTGCGGCGACGCGCCGGTGGGCCTGGCGCTGTCGCTGCACCTCGACGACGACGATCGCGTGATCGCGGGCGGCCTGACCGGCTACTGCGACGGCGCGTTCGCGGGCGTGCCCGCGATCGAGCCGCTGCGGATCTTCGGTCGCCTGCCGTAGCCGCGCCGCGTGGGCTCAGCGTCGACGGCGGCGCAGGCCCAGCAGCGCCAGTGCCCAAAGCGCGATGCCTGTGTGGCCGCGCGCGTCGGTGCGGCACGAGCACCCGTCGCCGCCGCCGTCGACGTTGCCGCCGCCGCTCTCCTCGGAGCTGCCGCCCGCGCTCGCAGCCGTGGTGCCGCCGGAGGCCTCGCCACCGGAAGACTCGGCCACGCCCGATCCGCCGCCGCTGGTGTCCGCGACGCCGCTCGTGCCGTCGGTGGTTCCGCCGCCCTCGGAGCTGCTGCCCTCGGAGCTGCCGCCGCCGCTGCTGCCCGCGCCCTCGCACGCATCGCCGACGCCGTCGCCGTCCGCGTCGGCCTGGTCGGCGTTGGCGTCGTCGGGGCAGTTGTCGAGGTCGCCGCAAACGCCGTCGGCGTCCGCGTCGTTCTGCGCGTCGTCGGGGCAGCTGTCGCAGTCGTCGCCGATGTCGTCACCGTCGGCATCGGCCTGGCCGGGGTTGGCGAGCGCGGGGCAATTGTCCTGCGAATCGCAGGCACCGTCGGCGTCGGTGTCTGCGTCGTCGGCGTCGAATGGGCACGGATCGCACGCATCGCCCACGCCGTCGAAGTCGCTCTCGGCCTGGTTGGGATTCGCGACGTCGGGGCAGTTGTCGCACGCGTCCGCGCGGCCGTCGCCGTCGCTGTCGGCCTGATCGGGGTTGGCGAACAGCACGCAGTTGTCGCAGAGATCGCCGACGCCATCGCCGTCCGCGTCGGCCTGATCCGCATTCGCCAGCCCCGCACAGTTGTCGCAAGCATCGCCGGGGCCGTCGCCGTCGCCGTCCTGCTGGCCGGGGTTGCTGGCGAAGGGGCAGTTGTCGACGTCGCCGCACAGCAGATCGTCGTCGGGGTCGTTGAGCACATCGCCGGGGCAGGTGTCGCACGCGTCGCCGAGCCCGTCGCCGTCGAGGTCCTGCTGCCCGACGTTGGCGGCGTCGGGGCAGTTGTCGCAGACGTCGCCGATCGTGTCGTCGTCGACGTCGGCCTGATCGAGGTTGTCGACGAAGTCGCAGTTGTCGCAGGCGTTGCCGCGACCGTCGCCGTCCTGGTCGAGCTGGTCGACGTTCACCAGGCCCAGACAGTTGTCGCAGACGTCGCCCGCGCCATCACCGTCCTCGTCCTCCTGGCCGACGTTGGGCACCAGATCGCAGTTGTCGTCGACGTCGAGGATGCCGTCGTCGTCGTCGTCGGGATCGAGGCTGGGCACGTAGATCGCGATGCGCAGCGCCGTGATCTCGGTGGTGCCGAAGGCCGGGCACGAGTTCTTGGTGAAGCCATCGGCATAGAACGCCTCGTAGCCCGGGTCGGTGCTGTTGCCGCCGGAATAGAGGATCGCGTCGTTGGCCGCGTTGGCGGTGAAGATGTCGTCGCAGGTCGCGCTGCCCAGCGGCGTGAAGCACGAACAGAAGGCGCCGCCGTTGGGGAACCACCCGAAGGTCGTGCCGTTGGCGCCGTCGCACAGGCCCGCATGGCCGAGCAGGCCCGCGCCTTCCTGGGTGTCGCTGTCGTAGCCCAGCACGCTGTTGCCCCACGGGCACAGCTGCGGGTCGAACAGGTGCGCGCCCACGAGCAACTCGCCGGTGGTGTCGTCGTACGCGCGAAGCCACATGTCACCGGCGTTGAACTCGATGCAGTTGTTGTCCCAGTTCTCGGTGACGTCGTCGGCCGCGGTGTTGATGAAGCCCGCGCACTGGTCGTAGCCCACCGGTGGCAACGCGTCGACGAAGGCCGCGGCGGCGTTGAGCGTGGCGCCGGGCGGGTTGCAGTCCGCGTTGTTGCCGTTGGTGCAGATCGCGTGGGCCGCCCGTGGCGCGAGCACGGCCACCAGCGCCAGCGTGGGCGCGACGACGCGAAGGGGACGGGGGACGGACCGAACCAGGCCAAGGCGCATGATGGACGATGCTACCGCAGCCTCGCCGCCGTGGTCTCGCGGCCGCGGCGTCACGCCGGCGGCAGCATGCGCTCGATCGCGCCCACGAGCTCGGCGTCGCCGGGCTCGACCTCGGGCTCGAAGCGCGCGACCACGCGGCCGCTGGGGTCGACCAGGAACTTGGTGAAGTTCCACTTCACCGCGCCGCGGATGCCCTCGCCGGTCTGCTCGGTCAGCGTCTTGTACAGCGGCGCGACCTGCGGCCCGGTGGCGTGGAGCTTGTCGAACATCGGGAACTCGACCGAGAACTTCTGATCGACGAACTCGCGGATCTGCTCGGCGGTGCCGGGCTCCTGGTGGCCGAAGTCGTCGGACGGGAACGCCAACACCTCGAGCCCCCGCGCGCGGTACTTCCCGTACAGCGCCTGCAGGCCCGCGTACTGCGGGGTGTAGCCGCACTCGGACGCGGTGTTGACCAGCAGCAGCGCCTTGCCGCGGTACTCCGACAGCCGCTTGGGCTTGCCGTCGAGCGTGGTGACCTCGTGATCGATGATGGTGTCGTTGGGCGCGAAGCGGCTGGCGCTGGTGCCCGCGGGCGCCGTCGCGGCCGCGGCGGTCGCGGGCGTGCCGGCGGTCGTCTTGCCCTCGCATGCCGCCAGCAGGCCCACGGCAGCGCCGAACGAGGTGGACAGCGCGATGCGTGCGAGGCAGCGGTTCATCGCGCGGCAGTATCGGCGAGCGCGCGTGCGGACGCCAGCGCCGCGGTGCCGCGCTTGTCGCCGCGGCGTGGGCCCTGCTATGCCAGGATCGCGACCGCGTGAGCACGAGATCCCAGCCGGCCCACCGGCGTCGCAGCGACGTCGGCGGTCGCGCGCGCGCCGGCGTCATCGCGGCGTCGCTGTCGCGCGCGCTCGCTCCGCCGCTGCCCGAGCCCGAGCCGACGGCCGCGCCGGCGCTGGCGTTGGATCTCGAGTGGAACGCACCGGTGCAGTGCCCCGCGGGCGATGCCGTGCAGCGATCGATCGCGGCCTTGCTGGCCCGGCGCGTCGATCTCGATCCGACCGGATCGCTGCACGTGCGCGCCGACGTGCGCGCCACCGCCGAGGGCTTCGCGGTCGAGCTCGCGCTCGACGACGACAGCCGCGCGGAGCAACGCACGCTGCACGCGCCGCGCTGCGACGCGCTCGCGGATGCGGTCGCGCTGGTCGTCGCGACCAGCGTCGATCCGCGGCAGGTCGCGACCACGTTGGCGGCCGCGCGCGAGGATCCGGCGCCGGTGGTGTCGATGCCCGAGCCGCCGGCCGTCGCCGCCGCGCACGCGTCGGCGCCGATCGACCGCGAGCGCGCGACGACGCCTGCACCCGCGCCCGCACCCGCGCGTCCGCGCCTGCGGATGCACGCCGAGCTCGGCGTCGCCGGTGGCCTCGCACTGGGGCTCACGCCCAAGCCGGCGGGTTGGCTGCAGGGGGACGTGCTGTGGGTCCTGGGCCCGGGCGCGATCGGGGCCCACGCCGGCCACGCGTTCGCGCGCACCGGCGACGGCGATCCCAGCGCGCGCGTGCGCACGACCCAGTTCGGCCTGCGGGGTTGCTGGGTCCCGCGTCGCGGCGCGCTCGCGGTGCCGCTGTGTGCGGTGGCCGAGCTCGGTGCCATGGTCGCGAGCGGTCGCGGTGCGGGCGTGGCCGTCTCGACCCAGAGCTCGCTGTGGGTCGGCGCGGGCCTGGGCGCGCGGGTGCAGTGGTGGCCGCATCCCCGGGTGGCCCTGTTCGCCGGGCTCGATGCGCTCGCGACCGCCCGTCGGCCGCGCTTCCACGTCGCCGCCGCCGCCGAGATCGTGCCCGTGTTCGAGGCCGCGCCGGTGGCCGTGCGCCTGCTCGGCGGCGCCGCCGTTCGGTTCGGCGGGATCGCACGTCCGCGGCGGTGACGGACCGGCGCGACCGTGGTGCAGTGCGTCCTGCGAGCCCGACGTGCTGACCGCGACCGCCCCGAGCCTGGCCCCCGCCCGGGCCCCCGCCGTGCCCCCGATGGCGGCGCTGTACGAGCAGCACTTCGAGCGGCTGTGGTGGGTCGTGCGCAGCGCGGGCGTCTCCGACGACGCGATCGACGACGTGGTCCACGACGTGTTCGTGGCGCTGCATCATCGGCTCGCGCGCTACGACGGTCGCGTGCCGCTGGACCGCTGGCTGGTCGGGGTCGCACGCAACGCCGCGTTCTCGCATCGCCGCAGCGGCGCGCGTCGACGACTGCGGGTGGCCTCGCTCGCGCTCGAGCCCGAGGCCGCACCGACGCCGCCCGACGAGCGCCTCGCGATGCAGCGCGCGTGGTCGCAGCTCGAGGGCTTTCTCGCGGGCCTGCCGGACGAACAGCGCGAGGTCTTCGTGCGCATCGAGCTGGGCGGTGAGTCGGCGCCCGCGGTCGCGGACGCGCTCGACGTGAAGCTCAACACCATCTACGCGCGTCTGCGACTCGCGCGGGGCAAGCTCGAAGCGTGGCTCGCGGACGCGGCCCACGACGCCGACGTGGTCGTCGCGGCCGCGCGGGGCGGTGGCGCGTCGCCGCAGCGCCGCACGGCGGTGTGGCTGGCGATCGCGACCAGCACGCGCGGCCCCGCGATCGCGACCACGGTGGCCACCGGCAAGCTGGCGTGGTTGCTCGCGCCGGTCGTCGCGGTCGGCCTGGGGGTTGGCGTGATCGCGGCGCGCGAGGACGCGAGTGCGCCGCGCGAGTCCACGCCGTCGCGTGCCTCGACGGCCCCCGATGCACGGCCGGCCGCGCCGTCGTCGTCGCCTGCGGCCGCGCCGAGCGTGCTGCCGCCGAGCGCCACGCCCACGTCGGCCGCGATCGCAGCGCCGCCGCAGGCCCAGGCGCCGCGCCCCGGGGGCGCACGCACGGGCGCGCGGGTCGATGCCGCTGCGGTCGCGCCCGCGCCCGACGACGCCGAGCGCGTGTGGCTCGAGCAAGCCCACGATGCGATCGCTCGCGGCGATCTCGATGCCGCGTTGTCCTTGCTCGACCGTCACGCGTCGCGCTTCGCCGGCAGCGCGCTCGCGCCCGAGCGGGCGGTGCTGCGGCTCGACGCGCTGTGTGGTGCCGGCCGCGCCACCGAGGCTCGCGAGGTCGCGAAGGCCTGGCGTGCGCGTGCCGATCTACCGCGGATCGCCGCGCGCATCGACGCTCGACTCGCGCGCGGCTGCGACTGATCTCAGCGGCCAGGCGGCGCTGCGATCGATCGCTCGAGCGCCTGCCGGGCGGTTTGCGCGCGGGGCGACTGCGGACCGACGGTGCGTTCGTAGATCTCGACCGCCTCTTGCAGCAAGCGGGTCGCCTCCGCGGACTCGCCCCGTTCGCGCAGGACCTCCGCCAGCGCCACGAGCGTGTCGGCCCGAGCGCCGCTGTTCTCGCCGTACGCGGCACGCTCGATCGTCTCGACGCGGCGCAGGTGCGCGAGCGCGTCGTCGAGGCGAAGCAGCGCACGTTCGGTCGCGGCGAGGTTGAACAGCGCGGCAGCGTGGTTGGGGTGGTCTTCGCCCAGCGCCACGGCGAGGGCACGTTCGCCGCGCGCGAGCCAGTCGAGCGATTCGGCCAGGCGGCCGGCGCCCCGCAGCGCGGTGCCGATGTTGATCAACGGGAACGCACGCTCGGGGTTGCCGTCGGCCATGAGGCGCTCACGCGTCTGCAGCACCACCAGGTGCTCGGCGATCGACTCGTCGTAGCGACCCAGGTGCGCGTACGCGGTGCCCAGCCGCTCGCGGATGTCTGCGATCACCAACGGGTCCGAACCGTGCTCGGTCGCGGCCGCGAGCGCCTGCGCCAGCGGTGGCAGCGCATCGGCGTAGCGATGCTCGCTCGAGGCGATCCGCGCCCGCGTCAGATCCAGGCGGATCGCCGGCTCGGTGCCGATGCCGCCGGCGAGCTCGAGCTCGGCGAGATCCAGCCACAGCGCCGCTTGCGTGGTGTCGATGCTCGAGAGCGTTGCCGCCATCCGGATCGCGGCATCGAACGCGACGATGTCGTACGAGCTCTTCCGCGCGAGCTGGTACGCGCGCCGCAGCGACGCGCGCGCTGCCGCAGGGTCACCGGCGGCGATGGCTGCATGACCGCGGCGCGCCTCGACCTCTGCGCGCAGCGGCGGATAGCCCAGGCGATCGGCCTCGGCGGCGATGTCGTCGATCAAGCTCAACGCGGCGTGCCCGTCGCCGCCTTCGGCGAGCACCCGCGCGCGGGCGAGTCGCATGCGCAGCTGTTCGACCTCGTCGGCGATCGCCGGCGGCGGCGGCTCGACGTCGGTGAGCTGCGCGGGGTCGGTGCAGTCCTCGGGTCGGGGCAAGCCCGCGACCCGTCCCTGCGCGCGCGCGAGCTCGGCCGCGCCGCGATCGATCACGACCTCGGTCATCGCACGCAGCGTGCGGCGCTGGCCCGCGAGGCAGGTGCGTTGGCGATCGAGCATCTCCTCGCTCTGCACCCTGCGCACCCGCGTGTCCTCGCAGACCCGCGTGGCCGCGGCGATCCAGCGCTCGCGCCATGCGTCGATCACGTCGAACCACGGCGGCCTCGCGTCGACGCCCGCGGCCGCGACGAGCGCCGCCTGCACCTGCGGATTCCAGTCGGGCTCGATCTCCGCAGCGATGCCGCCGCACGGCGCTGCTTCGACGCCCGGCAGCGCGTAGCGCAGCGCGAAGCCGGCCGCGAGCAGGCCCGGCGCCCACCACCAGCGCGAGGGTCGGCGCACGCGCTCGAGCGCGCGCAACAGCGCCGCCATGTCCTCGAAGCGATCGGCCGGCCGCAGCGCGAGCCCGCGTTCGAGCACGGCCCGCAGCCCGCGACCGATGCGGCGATCCGCCAGCGCGTTGGGCCCGACACCGCCGCCGGGTTGCATCGCCGGCCGACGACCCAGGAGGCACTCCGCCAGCGAGACGCACAGCGCGTACTGATCGGTGCGCCCGTCGAGCTCGCGGCCCGCGAGCTGCTCGGGGGCCATGTACGCCGGCGTGCCTGCGATCGCGTCGTCGCCGGCCTGCGCCAGCGAGACCGCGAGACCGAAGTCGAGCACGCGCACGCGACCGCCGGGGTCGACCATCACGTTGTCGGGTTTGAAGTCGCGGTGGATCACACCCATCGCGTGGGCCGCAGCGAGGCCGCGACCCGCCTGCACGAAGGCATCGAGCAGCTGCCCCACGCTGCGGGACTGCGCGGCCCACTGCCGCAGGGTCTGGCCCTCGACGAACTCCATCGCGAGGTACCAGCGACCCTGGTCCTCGCCGGCCTCGTGCACCACGACGACGTGGGGATGCGACAGCTTCGCGAGCACCTGCGCCTCGTGCAGCAGGCGACGCTGTCGCTCGGGGTCGGACGCGAACTCGGGGAACAGCAGCTTGACGGCGACCTTGCGATCGAGCGGCTCGTCGTAGGCGAGCAACACCACGCCCATGCCGCCGGCGCCCAGGCGGCGCAGCACCACGAAGCGCCCGACGCGGGTCGGCAGCGCCTCGCTCGCGCGCGTGCGCGATCCGGTCTGCGTCGGTGCGAGCGTCGGGGCGACGCCGGTCGCGACCCGCTCGATCGAACTGTCGCCCACACCCGGACGCTAGCACTGGCGGACCGCGGTCGGGCGTCGCGCGGCCCCGCGCCCGGCGGCCGTGTGACGTCTGCCGCGGGCGTGCGTGCCGCTGGCCCCGCATCGGGACTGCCGCGACGCGCTGCGGCGTGTTCTGATCGCAGGCACCACCATGATCGAAACTGCGCCGCCGCGGTCGAACAGCACGATGGTCCACCCTCGCAGGCGCGGGCACGCGCTGGGCCTCGCCCTCGCATGGGTCGCGTGTGGCGGCGAGGCCACGCCAGCGTCGACGGGAGGTTCGGCCGCCACTGCGGCGGCACCGGCCGCACCCGCGGTGCCGGCTGCGAAGACACCGGCGCCCACGCCCTCGGTCGCGTCGCCCGGTGCCGCGCCGTCGTCGGCCACGCCGCCGGTCGCGACAGCGCCCGCGACACCGCCGGTCGCGACACCGCCGGTCGCGACACCGCCGGTCGCCGCCGACACCAGCGAGCCCGCAGCGGTTGCGCCTGCCGGCATCGCCGCGGCAGCGGCGACGATCCCCGTGGTGCCGTGGGCACCGGTCGCGCGCGCCGTCGAGTGGACGCCGCAGCCGGCTCCACCCGCGGTGGTGCAGTTCGAGCCGCAGGTCGAGGTCGGGCTGATCGGTCGCGCCGGTCCGCAGTGGCTCGCGCTCGGGGCCACCGGCGCGCTCGAGCCGGTACAGTTCGATCGCGAACCGCAAGGTGCGTTGCAGGGCCGCTGGCCCGACGACGTGTGGGTGGTCGAACGTCGCGAGCGCGAGTACGACGAGTTCCCGGTCCACGAGCTGCGCCTGATGAAGCTGCGCGGCGGTGATCGCTGGGTGCCGCAGGAGCGCAACGGCGAGCAGTGGTGGCACCCGGGCACCGAGGACGAGGACGAGCCGCACATCAGCACGTACACCGGCATGCTGGTGTACCCCGCGAGCCTCGAGCGCATCGATCGCATCGCGGGTCGCACGGAGTCGCCGCTGCTGTTCAAGGTCCGCGGCAAGGCCGTCGACTTCGTCGAGACCCACAAGGGCAAGCTGTACGTGCTGTCCGCGGACGACGCGGGCGTCTACGTGCAATCCGAGTGCTGGGACGACGCATGCGTGGCCGCGATGTCCAAGCAGCTGCCCGGCGCGAACTGGCGCTTCGGCGCCCGCGTCGCGCGCGGCAAGTTCAGCGTCAGCGTCGTCGCGAGCTCCGGCGAAGAGAGCTACATGCTCAACAACATCGGCAAGCACGGCGACTGGCGGCTCGAGACGCTGCCGCGCGGCGAGACGCTCGCAGGGATGTGGGCCAGCGACGACGGCAGCCTGTGGACCCTGGCCGGCAGCGCGCTGCGCTGGCGCGACACCGAGGGCACCTGGCACGAGGTCGCCCCGCCCGCGGGCTTCGAGATCCGTGCGGTCGCGATGTCGGGCGATCGCGGCAGCGTGTGGCTGTCGGGCGAGCAGGGCGGCGGACCGGCGCTGGTGAGCGCCGGTGCCAACGAACCCAAGCCGTGAGCGATCGAAGGGCTATCGCGCGCGGCACAGCTCGGCGATCGCCCGCGCGACGCCGGTCGCCGACGCAGGGTTCTGCCCCGTGACCAGGCGCCCGTCGACCACGACGTTGGGTGCCCACTTCGGACCCGGCACGTGCTCGGCCCCGCGCGCGACCAGGGCATCGGCGAGCAGGAACGGCACGACCTCGGCGAGCCCGACCGCGCGCTCCTCCTCGTTGGTGAACGCGGCCACACGCTTGCCCGCGACGAGCGCACGGCCGTCGGACAGCTCGATGCCGAGCAAGCCCGCGGGTCCGTGGCAGACCGCGGCCACGACCCCGCCGCGCTCGTAGACCCGCGCCGCGATGGCGGCCAGCTCGCGCGCGTCGCGGAAGTCCCACATCGTGCCGTGACCGCCGGCGAAGAAGACCGCGTCGTAGCGCGTCGCGTCGATGTCGCTGGGCGCCGGCGTGGTCTCGAGCGCGCGCATCAGTGCCGCGTCGTCGAGCCCGCGCGCGTTGATCGGGTCCTTGCGGTCGACACCGTCGAGCGGGACCTTGCCGCCGGCCACCGAGACGAAGTCGATGGTCGCGCCGGCGGCGACGAGCTCGTAGTACGGGTGCGTGATCTCGGCCAGGAACGCGCCGGTCGACTTGCCGGTGTCGGCGATGGTCGCGTGGCTGGTGAGCACGAAGAGGATGCGGGGCGAAGTCGTGTTGGACATGTCCGTGGTTTGAACCCGGATGGGCGCGGGCGGTAGTGCGTCGTTGGCACCAATTGTTGTACCGTGGCGGTACAAATGAAGACGACCCGCGCCAGCCTCGAGACGCTCGAGGTGTTCTGCAAGACCGTGGAGCTGGGCTCCTTCACCGCTGCCGCTCGGGCGCTGGGGCTGACGCCGCAGGCGGCCAGTCGCGCGGTGACGCGGCTCGAGGGCACGCTGGGCGCGGCGCTGCTGCGCCGCAGCACGCGGCTGGTGCGGCCGACCGAAGCCGGGCGCAGCTTCCACGAGCGCTGCCGCGCAGGGCTGTCGATGATCGCCGAGGCGAGCGCGGCGCTTGCCAGCGGCGATCGGGCCGTCGGCCTGGTGCGGATCAGCATGCCCACGACCTTCGGCCACCACCGCCTGCTGCCCGCGCTCGCGCCGCTGCGCCGCGCGCATCCGGGGCTGCGCATCGAGGCGCACGTCTCGAACCACAACGTCGACTTCGTGCGCGAGGGTTTCGACCTCGCGGTGCGCCTGGGCGAGATCGATCGCGCGACCTTCGTCGCGCGCAACCTCGGTGACTTCCCGCTGGGCCTGTTCGCGAGCCCCGCCTACCTCGCACGTGCCGGCACGCCGCGCAGCGTCGACGATCTCGCGCAGCACGAGGCGATCCTGTTCACGCTGCCCAGCAGTGGTCGCGTGTTGCCGTGGGAGCTCGCCGGCGGTCGTTCGCTGCGCCCGCCGGCCGCGTGGCTGTGCTCGGAGGACTTCCTCGCCTGCATCACGCTCGCGCGCGCCGGCGCGGGCATCGTGCAGGCCTATCGCTTCCTGGTCGAGCGCGAGCTCGCACGTCGCGAGCTGGTCGAGGTGCTGCCGCAGCTGGGCGGTCAGACCCGCCGCTTCTCGCTGGTCTATCCCAAGGGCGTGCCGGTGACGCCGGCGATGCGCGTGGTCATCGATCGCGTGCTCCTGCACGCGCGCGCCGATCGGGGCTGAGCCCATGGAGAGGAAGCTCCGCTTCCTCTCCAAAGACTGAGCCGCCGCGCGGGGCTCACCACTGCGCGGGGCAGTGGCCGCCCTCGGCCAACCAGTCGTCGACGAACGCGGCGCGCTCGGGCAGGAACGCGTGCAGGCGCTCCAGCGCGGTCTCGTGGTCGGCCACGGAGTACGGCCGGTTCGGATCGTCGGCGAGCGCGTCGGCGATCTGGGCCTCCCATGCATCGATCGACGCGGACATCGCGTCGGGCGAATAGGCCATGCGCGCGGCGGTGAGCGCCTCGACGAAGCGGTCGCACCACACCGGGTCGGCCAGCACCATCATCACGATGGCTTCCTTGCCCCAGCCACCGTGCTCGTGCGTGATGGGATCCGCGGTCGCGCTGTCGGGCCACAGCAACGAGCCGTCGCCATAGGCGGCGTCACCGAACGAGATGTCGAGATCGTACGGCAGGTACACGAACCCGCGCGAGGGGTGATCGTACAGGTAGTAATTGATCTCGACGCCGGCCCAGTAGTTGTCCATCGCCGGCAGCATCGCCTCGGCGGCCCACTCGGCCACGGCCTGGTCGAGATCGATCAACATCGCCAGCTCGTCGACGCTCGACGCGGCGTACAGCGCATCCAGCCGCGTGGTGTCGGGCATGTCCTCGTTGGTCACGAGCTCCGCGCCGCCCTTGTACAGGTTGCCGTCGGGCTCCTCGAAGTTGCGCTCGAGGTACTCGCGATCGAGCCGCTCGAGGTTGGCGTACAGCCCGTAGTACTCGCCGTTGATCACGACCCGGGCATTGTTGACGCACGAGTACGGCAGCCCCAGCGACTCGAACAGCGGGAACGCCAGTCGCTCGTGCATCATGCTGTGGTCGTACCACGGTGCATCGAGCACGATCTTGCGCAGGCCGTGGAAGCGCGCGTCGGGATCGACCTCGTTGAACGAGATCACGAACTGGTACTTGTCGCAGCTCCAGGTCCAGTTGCCCTTGAGTCGCGCCATCGCGGCGACGGTCTCGCCGCCGTAGGTGAACTCGATCGGGCGGTAGCTCTGGATCCCGTCCTGGCAGTCGGACTGCATGCCCTGCAGCTCCTGCGGCGTGATCGTCAGCTCGAAGGTGGGCAACAGGTCCTGCGCGTACAGATCGCCGCAGGGCTGCGGCCACGTGACCTGGCCGCCGGTGGTGTCGGTGCCGCTGCCGCTGCTGCCGTCGCCGCTGCCCGAGCTCGAGCCGGGGCCCTCGCTGCCGCTGCTCGCAATCGTGGTGCCGCTGGTGCCGGAGTCGGCGGAGCCGGTGGTGGTGCTCGACGTCGTCGAGGTGCTCGCGGCGGTGCCCGAGCTGGCGTCGCCGGTGGCACCTGCAGTGCGGGCATCGTCGCCGCACGCGACGAGCAGACCGAACACCCACGCGGAGGATCGCCGATGCACCCGAACACGGTGGCGTAGGCCCGGCGTCGCTGTCAATCGCGGGGGCGTCGCCGCCGGCGCCACACCAACGCGCACACGCGCGGCCCGCTCGAGTGCGCGGGTCAGCTCGGCTGGCAGCAAGGCGGCCACGCCGATACCGCCGCGGTGCTGCAGTGGGGCCGCGCGGCGCTCCGGGCCCGGCGGGATCAGCCCGGCGGGTCGAGGAACTCGGTGAGGTCGCCGCCGCCGATCTCGTAGAACGAGTTCTGGTTCCAGCCACCGACCCAGAAGTGGTTGAGCGCGCCGAAGCCGAAGCCCTCGACCGGCACGCCGGTGTTCTCCGAGTACGTGAACATGTTCTCCTGCACCCAGCCCTGTACCGGATCGTGGCGGTACTGGCCGATGAAGTTGCTGGTCATGTCCGAGACGTAGACGTACGGGATGCCGGTCTCCGGATCGGTGACCACGTCCATGCCGTCCATGTGATCGCCGGCCAGCACCGGGAACTCGAAGGCGTAGCCCCAGGCCATGGTCTCGTCGTCGTACTGGAACACGCGACGGGCGGTCTCGTTGCCGGAGTACCACACGTCGTTGACGTCGTCGTAGCCGAGGAACGCGAGGTAGCCGTAGGTCAGCGAGCCGATCCACGCCGACTTCGGCGCCACCGGCGAGGTCGTGCCGGTCGCGAGATCGTAGGCGGTGATCTGGTTGGGCCCGGCCCAGTAGATCGTGGTCGCGGTCGCGTACAGCTCCATTTGGTGCGGCACCGCGCCGTCGTTGGCGATCGGGAACGACTGCGCCAGCGTGAACATGCGCTCCTCGATCGGACCGGGTTCGTCGGTCGAGTCGGGGTGCTGGTGCGGCTCGAGCTTGCCGTCGCCGTCGGAGTCGAGCAGGGTCACGTCGTAGCCGGCGATGGTCAGCTGATTGCCGGCGTAGGCGGTGAACCACACGCGGTTGCCGTAGCTGTCGACGTCCGAGATGGTGTTGAAGCCGTCGGCCAGCGGCGACAGCGTCGAGTACAGGAAGTACACGCCGGTGGGATCGGTGCCGCCCAGCGGGTGGAGCACCGAGCAGCCGTGCACGCTGACGTCGCAGTACTCCTGTGCGGTCGGCTCGCAGACCTCGACCTCTTCCCAGTACGGTGCGCCCTGGGTGTTGCACGACATCACGCGCGGGCCCTGGCACGACCACTGACCGGCGGTGCACGCGACGCAGCCCTGGCCCTCGACGCAGACCTCCGGCGTGCACGTGTCCGAGTCGGAGGTGCCGCCTTGGCCGTCGCACTCGAGCGCGGTGTTGCCGTCGCAGTACAGACCCGCGGCCTTGCCTTCGCAGTACGAGCCGTCGCCGAGATCGAACTTGGGCGACGGCTCGCCCGCGGACGAGCCGTCGTCGGCGCCGCTGCTGCTGCTGCTGCCGCCGACGCCCGTGCTGTCGCCGCCCTCGCCTGCGGATGCGCTCGCGCTGGAGATGCCGCTGGCCGCTGCGGTGCCGCTGTTGCGCGCGTCCTCGCTCCCGCCGCAAGCCGCGACCAAGAGCGTGGCCAGGGACACACTTCGAACTGCGGCCGAGCCGGTCGAGGGTCCGGAAGCTCGCGCTTGCGCGCGCTGCAGAGCGGGGAATCTGCGGGGCTCGTGCATCCTGCCCAGTACGACACCGGATGCCACCGGCTTTGCCGGAGCGATCCGGGCCCGGAGAGTTTTCCCGGCGAACGCGCTCACGTGTCGCGGATCGCGACCCCGAACACGAGGATCAGCTCGGGCGCGTCGTCGGGCACCGGCGAGACGATGCGCCAGGCCTCGGCGACGTGGACCTCGTACTCGCGCGAGGTGCCGATCTGGAAGACGGCTTGTTGTCCGTCGAAGAAGGTCGCGGTGGAGCCCTGGGGGAACTCGCTGGACTCGAATTGCAGCGCGACACGCCGCGTCATGGTCTCGCCGTCGTTCTCGAGCACGCAGTCACTCTCGATCACGGTGACGGTGAGCTCGGGCGCCCACGGCGGATCGGACAGCGGGTTGCCGCCGTCGGCACCGGCGACGAGCAGGCGGCCATCGCCATCGCGGATCGCGAGCCCGCGACGCTGGTCGAGCCCGACCGGCGTCACGATCGTGACGTCGACGGTCTCGCCGACGCCCAGCGGTGCGGCGGGGAAGTCGAGCGCGAGCGTGCCCGCGATCGCGGAGCCCTCGATGGTGCAGTCGAGCGCGAACGCGTCGCTGCTGACCACGCACGACAGCTCGTTGCGTCCCTCGGCCAGCGGATCGCCGGTCGGCGTGAAGGTGTACGCGAACGCGTGCGGCGTGCCCGAGGGACCCTCGCACGACTGCGCGGTGCTGCCGGTGTCGGTCGCGCCGTCGCTGGCGGAGCCGTCGCTGCTGCCGGTGTCGCTGCTGCCGGCATCGGTCGAGGAGGAGGAGGAGTCGAGCGCGCCGACCTCGGCGCTCGGGGCCGGGCAACCGAGAATCAGGAGCAAGGGGAGGGCGCATCGCGCCGCGCGGGGGGGCAGCATCGTCATGTCCTGTGGTGCACCACCGCGGGGCGGTTCCGTCAGATCGCACCGAAGGCGACGCGGACGCGGTCGTCGTTCGAACCGTCGCAGGAGTACTCGCTGTCGATCGACAGCCAGCTGTCGCCGGCGTGGATCGAGTAGCCCTCGATCGTGTCGCTCTGGAAGGGCAACACCTGGACCGGCTCGGGCACCCCGTCGTGCGTGATCTCGACTGCGGCGGGCTCGCCCAGTGCGAAGCACGAGCCCGGGCCGGGCGGGCAGTGACCACCCTCCGAACCGAGGCGCAGCGGTGAGAAGAACCCGTCGAGCGAGCCTTCGTCGCTGAGGTACGGCACCGCGGTTCCACCCGCCGCGACGCCGACGCGCAGCTCGCCGTCGCGTCGCAGCGTGAACCAGCGACCGGAGTACTCGTATGCCGCAGCGGCGAACTCGAACACCAGCACGTCTTCGACCGCGAGCAGGTCCGCGAGGCGCACCACGTCGTTGCCGAGGGCGATCGTGACCGCCAGCGGCGTGCCTTCGTCGTCGCACTGCAGCGCGACGGTGTCGCGGTCCGCCTCCGAGCCGACGGTGGTGACGGTGCACGGCATCGTGGTGTGCAGCTCGTAGACGACCTCGATGCCGTCGATCTCGAGCTCCACATTCGCCACGACCGCGTCGGGGCACGCGGCGTAGTCCCAGAAGTCGAGGCCGCCACCGACCTCGTCACCGGACTCCGATCCGCCGGTGGTCTTCGTGCCGCCGCTCGTCGCGCTCATGCCGGTGTCGCCGGCCTCACCCGCGGTGCCCGCGGACCCGCCACTGCCCGAGCCGTCGCCATCGCCCTCGAGCGCGCCCACGAGCCGACTCGGCGCGGAGCAGCCGGCGAGCGACGCCAGCGCGAGAACACCCATCCGCATGCGATCACGATGCCATGCCATGGGGTGCACTGCACCGCCGCGGGGGGGATCCGTCAGTGGGGGTGCACGATGATCGACCGCGGGGTGGGGTGGGGGTGGGATTGGGCTCGTCGATGAGCCCCGACACCGACGACGACGTCCTGGTTCGCCTCGTCGCGCCGTGAGACCGTGGGTCGGCTGGATCGATCGCAGGCTCACCCCGGGGAGCTGACCGCGGCGCGCGCGTGCACGCGCGTCGCACCGCCGAGGCTCCGCGCGCTCACCACGGCAGCGTCTCGCACGCGAAGCGCGTGCCCGCCGGGAAGCGCAGACCGAACACGTCCGCGAGCACCGCGAGCAGCTCGTCGGGGCCCGTGAGGG
>JAIBBS010000123.1 GCA_019694555.1 Nannocystaceae bacterium
CGACCCCCGTCTAGCACCACGACCCGGCGGCCCCGGGACCCACGGACAGCGTCAATGACCACCATCTCGCGACTTTCCCTCGTCGGCTGCGCCTTCGCCCTCGCCCTCGCCGCGTGCGACAGCAAGAAGGATGCAGCGCCCGCGACCGACAAGAAGGCCCAGAGCAAGGCCGATCCCAAGGCCGACGCCAAGGGCGGCGATGCCAAGGTCGCCAAGGCCGGGGTCGAGCCCGCCGCCGCGGATGCGCCCAAGGCCGATGCCCCGCCGGCGCCCAAGGAGAAGATCGACATGAAGGCGCTCAAGCTGGCGAACGCGACCGGCTGGGAGGGCCAGTACAACGAGGCGCTCGAGAGCTGGACGTTCGAGAAGTACACGCCCGCCGGCGACGGGACCAACGCGCCCAACCGCTTCTACGTGGACTTCATGCCGGACGACCGTCCCAGCGACGTCGCGGACTACGCCAAGAAGCTGCAGGAAGACCAGAACTTCCAGGACATGGGCTTTCTGTACACCAAGGTCGACAAGCAAGAGGCCAACGACGGCGGCTGGATCATCGTGGGCACGTCGAAGGACATGAGCGACGCCGAGGACAAGGGCTCGCCGAGCTTCGTGATGTACCGCGCGGCCAAGAACGTCTACTGCCGCGGCGGCACCTTCGTCGACGCGAAGCTGCGCGACGAGGCCGTCGCTGCCTGCCAGTCGATCTGAGCGCGCCGTCCGCCCGCGCGCGGTGCACCTGCGTGCACCGTCTCGCGGGCATCGCCGCGCGGAGTTGGGCGACTTGCCCAAGATCGCGCTACAGCGAGCTACGCATCGCCGCGATTTCCCGCGTGTGCAACGTGGCGCGGCGCTTGTAGGGTGGGCGGCCATGAAGTGCCCTGCCCTGCTCGCGCTGCTGTTGCTCGGGTGCGCCGCCGAGGCCGATCCCCGTGGACTCGGGCCCGAACCCGGGCAACCCCGCGAGCAGGTCGGCTTCGCGGTCTGCACCGACGCGCCGCCGCCGGCCGCGACGAAGGTGTCGAGCTTCCGCCACACCAGCTCGACGCTGATCTCGTTCGCATCCGCGTGGCACACCGCCGACGACGTCGTGACCACCGACGAGGCCGACGCGACGGTGCGCGCGAAGCTGGCGTACGGATCCTTGAGCAAGGATCTCGAGGACGAGTGGGTCGAGGTCTTCCTCGACGACTGCGAGACTCTGGTGCGCCTGGGCCGTGCCCGCACCGACGACGACGGCCGCATCGCGCTGACGCTGCCGTGGGATCGGCTGCCGGGCGCCGGCCAGTTCGCGCTGCACCTTCGGGTCGAGGGCGACGGCACGCTCGCGCGCGCGAGCCTGTGGGTGCTGCCGGTCGGCACCCGACTCGCGGTGTTCGACATCGACGGCACGCTCACGACCAGCGACTGGGAGCTCTTCGAGGATCTGCTCGACGACCTCTTCCGCCCGATCCTCGCGGGCACCACCCCCGACGCGCGCGCGGGCGCAGCACCGACCACGCGGGCTCGCGCGGCGCAGGGCTACATCCCCGTGTATCTCACCGGTCGGCCGTACTGGCTCACGGGCAAGAGCCGCGCGTGGCTCGAGGCGCAGGGCATGGCCGCGGGCCCGGTGATCACCGCGCGACGCACCGCGCAGATCCTGCCCACGCAATCGGGCGTGGGCGCGTTCAAGGCCGACACGCTCGCGGAGCTGGAGTGGATGGGCCTGCTGCCCGAGCTCGCGTACGGCAACGCGACCACGGACATCGCCGCATACGCCGAGGCCGGCATCGAGCTGGCCTCGACGTTCATCCTGGGCCGGCACGGCGGCGAAGGCGGGACGGTCGCGCTCGGCGACGACTACGAGGCGCACCTCGAGCACGTCGATCTGCCCGCGATCGCGCAGCCGTTCGCGCGGCCGTGATCCGGGCGCGTGCGCGCGGCGTTTCCTGCTGCATGCACGCACTCGCAACCCTCACCCTGCTCTTCCCCCTGCTGTCGCCCGCGGCCGCGCGCGTCGAGGCGGCCGCGCCCGCGCCGGCGGCCGACAAGGACTGCGACGAGGCCAAGGTCGAGATCGACATCGACCTCGACACCGGGCTCGTCCACGCCTTCGACGGCAACCAGTGGATCACGCTCGACGGTGATCTGGTGGTGTACACCGGCGGCGCCGAGACGGTGCCGGTCGCGCTGCACGACTCGAGCGGCGAGTGGCTCGTCGCGGTTGCGACCGACGGCGGCGCGCCCGTGCGCGTCGAGACCAACCGCGGTGTGGCGCAGCTGTCGATCGACGGCGACGCCGAGCGCGTGGTGATCTCGAGCAGCGCGCGTCGCAACGCCGCGGCCGCGATGACCCCGGTGGTGCCGGACATCATCATCCGGCCCAAGCCGGATTGTCCGCCTTCACCGTGAACGCCACGGGCGTGGGGCCGCACCGCCGCGGCCCCACGCCCGACAGCGCGACTCTTTGTTACGCTGTCGCCGTGACCGAGCGCCCGGATCCCGAGCTGTTGCAGGCCTGGCGGGACGGCGACGCCAAGGCCGGCAGCGCGCTGTTCGAGCGCCACTTCGAGGTGCTCTACGGCTTCTTCGCGAGCAAGGTCGGCGACGCGGCGGACGACCTCGTGCAGCAGACCTTCGCCGCCTGCATCCACGGCGGCGTCGCGTACCGCGGCGAGTCGAGCTTCCGCGCGTACCTGTTCGCCATCGCGCGGCACGAGCTGTACCGCTTCTTCGAGCGGCGCGGTCGCGAGGGTCCGCCGTGCGACGTCGCCGAGCTGTCGCTGCGCGACCTGGGCACCAGCCCCAGCGCCGCAGCGGCGCGGCACGAGGACGAGCGCGTGCTGTTCGAGGCGCTGCAACGCCTGCCGCTCGAGCAGCAGCTCGTGGTCGAGTTCTATTACATCGAGGGCCTGCGCGGCCGTGATCTCGTCGCTGCGCTGGGGATCCCGGCGGGCACGGTGCGCAGCCGCCTGCGGCTCGCGCTCGAGCGGTTGCGGCGCGAGGTCGAGGCGATCGCACAGACGCCCAACTGCCTCGCGAGCACGCGCTCGACCCTCGATGGCTGGGCCGCGCTGGTGGGCCCGGCGGTCGGCGACGCCGAGGCCTGAGGGCGCGGTCCGCGGCGACGGCCGCGAAAAAAAGTTTCGCGGGCGGTGATCAAAGCCGCCGCGGCTCGCCTCAGGACGACTGCAGTCATGCGAAGCCGGTCGATCCTCGCGCTCTCCTCGATGGCCTGGCTCGGGTGTTTCTCCGAGTCGTACCTCGGGCCCGGTGACCCGGACGCCGGCTCGACCACGCGCGCGGACGCGTCGGACGACGCCGCGAGCGGCGATGCGACCGATGCCGCGGACGCGAGCGCCGGCAGCTCGACCGACGCGGGCACCAGCGGCGCGAGCACCGGTAGCGACGACGGCAGCACCGGCAGCGACGACACCGTCGGCAGCACCGGCGACGGCGGCAGCTTCGGACCGCTGACGCCCGGCGACAACCTCGACGACGGCGCGATGTACCCCGCAGCGCAGGGCTACAGCGCGCACTGGTATCCCTCGGGCGAGGACAACGCCGACGGGCACCAGTATCTGGGCCAGTTCCCCAACGGCGCGCAGTACTACGCGTACATCCGCTTCGAGCTGCCCGCGGCCCTGCCCGCGGGCGCGGTCGTCGAGCACGCGACGTTGGAGCTCGCCGGCCACGACGAGTACGCGTGGGGCGGCGCCTATGCGCTGCGCGTGTGGGTCCAGGACACGCCCGACGCTCCGGTGGTCAGCGGCACCTCCGACTACCCCCAAGACGGCGGCGCCGTGGTGCTGTCGGACGACTCGGTGCGCTGGCCCGAGCTCGGCGGACTGCCGTGGCAACAGCCCGGCCCCAACGCGACCCCCGATCTCGCGCCGCTGCTGCAGAGTCTGGTCGACACCCACGGTGGTCTCGCCGCGGGCGCGCACGTGCAGTTCTGGATCGGCGAGGACGTGCTCGACGGCAGCGGCGAGGAGGTCGGATGGTTCGACTCGATCGCAGGCCAAGAGCACGCGCCGCGCCTGACGCTGCGCGTGTCCCCGCCGTGAGGCGCGACGCAGACGGATGCTAGTCTCGCGAGCCATGGCCGGCGAATCCACCACTGCCAGCGCCACCGCGGGTCCGCCCGACGGGGGACGCTGGCGTGCGATCGGCCGCGCGCGACAGGATCCGCTGCAGCTCGAGCTCGCGCGGCGAAAGGCACGGATGCGGCTGTTCGAGGAGCCGCCCGCCGCCGTCACCGTGGGCCGCTACCTCGTGCTCGGCCGCATCGGTTCCGGTGGCATGGGTGTGGTCTACGCGGCCTTCGATCCGCAGCTCGACCGCAAGATCGCGCTCAAGGTGCTGTACGCCGACGGCAGCAGCGACGATCGCCATCGACGATTGCTGCGCGAGGCCCAGGCGCTGGCGCAGCTGACCCACCCCAACGTGGTCGCGATCCACGACGTCGGCAGCTTCGACCCGCCCGGCGGCGCCGGCGGTGGCGCGGCGTCGGTGTTCCTCGCGATGGAGTACGTCGAGGGCGAGACGCTGACGCGCTGGCTCGCGCAGCCGCGGCGGTGGCAAGAGATCCTCGACACCATGGTCGAGGCCGCGCGCGGCATCGCGGCGGCCCACGCCAAGGGCCTGGTGCACCGCGACTTCAAGCCCGACAACGTGATGGTCGGCGCCGACGGCCGCGTGCGCGTGATGGACTTCGGGCTCGCGCGCGCGGCCGCGACCCCGGCGACCGACCGCGCGGCCGCACCGGCGTCGACGCTCGCGCTCGAGCTCACCACCGCCAGCACGATCGTGGGCACGCCGGCCTACATGGCGCCGGAGCAACACGCCGGCGCGCCCGCGGATGCGCTCAGCGATCAGTTCGCGTTCTGCGTCGCGACGTGGGAGGCGATCTGCGGCGAGCGACCGTTCGCGGGCGACTCGCTGCCCGAGCTCGCGACCGCGGTGAGCCAGGGCCGCCTGCGCGAGTGGCCGCGCAGCGCTCGCACACCCCCGTGGTTGCGGCGTGCGCTCGAACGCGGACTCGCACGGCAGCCGCAGGCGCGCTGGCCCACGATGAACGCGCTGGTCGCCGCGCTCGAGCGCGTTCGCGGTCGCGTCCGACGACGACGCACGGCGCTCGTGGTCGGCGCGTGCGTCGGCGTGGCGCTGGCGGCCGCGGCCGGCCGCGAACTGCTGCGGCTCCGCGACGGGCGGCAGTGCGACGCCGCGGCCGCGCACGGCAGCGCCTGGGACCCGGCGACCCGCGGAAACGTCCGCGATGCGATCGTCGCGACCGGGCTCGACGACGCGGCCGACACCGCCGCGCGCGTGCTGCCGCGGCTCGATGCCGTCGCCCGCGAGTGGACCGAGGCGAGCGCGACCGCCTGCCGCGCGCTGCGGGTCGAGGCGCGCTGGAGTCCGGACACGCACGCGCGATCGCAGTGGTGCCTCGAGCAGCGCCGGCTCGAGCTCGCCGCGCTGACCGACGCGCTGCAGCACGCGGATGCGGCCACCGTGCGCACCGCCGCGTGGGCCGTGGCCGCGCTGCAGCCCGCGGCAGCGTGCATCGACGCGCAGCGCCTCGCACGATTGCCCGCACCACCTTCCGATCCCGACGGGCTCGTCCACGCCGTGCGCGTGCCGATCGCCGCCGCGTGGGCGCAGACGGCTCTCGGTCATCCGCGCGAGGGCCTCGCGCAGGCCGAGCGCGCGCTGCAACAGGCGCTCGCGCTGTCGACTCCGTCGCTGGTCGCGGCGGCGCACCTCGCCGTGGGGCTCGCGCGCGAGCAGCTCGGCGATGGCCCCGCGGCCGTCGTCGCGCTGCGCGACGCCTACTTCATCGGCGGCGGCGCCAACGAGCTCGAGCTCGCCGAGCGCAGCGCGACCGCGGCGGCGCGGGTGCTCGACGCGACCGCGGGCGCCGGCCACGACGCGCGCACGTGGCTGCGCGTCGCCGAGGTCGAGGACGCGCGCATGGGCGATGGCGAGGGCATCGGCGACGCCGAGCGCCTGCTCACGCGCGGCACCGTGCTCGCGCACGCCGGCGAGCTGGAGGCCGCGCGCGCCGACCTCGAGCAGGCGGTCGCGATCGGGCAGCAGCGCTGGGGCGAGCAGCATCCCGCGTTCGGCCGCGCACTGCAGCGACTCGCGGGCACCGAGCTTGCGCTGGGACACCGCGAGGTCGCGCGCGCGCTGCTGCAGCGCGCCGACGCGGTGTTCGAAGCCGCGCTGGGCCCCGAGCACCCCGACCGTGCGGCGGTGCTGTCGGAGCTCGCGACGACGTCGAAGTGATCGCGCGGCCTCACGCGAGCGCGCGGCCCAGCGCGGCCAGCGTCTGCGGCGTACCACCGCAGCAGCAACCCACCCACGACAACGCGTGCCGTCGCGCGAGCCCGGCCAGCGCGGCCGCGAATGCGTCGTGGTCCTGCGTCGGTGCGCGGCTGGGATAGGCCGCGCGCACCAGCCCGTCGCCACGGTCCAGCGCGGACGACAGCGCGTCGGTGTCGCAGCAGTGCAGCGCGAGACACTCGACCTCGGCCGCGAGCGCACGCAACGACGCGCGCTCGGGCACCGCCAGCGGCACGAAACCCAGCCATCGCCGCGGGTGCAGCCCCGCGGTGGCCCCCAGCGCCCGCGCGGCCTCGTCGACGTCGACGAAGGCCTCGAGCAGCAGCACGTCGACGCCGGCCGCGACCAGGGCGATCGCGGTCTCGCGGTACTGCGCGTCGCGCTGCGCCGTGGCCACGCTCGCCGGCAACATCGCGAGCGAACCCGCCAGCGTCACCTTGGGCGCACCGGCGCGCGCGAGCGCGGCCGCGGCCTCGCAGTGCCGTGCCACGGCGTCGCCGACCCAGTGCCGGTGCGCGCAGGTGCTGTTGATCGTCAGCAGCGTCGCGCCGGCGCCGGCCCAGTCCGCGGCGATGGCTTCGACCAGCGCGGGCACCTCGAGGTTCGCGGCCGCGGAGTACGACGGCGGCCGCAGCGAGAAGCCGCGGCGCGCCAGCTCGGTGCCGGTGGGTCCGCCGGTCAGCCGCGGCGGCATCAGTCGTTGGGATCGCAGGTGCCCATGCAGCAATCGGGCATCAGGCACAGCGACGGATCCTCGGCCTGGGAGATGAGCGGCATCTGCCGGCAGATGTAGCCGTCGCGCTCGCACTGCATGTCGTCGGTGCAGAGCTTGGCGCAGTACTCGAACGTGCCCTTGGCGCCCACGCAGGCCACGCCGCCGGCGGCGTCACACATGGGATCGTCGGCGACAAAGCGCGTGTTCGCGTCGGGCAACATGCAGGGCTTGCTGCAGTAGCCCAGCGGCAGCTCGAAGACCACCGCCTGGGTCAGGCACACCGCGCCATCGCCGATGAGCGCGACGCACTCGGCGTCGTTGCTGCACGCCGCACCCCAGGCGTCCTGCAGCGCCATGCTCGCGCCGTTGGTGCCGTCGATCTCCTCGGGCACGGCGCAACCCAGCGCCGCCGCGTCGTCACCCCCGGTGGCGCTGGCCGAGCTGTCGGCAGCCGACTCGCTGCCGTCGGTCATCATGTTCGACTCGGTGTCGCTGTCGCCGCCCGAGTCGGCCGGGCAAGCGGACAGCGCGAGCAGCAGGGATCCCAGCGCGAGCGAGGGGCGAAGCGTCATGGCCGACATCGTATGCCAGCTGGCCGCGCCCGGCCAAATCACAGCCGCTCGACCACGCACGCGATGCCCTGGCCGACGCCGATGCACATCGTCGCCAGGCCCCAGCGGCCGCGGGTGCGCTGCAGCCCGTAGACCAAGGTGGTCAGGATCCGTGCGCCCGAGCAACCCAGCGGGTGGCCCAGCGCGATCGCGCCGCCTTGCACGTTGACCTTGTCGGGGTCGAGCTCGAGCGCGCGCAGCGACGCCAGCACCTGGCTCGCGAAGGCCTCGTTGAGCTCGGCCGCGTCGAGATCCCGCGCGGTGAGCCCCGCGCGCTCGAGCGCCTTGCGACTGGCCGGCACCGGACCGATGCCCATCTCGCCGGGGTGCACGCCGGCGTGGCCCCACGACACGATGCGCGCCAGCGGCCGCAGGTCGAGCGCGCGCGCCTTGGCCATCGACAGCACCAGCAGCGCCGAGGCCCCGTCGTTGAGCGAGGAGCTGTTGCCCGCGGTCACGGTGCCGCCCTTGCGGAACGCGGCCGGCAGCTTGGCCAGCTTCTCGAGCGTGCTGTCGCGACGCACACCCTCGTCGGCGCTCACGCGCAGCGGTTCCTCGTCCTTGCCCCGCGGCACCTCGATCGGCGCGATCTCGTCGTCGAACCAGCCCTCGTCCTGCGCGCGCGCGGCCTTGCGATGCGACGCCAGCGCCCACGCGTCCTGATCGGCGCGGCTGACCTCGTAGCGCGAGGCGACGTTCTCCGCGGTCTCACCCAGGGTCTCGATCGGGTACAGCCGCTGCATCGCGGGGTTGATCATGCGCCAGCCCAGCGAGGTGTCGAAGACCTCGGCCTTGCGCGCGAAGGCCTCGTCGGCCTTGGGCATGACGAACGGCGCGCGCGTCATGCTCTCGACGCCGCCGGCGACGTAGACCTCGCCCTCGCCGGCGATCACGCCCTTGGCCGCGTGCAGCACCGCCTCCATGCCCGAGCCGCACAGCCGGTTCACGGTCACGCCCGGCACCTCGATCGGCAGCCCGGCGAGCAACGCGGCCATGCGTCCGACGTTGCGGTTGTCCTCGCCGGCCTGGTTGGCCGCACCGAAGATCACGTCCTCGACCTGCTCGATCGCCGCGGGGTTGCGCTCGGCGATCATGCGCACGACGAACGCGGCGAGATCGTCGGGGCGTACCGGTGACAGCGCGCCACGCAGGCGCCCGATGGGCGTGCGGATCGCGTCGACGATCACGGGAGTGCGGGAATCATCGGCCATGCAATCGCTGCGATTATCACGACTGGCTGGCCACGCGCGGGCACGGGTGCCTGCGCGATCTCACAGCCGCGGCGGTGCGACGATGCCCAGCTGCGCGAGGCCCCAACGCAGCGCCTCGTGCGAGGCCGCGACCAGCAGCAGGCGCGCGGTGCGGACGTCGCCCTCGCTCTGCAGAACGCGGCACTGCTTCGAGGTCGCGAAGCGGTTCATCGACTTCGCCAGCTCGTGCAGGTAGCCGCACACCACCGAGGGGCGCAGGCCCGCCGCAGCCTGCGCGAGCGCGGGCCGCAGTCCGTCGAGCGCGGTGACCAACTCGCGCTCCTCGGGTTGGCCCAGGGCGCCCAGGACCTCGCGCAGCCGCGCGGGATCCTGCAGCAGCGCCAGATCGACCGCCAGGCCCTGCTCCTGGCCCTTGCGCAGGATCGAACCGCTGCGCGCCATGGTCCACTGCAGGTACGGCCCGGTGTTGCCCTCGAGCTCGAGCCAGGCCTCGAGATCGAAGACGATCTTCTGGTTCACGTCGCGCGCGAGCATGCCGTACTTGATGGCGCCCAGCGCCAGCAGGTGCGCGCAGGTCTCGATCTCCTCGTCGGGCCACTCGCCGCGGTACTTCGCGAGGTAGTGCGACAGCACGTGGCCGACCATGCGCTCGCGCAGCGCGCGGAACAGGATCACGTTGCCGCTGCGCGTGGCCATGGGCCCGCTGGGCAGCTCCACCATCTCGTAGGGCACGTGCTCGCAGCGCTCGGCCTGGGGGAAGCCCATCTTGCGCAGGGTCAGGAACACGTGGCGAAAGTGATCGCTCTGCCGCGAGTCGACGACGTAGATCGAACGATCGATGCGGTGCTCCTCGAACTTGAGCCGCGCCAGCGCGAGGTCCTTGGTGGCGTAGAGGCTGGTGCCGTCACGCTTGCGCAGCATGAAGAACGGCATGTGCTTGATCTCGTCGTTGACGATGCCGACCGCGCCGTCGCTCTGCACGAACACGCCCTTGGCCAGGAACTCGTCGACCAGGCGCAGGCCGGGTTCGTCGACCTCGCTCTCGTAGAAGACGCGGTCGAACTCGACGCCGCACCAGCGATAGATCTCGTCGAAGTCGGCCAGCGACCACGCGCGGGTCTGCTGCCACACGCGCGTCAGCTCGGGGTCGCGGGCCTCGAGCGCGAGCAGGATCTCCGTGGTGCGGGCCTTGGCCCGCGCCAGCGCGGCCGCGGCTGCGGCGTCGCCGGTGGCGGCAGCGTCTTCCCAAGCGGACAGCTGGTTGCTGGCCGCGCCGTAGAGCTCGCCGAGCCACTCGCCGCGCGCGGCCGCCGGCGGCACGCGACCGGCGTCGTCGAGCACGTCGAGGTACCACCACAAGCACTTGGCGATGTGGGCCCCGACGTCGCCGAGGTAGTTGGCCGCGATGACGTCGTAGCCGTCGGCGCGCAGCAGTCGGACCAACGCGTCGCCCAGGCACAGGTTGCGCATGTGCCCGACGTGGAAGGCCTTGTGCGTGTTGGGCTGCGAGTACTCCACCATCACGCGCTCGCGGCGGGTGACCTGGACCGTCAGCGGGCCGCGCAGCAGCGGCGGCAGCACGATCGCCGCGGCCGCACCCAGCTGCAGCGTCAGGTTCACGTAGCCGCCCGCGGGCTCGACCCGCGCGAACGACGGCGAGCCCGCCAGTGCGGCGGCGAGCTCGGCGGCGATCTGCGGCGGCCCCTTGCGCAGGGCCTTGGCGAACTTGAAGCACGGCAGCGCGAGATCACCGAGCGCGGGATCGGGCGGGCGCGACAGCCACTGCGCCAGCTCGGCGGGATCGACCGCGGCCTGGGGCGGGAGTGCGCCGGCGATGACCGCCGCGACGTCGAGCAGCAGCGGCGTCGTCATGGGCCCGCAAGCGTAGACGAGCCCACGCTCCGACCGCAAACCGTTCGCGAACCTGCGTTCGCCCTGCGGTCCGACCCCCGCCACAAGGGCGGCGCGCCCGCCGAGCGCACGCGGCCCGACTTGGCCATTTCGCGCGACCGCGCGCCGCGCGATGAAGCCGGAAGGAGCCCGCCCGCACGACGGCGTCGGGCCGCCCACGCGGAAGAAGACCTGCCATGGCGAACGCGACACGAAACCACCCGGCTGCGACCATCGCCCCCGACATGCGTCGTACCGCGCTCCCGCTCACTGCTCGCATGTGCTCGATGGTCCTGCCGATGGCGCTGGCCGCGTGCAACGACGACAGCACCAGCGCCGCCAGCGACGGCACCGGCACCACCGGCACCGGCGACGTGACGTCGATCAGCGACGGCACCTTCGGCTCGCTGGACGCCAGCGGACCCACGAGCACGGTGACGAGCGCGACGACCAGCGTCGACTCGGGCGTCACCGGCGACATCACCGGCGACGTCACGTCCGGCCCGACGTCGTTCACGACCAGCGACACCGATCCCACCGCGACCTCCGCGACCGAGACCGGCACCAGCACGACCGAGAGCACCGTCACCACCGACGCGAGCTCGAGCACCGATCCGAGCGCGACCACGACCGGCACGACCGATCCCACGGCGACCACCGATCCCACCGCCACCGGCAGCACCACCGATCCCACGGCGACCACGGACCCCACCGCCACCGGCAGCACCACCGATCCCACGGCGACCACGGATCCGACCGCGACCGGCAGCACCACCGATCCCACCGCCACCGGCAGCACCACCGATCCCACCGGCGGCGGCGGTGGCTTCCCCGACGCACCGCCGTTCGGCACCAACATCCTCGACTTCGATCTGATCGGCGTCTGGGGCCTCAACTGGGATCAGCCCAACGGCTTCGACTCGGTGATCGACATCGACGACCAGGGCAACTTCCTGTGGAGCGAGACCTCGGCCGACTGCGCGACGACCACGCTCGCCTCGGGCTACCTGTGGGTCGAAAACGGGCAGATCGTGATGCACGTCGAGCTCTGGGAGCGACCGCTGCCGTGGGACACGATGCCGGTGCTCGGCGAGACCTTCCCGCCGCCGTTCCGCCTGCGCATGGGCTTCTCGCTGCAGGGCAGCGGGCCCGACGACTACCTCGTGCTCGCGGGCCCGCCGACGCTGACCGCGAACGCGCCGTACACCGGCGAGTCGTACATCAAGCTCGCGGACGCGGGCGCGTACATCGGCGGCACCTGGCACAACGAGGCCGAGCTGTCGGCGATCCCCGCGGGCGAGCTCGATCCGGTGGTGATCGTGCGCGACACCTACCAGGCGCTGCTCGACGCCGAGGGCAACATCGCCGACCCGCAGGGCACCGGCGTGCGCGCGGTCAACACGACCTACTATCCCATCCCGTTCGCGACCGACACCTTCGACGGCGGCAACTGGACCTGCCTGGGCGGTTGCACCTCGCCCTCGGGCACCACGCTCATCGACGGCTCGAACCTCTATACGTACGGCCTCTACGGCGGCCAGACGCACCTGATGACGTTCGAGAGCGGGCGGACGTTCCGCGCCGGCTACGACACCGACTGTCCGTAGCCGACGCGAGGCGGTGCCCGCCTCAGGGCGGGCACACGCCGCAGCCGAGCTGACCGATCGCATCGACGCAGGACTGCGCCCACGCGTCGCTGCAGCAGCTCGGGTGCGCCGCGCACACGCAGTCGACGATCGACGGGTACTCGCAGCCGGTCGAGTCGTGGCTGTAGCAGCAGCCCTCGATGTTGTCGGGCGGTACGCCGCTGCTGCTCTCGCCGCCACCGCTGCTCTCGCTGCCGGAGGTGGTGCCACCGCTGGTGTCCGAGCTCGTCGACGTGCCGGTCGTGCCGGTCGTGACCTCGCCGCCGCCGCTGCTCTCGCCGCCGCTGGTGGGGTCACCGGAGGTGCCGGGCTCGAGGCACACGCCGCAGTCGAACGTCACGACCTCGCTGACGCAGACGTCGTCCCACGCGGCCTCGCAGCAGTAGCGATCGCGGTGGCACACGCACGCCGACACCGCGGTGTCGTCGCAGCCGGGCCCGGCCTGCACCGCACAGCACGAGCCGGTGCCGCCGCCGTCGCTGTCGCTGCCGCGACCGTCGTCGCCGGTGAGGATCGTCGTCGCGGCGGTGCTCTCGTCGCCGACGCTGCTGCTGCCGCTTCCACTCGACGAGCCGTCGAGCTGATCGGTGGCCTCACCGAACCCCAGCCGACCGCACGCCGACGCCAGCAACACCACACCCAGTCCGCGCGACGCGAGCGCGCGGCGACCATGCCTGATCATGACGACCTCCGGTTTTTCGCTCCGCCGCACCGGACCCGGCGCGCGCGAGCAGGTTCACCCCTCGCCATGGCACGGGCGCGGGCCATCCGTGCCCGGCCCATGCGAGCCCGGGCGCGAGCCGCCGCGTTCGCGCCGCGATGCCGCTATGCTGCGGCCCGCGATGGACGCCGACGAACTCCGAGAGCTGACCGCGTTCGCGGTCGAGAGTGCCCAGCTCGCGGGTGCCTTCACCCTGGGCTACTTCAACGCCGGCACACCGCACGAGCTCAAGGCCGATCGCACGCCCGTCACCGTCGCCGATCGCGGCGCCGAGGAGCGCCTGCGCAAGCGCATCGAGCAGGCCTTCCCCAGCCACGGCATCCTCGGCGAGGAGTTCGGCGAGACCCTCGGTCGCGATCCCGGACGCTGGATCCTCGACCCCATCGACGGCACGGTGTCGTTCATCAGCGGCGTGCCGCTGTACGCGGTGCTGGTCGGCTTCGAGTGGCAGGGCGAGATGGTCGCGGGCGTGATCCACCTGCCCGCGCTGGGCGAGACCGTGTGGGCCGCGCGCGGCCAGGGCTGCTGGTGGAACGGCCGACGCGCGCGGGTGTCGAACGCGGCGCGCGTGTCCGAGGCGCGCGTGTGCACCTGCGGCACCAAGCTCATCCACGATCACGGTCGCGGCCCCGCGTTCGAGCGCGTGCGTGCGGCGTGCCTGCTCGACCGCGGCTGGTCCGACGCCTACGCCTACGCCTTGGTCGCGACCGGGCGCGCGGAGATCGTGCTCGATCCGGTCATGAGCATCTGGGACAACGCCGCGTGCATGCCCTGCGTGGTCGAGGCCGGCGGCAGCTTCACCGACTGGGACGGCCGCGCGACCCACACCGCGCGCGAGGCCCTCGCGACCAACGGCACGCTGCTGCCGGAGGTGCTGGGCCTGCTGCGCGGCTGAGGCACACGCGCATCAGCGGCGGTACAGCGAGCCCTCGCGCACGCGCACGAGCTTGCCGTACTTCGCCAGCCGCTCGGGATCGACGCGTCGCGGATCGCCCACCACCATGATCGCGACCGGACGCCCGGCGACGTGCTCGCGGTAGAACCGCTCGATGTCGTCGTAGTCGATGGTCTCGTACTGCTTGCGCAGGCCCGGCCGCGGATCGCCGTCGTAGCCCTGCCGACGCCAGCGCTCGACCTCGGCCTGCAGGCCGCGAAACGGCGGGCTCGCGGTCTCCTGCGAGCGCACCAACGCCGGTCGCACCAGCTCGACGCGCTCGGCCTTGCGCGGCAGCGCCGTCACCAGCCCCAGCATCACGTCGAGCGCGTCGAAGGTCTTGTCGGCCTGGCAGCCGACGTAGCCCAACAGGTGCCCCTTGGCCTGCGGCGACGGATCGCGCTCGTAGCTGCCGTGGGCCGAGTAGGCCAGCGCGCGGTACTCCCGGATCTCCTGGAACACCAGCCCCGCCATGCCACCGCCGAAGTACTCGGCGAACGCGTCGGCGGCGGCGCGCTGATCCATCGGCACCGGCTCGCCGTCGACCGCGAACCACAGCTGCGTCTGCACCGCGTCGCGGCGCGGCACGAAGAACACCGTGGTCTCGCGCGGCAGCGTGCGCGGGTAGATCACCGGCGGCGTGCGTGGCCGCGGCGACTCGACCTCGGGCAACGCCCGCGCCAGTGCGCGACCGACCTCGGACGCGCCGGCACGGCCGACGTAGCGCGCCTCGACCTCGTAGCGCTGCAGCTGGGCCCACGCGCGCTCGAGTCGACGCGGACCGATGCCGCGCGCGCGCGCGGGGCCGATCGCGCGGCGCTGCTCGGCGTTGTCGCCGTAGACCACGGCCTCGCGCAGCGCGTCGCCGACGTTGCGCGCGTCCTTGCGACCGATGCGGCGGTAGCCCCAGATCTCGCGCCGCACCTGCCGCAGCGGCCGGCGCTCGACCTCGGCCTCGGTCATGAGCTCGCTCAGCAGCTCGAGTGCGCGGTCGCGGTGCTGCTCGGGCCCCTGCAGCGTGACCACGAAGCGGTCGGGCTCGGCCTTGGCCGTCAGCGTGGTGCTGATGCGGAACAGCGCGCGCCGCAGCGCCGCGCGATCGGTGTCGAAGGTGCCGATGCGCGGCAGCAGGTCGTCGAGCATGTCGAGCTCGGGCAAGGCCTCGGTGCCGACGCCGAAGTGCAGCTCGAGCGTGTAGATGTCGTTGCGCGGGTTGGCGTTGCGGACCAGCGTCAGGCCCGGGCGCACCGCCAGGGTCTGCAGCTCGGTCGCGACGTCGATGGTGCGCAGCCGCGGCGCGTCACCGGGCACCTGCTGCATGTGCCGCCAGAACTCCGAGTGCGCGCCCGGCCGCGCCGCGACCGCGGGCGTGCTGGGCTTGTCGAGCCGCTGCTTGTCGGGATAGCCCGCGCGCGAGCGCAGCGTCAGGTGCGGCGCGTCGAACATGCGCTTGGCCGCGCGCACGACGTCGGCCTTGGTCAGGCCGCGCAGCCGATCGAGGTAGTCGAGGTGGCCGTGCCAGCCGCCGCGCGCGACGAAGGCGTGGGCCATGGCCAGCGCGCGCTCGCGGTTGTCCTCCCACTTCAGCTCGGCCTCCGACAGCAGCCCGGTGCGCAGGGCCTCGAAGTCGCGGTCGTCGAAGTCACCGGCGGCGATGCGCGCGAACTGCCGCAGCACCAGCCGCTCCGCGCCGCGGAACGACTGCGTCAGCAGCCGCGGCGCGTACGCGACGACGTCGAGGTTGTCGTCGGCGAGGTCCGCGGGCACGTGCATCGCGAGCAGCACCTTGCCCTCGTCCGACAGACGATCGACCAGGCCCGAGCGCTGGTCGTTGGACAGCAGCCGTCGCACCACCGCGAGCGCGGCGTAGTCGGGGTGCGCCTCGGGTGGCGTGCGGAACGCGACCGCGCCGACGCGGATCGGCGACAGCCGCACCGACGCGACCTCGCCGCGCGCGAACGGATCGATGCGCCGCGCCGGCGGCTCGGGCATGGGCCGCTGCGGCCACTGCCCGAAGGTCTCGCCGATCGCCGCGATCGCGGCGGTGGTGTCGAAGTCGCCCGACAGCACCAGCGCCATGTTGCCGGGCACGTACCAGCGATCGAAGTACGCGCGCATGGCCGACAGCGACGGCCGCTTGAGGTGCTCGACCTCGCCGAGGATGTCGTTGCTGCCGTAGGGGTGGTGGGGAAAGGCCTCGCGCATGAACTGGCGGAACAGCTCGTAGCCGGTGGTGTCGATGGCGATGTTCTTCTCCTCGTAGACCGCCTCGAGCTCGGTGGGGAACAGGCGGAACACCGGCTGCTGGAAGCGATGGGCGTAGATCTCGAGCCACGGCCGCAGCTGCGACGCGGGGAAGGTGTTGTGGTAGACGGTCTCGTCGTAGGTCGTGAACGCGTTGACGCCGGTGCTGCCGATCTGGCCCAGCAGCGCATCGAGCTCGCCGGGCACGACGTGGTGGTACGACGCCGCGACCGCGCGCGCGATCTCCTTTTGGATGGCCTTGCGCTGCGACGGCGTGGCGGTGGCGAGGCGATCGTAGAGCGCCTCGATCGTCTGCTGCAGCGGGCGCTCGGCCTGCCAGTCGGTCGTGCCCAGCGACTGCGTGCCCTTGAACAGCATGTGCTCGAGGTAGTGCGCCATGCCCGTGTTGTCGGGCGGGTCGTTCTTGCCGCCGGTGCGCACCACCACCGCACCGAAGACCTCGGGCCGCTCGTGGTTCTCGCTGAGCAGCACGGTCAGGCCGTTGTCGAGCACGACGGTCGTGACCGCGAGCGGATCGGTCTGGGTCTGCGCCTTCGACGTCGGCGCCGGCTCGCGCCAGGCCGCGGCGTGGGGCGCCGGGGCCGGGCGTGACGGCGGGGCCGCGAGCCCGATGGAAGGGAAGAGGAGCGCAACGAACAGCGCCGCTTTCGCACGGAGCACCGGCGCATCGTACCAAGCCGACCCGCGCTTGCGGCCCGGCGGCGGTTGCAGTGTGATCGCAGGGCATGGACGACTCGATCGCGTCGAGGTGGCAACGTCGTGGACTGCGGCGCGGGGTGCTGCGCTGCTGCGCGCTGGTGTGGTCGACCGCGGCGGCCTGTGGCGACCCCGGCGGAGGCGGCGGCAACGACGGCACGCAGGGCTCGCTCACGAACGCGGGCACCGACGGCAGCAGCACCGACGCGAGCATCACGGCCAGCGCGAGCATGAGCTCGACCGCGGCGACGGACTCGGCCGACAGCGGCACCGACGGCACCAAGTTCGACATCCCGGTCGAGGAGACCACCGGCGGCACCACCGGCGTGCTGCCGCCGTCGTGCAAGGTCGAAGACGACATGAACGCGGTCGGCGACTGCATGGCCGCGGCGCCGCCCGACGCGTTCGAGCCCGAGACGCAGTGGGACTTCCTGGGCCCGGAGGGCTTCCGCGAGTCCATCACCACGCCGCTGGTCGCCAACATGACCGACGACAACGGCGACGGTGAGATCGACCTGTGCGACATCCCCGACGTCGTGGTCGTCGCCGGGCCCCCGCTGGGCGACACGCCGCCGGCGCGCATCTACGTGCTCGACGGCGCCACCGGCGTGCCGCACTTCGACACCGGCAACGAGATGGTGCAGTGGGGCGGGACCCCGGCGCTGGGCGACATCGACGGCGACGGCATGGTCGAGATCGTGACCAGCCGCCCCAACGGCCCCGCGCACCTGGTCGCGTTCGAGCACGACGGCACGCTCAAGTGGGAGAGCACCGCGATCTGGAACGGCGCGCAGTCCAGCGCCATCGCGCTGGCCGACGTCGACGCCGACGGTGACGTCGAGATCGCCGCGGGCGCCAACCTGTTCGATCACACCGGCGCGCTGCTGTGGAGTCAGGGCAACGACTCGAGCTACTCCGCCACCGCGATCGCGGACCTCGATGGCGACGACCAGATGGAGGTGCTCGTGGCCGGTGCGGTCTTCCACGCCGACGGCTCGCTGTACTGGAACGTGCCGCAGGCGCAGTTCGGCTGGTCGCATCCCCAGGTCGCGGACTTCGACGACGATCCCGAGCCCGAGGTGCTCTACGCGGTCGAGAACGGCATCGTGTTGTTCGAGCACGACGGCACGCTCATCTGGGGCCCGAGCGCGCCGGCCGGCAACCCCTCGGACATGAACCGCCCGGTCAACATCCACAACTACGATCTCGACGACGATCGCGAGTTCGGTGCCGCGGATCCCTCGCACTACGGCATCTACGATCCCGACGGCAGCATCGTGTGGACCGCGGGCGTGCTCGATGCCAGCGGCCAATCGGGCGGCACCGCGTTCGACTTCATCGGCGCGGGCGTGGCCCAGGCCATCTACATGGACGAGAGCACCGTCTACGTCTTCGACGACGTGGGCTCGGTGCTGATGTCGGTGCCGTACAAGTCCGGCACGATCATCGAGTACCCGACGGTCGCGGACATCGACAACGACGGCTCGGCAGAAATCCTCGTGGCCTCGAACACGCTGCTGTTCGGGGGCCAGGTCGAGTTCACCGTGCGCGCGGTCCGCGACGTGCAGGACCGGTGGGTGCAGGGCCGCCGCATCTGGAATCAGCACAGCTATCACGTCACCAACGTGCGCGAGGACGGCACGATCCCGCAGCACGAGCCCAAGCACTGGGGCTTGCTCAACACCTTCCGCACGCAGGCGCAGATCGAAAACGGCGGCTTGTGCATGCCCGAGCCGCGCGGCTGATCGCGAATTCGTGCGCGATCGCGCCGGCCGCGCGAACCACCGCGGCCCGGGTTGCACTGGTACCTTCGGGCGGGGGCAGGCGATGGGACCACGGTGCGTCCTCTGGACGGTGTTGGGCTTCGGCAGCGGAGTCCTGGGTGCGTGCGCAGACGGTGACGACAGCCGCGTCGACGCGACGCTGGGCGGTACGACCACGTTCGATCCGAGCGATAGCTCGGGCGGCGGCGGTGCGTGCGTGCCCGGGGCGCAGGTCGAGTGCCCGTGCCCCGGCGGGGTGCAGGGCGTGCAGGTCTGCCGCGAGGACGGCAGCGGCTTCGAGACCTGTCAGTGCGGCGGCGGCGGTGGTGATGCCAGCGCCAGCGAGAGCAGCGACGGCGGCGGCGACTCGACCTCCGCGGGCGACCCCTGCGGCGACGGCACCTGTGCCGCCGACGAGGACTGCAACAGCTGCGAGGCCGACTGTGGTGCGTGCGAGCCGTGCACGCTCGCGCCCAGCTGCGAGGGCGCCGAGATCCCGCCGGTGATCGACGTGCACGCGGAGTTCCTCGACGACCCGATGGCGTGGGTGCCACCGCACGAGCTCGCGGCGCAGCTGCGTCGCCACATCGACGAGGGCAGCGTCGAGGCGCGCTTGATCGCCGCGGCGCTGTCGCCCGCACAGGCCGACGAGCCGCCGTTCGTCACCGAGCTGCGCGGCATCTTCGCGCAGCACGAGGACGCCACGGCCGCGCTGCGTCGACAGCTCGCGCTCGCGGGCATGGACGCGCCGGAGGATTTCCGCGCGGCGCACCCGGTGCGCGCGGCCCAGGTCTCGGTCGCCGATCTCGCCGCCGCGGTGGTGAGCCCGGCCGCGACCGCCGACGGCGGACTCACCGGCGAGCGGCGACCGACCGCCGCGCCGTGCGACGATCCGCGACTGCGCGTGCGCGTGGCCCGGCTCGACGTGCACGAGGAAGACGACGACTTCGCCAACGACGAGGTCTACTGCGCGATCACATCCGAGGCCTCGAGCGCGTCGGAGATCAAGATCACACCCAAGACCGGCGCGCTCGACGAGGGCGACAGCTACACCTACCCGCTCGAGGGCGGTGTGGTCTGGGGACAGGGCGGACCCGAGGCGCCCAAGGGCAACCTGCTCATCACGTACAACTGCATCGAGTCCGACACCGCCGAGGGCTACGCCAACCTCGTGATGGCGGTGGGCATGGCCGCGCAGCAGGCCGGCGCGCTCGACATCCCCGGCGTCGACGGCTGGGTCTTCCCGGCGGTCGGCGTGGTCGCCAACGTGCTCTCGGGCGCGCTCGCGCTCGACGGCGACGATCAGCTCTTCAACGCCTCGCAGGTGATCCCCGAGGATCAGCACGTGCCGCTCACGACCGGCGCGTGGTGGTCGGTGCGCCGGACCGGCACGCACATCAACTCGGACTGGGACTGGGAGCTGCGGATGGAGATCTGGGGTTGCCACGACAACGCCGGCTGACGCTCGCACTCGCGTCGCTGGGGCTGCTCGCCTGTGGCGAGGGCCCCCGCGACGAGGCCCACACCACCGCGCTGTCGATCGGGCCCGGCCCCGGCGACAGCGGTTCTGCGGCCGAGTCCGGCACCGGCGACAAGCTCGACACGCCGCCCGACACCGGCGCGCACCCGGCCGAGCTGTGCCCGTCGCTGCACCCCGGTGAGGGCGGTGGCGTCGCCGACTACGACTTCAGCTTCGTGTGGATCGCCAACTCGACCGCCGGCACGGTGTCGAAGATCGACACCGTCACCGCGGTCGAGGTGGCGCGGTACTACTCGAGCCCGTACGAGGGCGACGGCGATCCCTCGCGCACCGCGGTCAACCGCGTGGGCGATGCCGCGGTCACCAGCCGCGCCGGCGGCGTGGCCAAGATCGCCGCGATGGTCGACCGCTGCGACGACCTCGACGGCAACGGCAAGATCGACACCTCCACGGGGCCCGACGACGTGCGCCCTTGGGGCACCGACGAGTGCGTGCGCTGGTACGCCGAGCTCGCCGGCGGCGGCGGCGATCCGCTCAACCATCAGGGCCCGCGACCGACCGCGTGGGACGCCGGCACCGGCGACGAGCCGTGCAGCCGCCTGTGGGTCGGCTGGTGGCACCGCGGACAGAACCGCGGCTACTTTCGGCGGCTCTCGGGCGCCGACGGCAGCACGCTCGACGAGGTCGACGCCGACGGCTGGGACGCCTCGGGCACCGGCAAGGTCTGGGGCCCCTACGGCGGCGCGGTCGATGCGAGCGGCGACTTCTGGGTGCTCGGTCGCGGCGGTCCGCTGGTGCGCATCGACGGCACCACGCTGGAGGTCTCGCGCTGGGAGCTGCCCGAGGACACCGACGCGTACGGCCTCGCGCTCGACGGCTTCGGCATGCCGTGGATCACCGGCAACGCCGGCGATGTCTCGCGCTTCGATCCGGCGACCGAGACCTTCACGACGCTGATCGTGCCGGGCAAGGTCGGCGGCCGCACGCTGCGCGGCCTCGCGATCGATCGCCAGGGCCAGGCATGGATCGCCGCGAACTATCCCTGCGGGCTGGTGCGCGTCGACACCGGCGCGATGACGCTGGTCGACGACGCGATCGCCCTGCCCGACTGCGACACGCCCGTCGGCGTCGGCGTCGACGTCGACGGCCGCGTGTGGCTGCCCGACCAGGTCGCGAACCTGGCGTTCCGCTACGACCCGGGCACCGGCACGGTGGTCGCGACCGAAGGCCTCGATCACCCGTACACGTACTCGGACATGACCGGCGTGGGCTTCGATCTGGTCTACAACCCCGCCGGTTGATCCGCGCGATCGATCACCACTCGTTCCACGCGCCGGGCGCCTGCTGCCACACCGTGGGCTCGGCCGGCCCCGAGAACGCGCCGCCGAAGCCCGACATCGCCGACGCGTCGGTGTAGTGCTCGCGCAGGCCCTCGAGCGAGCACCAGCGATCGACGCCCAGCAGCTCGAGCGGGCCCTGCGTGCCCGGCAGCGGCAGCTTCACGTACAGCTCGTGCGACAGGTGGCCGCGACGGCGGGCGTCGGGCTGGGCGCGGCGGACCGCGGCGGCGAAGATCTCGATCGCGGCCTCGGGGCTCGCGACCGGGCCGCGGATCATGCCGACGTAGCGCTCGGTCTTGGCCATCGGCGCCGGCAGGTGGTACGTGAACGCGCCGCGTGCGGGCATCCACACCGTGGCGTCGCGCGCGGTGAACATCGCGCCCGCGCTCTTGCCGATCTCGGGGTTGCCGAAGAACTGACCGATGCCCTCGGGCGTGAGCCAGGTGTCGATGAACAGCAGCTCGCCGGCCTTCGCCCGCGAGATGCCCTCGAGCGGCAGCGGTGCGTAGGCCTTGTGGCTGAGATCGCCGAGGCTGCGCGCCGCGGCGATGCCTTGGGCCGAACCTGCGGTGTCGTTGTGCAGCGTGCGTGCGGCCTCGAGATCGCGCGGCGCCAGGGTGCCGCGCACGGTCAGCAGGACGGGGGACGGGCTGGGTTGCGTCATCGGTGTGCCTCTTCGTCCGCACTGACAGACGCGCGGGCGCGGACTCATCGGTGCGCCCGAACTTTTTTCGTCTCGCCCGCGCGGTGCCGCCCGGCCCCCGCGCGGCGGGCTGCTAGACTGCTGCGACGATGGACCCGCGCGAGCACACGCCCGCCGGCGCGCCCCCGCCGAGCTCGGCCCAGTTCGAGGCCATGGTCGCGCCCTACCGCCGCGAGCTGCGGGCGTACTGCTACCGCATGGCCGGGGCCATGGGCGACGCCGACGACCTGCTGCAGGAGGGCCTGCTGCGCGCGTGGCGGGGCCTGGCCGGCTACGAGGCCCGCGCGAGCCTGCGGACGTGGCTGTACCGCGTGGTCGCGAACACCTGCATCAACGAGCTCGAGCGACGGCAGCGTCGCGTGCTGCCGCTCGACCTCGGTCCCGCCGCGCGCCCGCAGGACGTGATGCCACCGCGGGGCGAGCCGATCTGGATCGAGCCCGCGGCCGATGCCGAGCAGGACGTGCCCCGCACGCCCGAGTCGCAGCTCGACGCGCGCGAGTCGATCGCGCTGGCGTTCTTGACCGCGATCCAGGTGCTGCCGCCGCGGCAGCGCGCGGTGCTGCTGCTGCGCGACGTGTTGGGTTGGTCGGCGGCGCAGTGCGCCGAGCTGCTCGCGATGTCGGTGCCCGCGGTCAACAGCGCGCTGCAGCGCGCGCGCGAGACCGTGGCCGCCCGTCGCGAGGCGCTCGCGAGCATCGACCGTGCGCCGCCGCCCGACGACCTGCGCACCCGTGATCTGCTCGCACGCTACGTCCGCGCGTGGGAAGACACCGACGCCGGCGCGTTCGCGGCGCTGCTGCGCGAGGACGCGGTGCTGACGATGCCGCCGATGTCCGAGTGGCTGCAGGGTCGCGACGACATCGCGGCCGCGGTCGGCGGCATGGCCTTCCACCCCGGCGCGCGCGGCAACCTGCGGCTGGTGCCCACGCGCGCCAACGGCCAGCCCGCGTTCATCGGCTACGAGCGCGGCGAGGACGGCGTGTACACGGTGCGGGCGATCCACGTGCTGCAGCTCGACGGCGACCACGTCGCCGCGGTCGTGGCGTTCGTCGATCCGCAGATGGCGATGCGCTTCGGCGCCGCACCCACGCTCGCGGCCGACGGCGATCAGCCCGGCGGCACGTAGTCGTTGCAGGCTTGATCGATGATCGGCAGCGCCGCGGCGAAGAACGCGTCGTAGCTCGCGGCGCACACGTCGTCGGTGTAGCCGTTGGCGCCGAAGCGGTTGGCGAAGCCGATGAGCTTGCTCGCCGGCACCGCGCCACAGGGGTTGTCGCCGGCCAGTCCCACCAGCGCCAGCACCACGACGTTGGTGTCGAGGTTGGACTTGTACATCGCCAGCTCGGCCTTCCACGCGTCGGGGCTGCCGCCGGAGCCGACGGTGTCGCAGGGGTTGCCGAACGGGTCGGCCGGATCGCACATGTACGGCTCGGGCACGTCGTCCTCGTCGGAGATGAGCACGATCACCAGCAGCGAGTCGTCGCGCGCGAAGCCGGCATTGCACGCGCCCGACGCGGGGTCGTTGACCTCGGGCCGCAGCGCGTCGAGCAGGCCCCGCATCATGCGCTCGTCGTCGTCGCCCTGGCTGCCGACCTGGGCCGCGCAGGCGAACGCGCCCGCGAGATCCGGCTCGGACAGATCGAGGTAGTTGCCGCCGCTGGCGAACGGGCCGCACACCGCGGCGCTCGAGTCGAAGCCGCCGGTCTGCGTGACCAGGTCGCCGATCGACTGGCAGCCCGGCGCCGCGAAGCCGTAGTCGTCGCTGGTGACGACGCCGATGTGCACGCTGGGCGCGAGCTCGAGGTTCTGTTCGATGCCGTCGACGAAGCCGGGGAAGCTCGCGACCAACGAGGCCTGGTTGTCGCCCATGCTCGACGAGTCGTCGATCACGAACACGATGTCGACGTTGGTGCACTCGTCGGCCGAGCCGCCGTCGTCGGCGCTCGCGCCGGTGTCCGCACCGACGTCGAGCTTGGTGCCGCCGCTGTCCACGTCGGCCGCGCTCGCGCTGCCGATGTCGCTGCCGTCGCTGTCGTCGCCACTGTCGCCGACCGCGGTCGCAGCCGCGCCGCTGCCGTGACCGTCGTCGCGGATCTCGCCGCAACCGGTCAGCACCACCGCCAGCGCGGTTGCGCGCAGGCCCCCCACGTGCCGCATCTCGCCGGTGCCACCCATGTCGCCGAAGCGGTGTCGGGCGCACCGCCGCAGGTTCCCGCGACCGCACCGCGTGCACGCTGGCGGCGCGCTCGTGGGCCGCGGCGACGCGCGCGAGCGCGGGCTCAGGGCCGCGGCTGTGCCTCGAGCCAGCGCACGATCGCGGCGCGCTCGATCGCGGCGGTGCCGGCCCGTCCGTCGAGCGCACGCACGGCCAGGCGCGCCTGCTCGTGGGCCT
>JAIBBS010000339.1 GCA_019694555.1 Nannocystaceae bacterium
TCACCGAGCACGGCACGCCGCGCTCGGCGAACGCGTGATCGTCGTATGTCCACACCAAGGTGGGCGCGTCGTCGTCGTCGCCCTCGCTGCCGTGATCCGCAGCGCGCAGCGTCGCGCCGTCTCGCGGTGCCTCGTGCTCGCGTCCGCCGGGATCGCCGCGTCGCACCTCGGTGAGCATGCGCCCGAGCGCGTCGAAGCGCCGGATCGTGGACGAACCGTTGGGGTCGAACGAACCGCGCGCGCCGAAGCTGCGGTACTCGTAGGCCACGCTCGAGATCTGCGGCGGACCGCCGGCCACGAGCGCGATCTGCCGCGTGACCAGGTACGCGTCGCGATCGTAGGACCAGCGCGTGGCGGTGGTGCCGAAGGGATCGATCACCGCGACCACGCGGAAGAACGCGGCCTCGTCGTACACCGGCCGCGACGACGGCACCCACCAGCCGCCGTCTTCGAGCAGATAGCCGCCCGCGGCGAGCACCGCGGTCACGTCGTCGCGACGGGACGCGATCATCATCGGCGCGAGCGCGTCGGCGGCCTGTGCCTGCGTGAACGCCATCGCCATCGACTTGCACGGCAGCGCGCGCTTGCCCACCACGCCCAGAGCGGCGGGCTGGCTCAGGCCGTCGTCGTAGAAGTACTGTCGCGAGCGCGCGAGCAGCCGCCGCTCGTGCGCGCCCGAGGGTGACTGCTCGAACGGGATCGTGGTGCCGCCGCTGCCCGCGGCGCGCAGCGCCGCGATCGACATCGGCGCGCTCGGATCGCCGGGCTTGCCGCTGATCTCGAAGCGCCGGCGCTCGACCACGGTGCCCAGGCGGTGGACGTCGGGCTCCTGCTGGTGGACGAGGTCGAGCTCGTCGACGACGAGCACGGTGCGTCGCTGCGGATCGTCGCCCGGCGCGCGCGTGTCCGCCTCGGGCGATCGTGCCGGCACCGGCACCGGTCCACTGCCGCCGGCTTGCACTGCGACCGCGCCGCTGCGCGCATCGACATCGGCGCGCTGCGCCGCGCGGGCGATCCAGATCGGATACTGTGGTGCATCCGCGGCGACGAACTTCGCCGGCGCCGGTGGATCGATCGCGGCGGCGAAGAACAACGCCTCCACGCGACGGTTGCTCGCACTGGCGACACCGTCCTCGGTGGCCTCGGTGCCCTCGATCGGGAAGCCCTCGCCGGCCCCGACCGCGACCAGCGGCAGCGCGGCAGGCACCGCGGCGCCCGTGCGCGCCATGTAGTGCTCGATCAGCGCGCGCCGCGTCGCGTCGTCGACGACGCCGTCGCCGGGCGAGCCGAAGGCGCGGGCCTGGAACCCGGCCACGTCGCCGTCGTGGCCGAGCGCGGCCAGCATCGATGCCTGCTCGTGCGCACCCCAGCGGATCGACGCGGGCATCGACGCATCGAACAGCAGCAACCAACCCTCGACATCACCGCGCAGGTACTCGACCACGCGCCGCGCTCGCTGCAACGAGATGCCGAGGTTGTCGTCGGGCGCGCCGGTGCGATCGGTGTGACCGACGATCAGCACCTCGCCCGACGTCTGCGCGGCACACTGGGCCTTGAGCACCGCGAGCCCGGGCAGCGCGTCGGGCAGCACGAAGCTCTTGTCGGTGTCGAACGCGAAGTCGAGCACGCGCAGCAGCACGCTGCCGGGGCTGCCCGGATCGAGCTTGGGATCGGACGGCGGGATCACGCCCGGCTCGGGCACCGCACGCCGCCGCGGATACGCGACCGTCGCGGTGCGCGTGGCGAAGCCGAGCTCGTCGAACGCCAGCGTCGCGGTCTGCAGCAGCCGCGGGTCGGGCTGCGCGCCGCGCTCGTCGCTGTACGTCAGCGTCTGCTCGAGCAGCGGCAGCACGCTGCCGTGGTGCCCCGCGCCCTTGGCATGCACGCTGCGCACGATCCAGCCGTGGCTGGTCGTCACCCACGGTCGCGCCGCGATCGCGGGATCGTCCGCGTCGCTGTAGCGCTCGGTCCGCAGCACGACCCCGCGCAGCGCCCGTGCGGCGTCGCGGCGATCGTCGGCCGACAGCGACGACAGATCCGGCGGCGGCAGGATCACCGCCTGCGGATCCGAGCGATCGTACGCGTCGCCGAACTCGACGCCGTCGTCGACGAAGAACCACGAGCGCGTGCGCACCGGCGGAGACGCCAGCGTCGAGTCGCTGGTCTGCAGCGGACCGTCGGCGGCGGGCGTGACCCCGTCGCTGTCGCACTGCTCGACGAAGCCGAAGCCGCACAGCGCACGCTCGCGCGGATCCCAGTGGCCGTGCGCGTAGCGATACGACGACGAGAACCTCGTGCCGCGCGCGAGATCCTCGACCACCACCGCGTCGACCACGGACAGGCCCACCGGCACGCGCGTGCGCCATGGCGTGCCGGCCTGCGCGTCGCGGCGGGCGTGCGCGGCCGCGGTGCCGTAGCGGACGGTCGTGCGCGCGCCCAGGCCGTTGTCGTCGCCGACCAGAAGCCACGGCACCGTCGCGGCGAGCTCGACCACCGTGACCGTCGGCGTCGCCGCGCGTGGTGCCCACACGAACGCGCCCGTCGGTGCGCCGTCGATGCGACCCAGCGACGAGAGCGCGAGCTCATCGAGCGCCGGCGTGGCGATCGCGACGCTGGCGACCAGACGATTGCCGGCCTCGTTGAGCAGCAGCTGCGCGCCGCCCTCGGGCGCCAGCAACAGCAGCGACGCCGGCCCGAGCCCGTCGACGTCGCACGCGCGCACGCATCGCTCGTCGATCGGTCGACCCGGTCCCTTGCCGAGCACGACCTTGCCGCCGAAGCGTCCGCGCCCGAGGTTGGGCCAGTAGGCGATCTCGTCGGCGCGCACGCGCACGACGTCGGGCAACCCGTCGCCGGTCATGTCCGCGATCACGATCGCCTCGCTCCGCGGTGCGTCCGCCGGTGCCAGATCCCGCGCGGCGTCGAACAACACCGGCCCCGGTCCCCGCTGTTCGTCGCCGTCGTGCGTGATCGCGGGCTGGGCCTGCCAACCATCGCCGGGCGCCTCGCCCATGCGCCGCCACCATGTGTAGCTGCCCGCGCTCGCGACGAGCACGTCGGCGATGCCGTCGCCGTCGAGATCGCACAGGTACACGCGATGCTGCTGCTCGCGCGCGTCCTTGCCGACCGGCGGCGTCGCGCCCGCGGGCACCTGCGTCGCCTGCCATGCGCCGCGCTCGTCGCGGGCGAACACCGTCGCGTCGGTGGGCCCGAACTCCACCAGCGCCGGCGCGGCGGTGCCGACGTCGAGCCAGCGCTGCACGTGCGCCGAGGGATCCGTCGACGGCGTGGCCCCGAACGGGATCGGCGCGCCGTCGCCGAAGCCGGGCGGCGTGCGCGGACGGAACACGAAGCGGCCGTGCTCGCGCGTCAGCAGCCCTGCGTCGCCGTCGGCGTGCAGATCGAACAGCTCGGCGTCGATGCCGGGCAGCGACAGATCGAGCCCGCCCAGCGCCTCGGGCGGCAACGTCGTGCTGCGCGCCGTGATCGTGCGCGGCGTGTAGCGAAAGCGTCGCGCCGGCAGGCTCAGGCTGCCGTGCTCGCCCACGCCGGTCATCGCCACCGACACCAGCCGCGAGCCCGCGGGGTCCTCGTCGTAGCCCAGCGTGACGATGCGCGTGAGCACCGGCGCCGCCTCGGCCATCAGCTGCGTGAAGCGATGGAACACCAGCACGCGCCGACACAGCCGTCGCGTGCGTACCTCGAAGCCCGCGCGCCCGTGGCTGAAGGGGTCCGCGCGCACCGGCCACGGCTGCGCATCGTCGACACCGGCGGCCTCGCCGGCTGCGTGTTGGCCGTAGTCGAACACGACCTCGAACATGAAGCGCGCGCGCGCGGCCTCGTCGTCGAGCGACGCCAGCTCGATTGGCGCGGCCGGAGCTGCGTCGCGGTTGCCATAGAGGATCCGCCGCAGGTACCGCTGCGGCTGCGGTCCCAGGCGATTGCGCTGTGCACCGGAGGTGCCATCGACACCGACGTCGTCCTCGGCCTGGTAGCGATACACCGCCACGTTGCCCAGCGCGTCGCGCTGCTCCTGCAGCAGCCACTGCACCACGCGCTTGGGATCCTCGGGATCGGCGACGGCGGCCTCGGGCGCGAGGCCGAAGATCGAGACCACGCCGGCGGCGTCGTGGATCACGAAGTGCGAGCGACCGCCGCGTTCGTGTCGCTCGATGCGAGCGAAGCTACCCTCGGTGCGCAGGCGATAGCGGACGACCACGGCGCCGGTCGCCCGATCGATCCCTTCGCCGATCTTCACCAGCGTGTCGGTGCCCGAGAGCTGCAGCACGTCGGACTCGTTCGCGTCGTCGTACTCGGGCACGCCGCGGCCGTGCTCGCGCACGATCGCCGTGGTCGTGTTGCGCGCGACGTAGGGCACCGGGCCGCGCCAGCCCCAGCCGAACGGCCCGTTGCCGCCGGCGGTCGTGTACCCGAGCAGCAGCTGCGGCGTCACACCGCGCGCCGCCGGCAGCGGGATCGCGACGCCGACGCTGCCCTGACCCGTCGGCGCGCTGGTCGACCACGCGTGCCCGAGCTTGGGCTGCGCCATGCCGCCAGGCGCGACGCCGGCCTGCGGCACGGTCGCGCCCGGCGACTCGCCGCCGGGCACGTGCACCACGATCTCGTGCGCGCGGTTGGGCTCGAGCGTCACCGTCGCATCGCCGCCCGGACCCAGCCGCGCGTCGACGCGCACGTCGAAGCCAGGGCTCGGTGGCTTGGACTCGCTCATCGCCGCTCCGCGGATCCGAGGTCACGCTGGCATCGGTCGAAGGTCCGCATCGACGGGTGCGCACGCGAGAGTACCGCGGGCTGCCGCCGCGTCGTCGACCACGCCCGCGATTCGTTGCACGCCCGCCGCGATCGCAGCACCG
>JAIBBS010000124.1 GCA_019694555.1 Nannocystaceae bacterium
TGCCAGTGGCGAGACGTGTACACGCTCGACACCACCGCGGGCTGCGAGCTGCTCTCCAGCGAGCCTCGCTGCATCCTCTACTTCGGCTACGAGCAGGGCTGCGGCGGACAGGGCTGCCTTAGCCCCGGTGCCGATGGCCCCAAGCGCATCCGTCACCTCGATGCAACCACCGAGCTGATCTTCTACCCGACCGAGCGGGTCTGCGGCCCGTCCGCCGCCGCTCCACCCGACGAACCGCAGTGGATCGATTGCGAGGAGCCGTCCGATCCCGCCTGCGAGTGCATCTGCGACCTGCTCGACTGAATCGAATGCCCCGGCCGCGACACACACCCGTTGCATGCGCTGCGCTGCTCTCCGCGGTGCTCGCCGCGGCGTGCGGCGGCTTGGTCGACGGCGGTGCGGGCGACGGCGCGAGCGGCAGCACGGGTGCGAGCAGTGGTGGGTCGCAGACGAGCACGTCCGGTGCGAGCACGAGCACCGCCGCGAGCGAGGCGTCGAGCGGCAGCACCGGCGACGGCGAGAGCACCGACACGAGCTCGACGAGCACCTCGGGGCCCAGCGGCACCGAGGATCCCTACGAGCTGTGCGCGAGCGCGGTGACACGCGACGCGTGCGAGGCGATCGACGTCGCCGCGCGATCGAACATCCAGATTCCCCAGCCCAGCTGCCAGTGGCGAGACGTGTACACGCTCGACACCACCGCGGGGTGCGAGCTGCTGTCCACCGAGCCTCGCTGCATTCTCTACTTCGGCTATGAGCTCGGCTGCGGGTTCGGTCCCGGCTGCTTGCAGCCGGGATTGGACGGCCCCAAGCGCATCCGGCACCTCGATGCGACCACCGAGCTGATCTTCTACCCGATGGACGAGATCTGCGGCCCGTCCGCCGCCGCTCCACCCGACGAACCGCAGTGGATCGATTGCGAGGAGCCGTCCGATCCCGCCTGCGAGTGCATCTGCGACCTCATCCGCTGATCCGTCCCCCCGCTCGCTGCGCACGAAGGCCCCGTCGCCGCGTGCATCCCCGCATCCGCGCGCCCGGGGAATCGCGCGCGCCGCTGCACCCGCGCCATCGCTACCATCCGCGCACCGATGGCCTCCGCCCTGCTCGCTGCGTGGCTCGTGCTCGGCGCCCCGCAGGCGCCCGAGGCCACCGCGGCGCCGGCCGCCGACGCGACGGTGGAGCCGCCGTCGCCGCGAGCGCCCGAGCCCGCGGCCAGCGATGCGGCCGCGCGGCGACGCGTGATCGTGCGACCCACGCTCGACGCCGAGCCGTTGCCGATCGTCGCCGGACCCGCGCAGCAGATCTCCGCGCGCGATCTCGAGGCGCACGAGTACGACGACATCCATCGCGTGCTCGCGGCAGCGCCGGGCGTGTACGTGCGCAACGAGGATGGCTTCGGGCTGCGGCCCAACATCGGCATGCGCGGCGTGAACCCGGAGCGCTCGGCCAAGATCACGCTGATGGAGGACGGCATCCTGCTCGCGCCCGCGCCGTACTCCGCACCCGCGGTGTTCCAGGCACCGCTGGCGACGCGCATGGTCGGCGTCGACATCATCAAGGGTCCGGCAGCGCTGCGCTTCGGTCCGCGCACGATCGCCGGCGCCGTCGATCTGCACGCCCGCGCGATCCCGGATCGACCCACCGCCTTCGTCGACGTCGCGGGCGGTCGCTTCGGCTACGGCAAGCTCCACGGCGTGCTGGGCACCCGCTACCGCGGCTTCGGCGTGATGCTGGAGATCGCGCGGCTGCAGAGCAACGGCTTCAAGCAGATCGACGGCGGCGGCAACTCCGGCTTCTGGGCCAACGACGCCACCTTGGCGCTGTCGTACCAACGTCGCGCCCGCAACGGCGTTCACCACCGCGTCGAGGCGCGGGCGAGCTACGCCAACGAGCTGTCCAACGAGACCTACCTGGGCCTGACGCTGTCGGACTTCCTGCACACGCCCTACCGCCGCTACGCCGCCTCGGCGCGCGATCGCTTTCGCCTGTGGCGCAGCGGCGCGGTGCTCTCCTACGTCGCCGGCACCGACACGCTCGAGTTCGATCTGCGGCTGTATCGCCGCGATCACCACCGCGTGTGGTACCGCGTCGATCGCTTCCGCGACGGCCCCAGCCTCGCGAGCCTGCTGGTCGCGCCCGACGACGAGCCGCTGCAACAGCTGCTGGCGGTGCTGCGCGGCGACGCCGACTCGCGCGGCCCCGAGCAGTCGCTGCTGACCACGCGCAACGACTGGCGCTACGTCAGCCAGGGCGTGCAGCCGACCTTCCGCTGGCGTCCGAGCTGGCGCCGCGTCGCGCAGCAGCTCGAGATCGGTGCGCGCGTGCACGGCGACGCGATCGTGCGCCACGACACCGAGGACGCGTGGCTGATGCACGCGGGCCGCATGGTGCCCGAGGGCAGCCCGAGCGTCGACGCGCTGCGCAACCACGGCTCCGCGCTCGCGGCCGCGTTCCACGTCTTCGACGCGATCACGATCCGCGACCGCTTCACCCTCGCACCGGCGATGCGCGTCGAGGTCATCGGCATGCGCTTCCGCGACGGCCTCGCGGACACCCGCACGCGTCGCACCGACGTGCCGGTGAGCCCGGGTTTGGGCGCGTTGGTCCGCGCGACGCAGTGGCTGTCGGCGTTCGCCGGCGTGCACCGCGGTTTCTCGCCGGTGTTCCCCGGACAACCGAAGTCGGTCGTGCCCGAGCGCAGCGTGAACTACGAGGCCGGCCTGCGAGCGCTGCGCGAAGCGGTCGTCGCCGAGGCCGCGGGCTTCTTCAACGACTACCAGAACCTGAACGGCACCTGCTCGTTCGGTCCCGACTGCGCCGGCGGCAGCGACAACCGCCAGTTCAACGCCGGCAAGGTCTGGGTGTGGGGCTTCGAGGGCCTGCTGCGATGGCGGCAGGCGGTCGGTCGCCGCGGCCTGCACGTCGAGGCCGGCGGCCAGTACACGTACACGCAGTCGCGCTTCCGCCACAGCTTCCACTCCGACTTCGGTCAGTGGGGTGACGTCGAGCGCGGCGACGAGCTGCCGTATCTGCCGCGTCACGTCGCGGGCGGCGTGGTCGCGATGGGCGGACGCATCTGGGATGCATCGCTGTCACCGAGCTACGCCGGCGTGATGCGTGACATCGCCGGCCAGGGACCGATCCCACTGCAGCGACGCATCGACGGCTTCTTCGTGCTCGACGCGTCGGCCGAGGTGCGCGTGCTCGGACGGCTGCGGCTGTACCTGCAGATCGGCAACCTCACCAACGCGGTCTACGTGGTCTCGCAGCGACCGTTCGGCCTGCGGCCGGGCGCCCCGCTCACCGCGACGGCGGGGCTCGTGCTGCACGGCTTCTGATCGGAGCTCGGATCGGACGCGAGCGCCTCGCGTCCGATCCCGACCGGCCGCGCTCACTTCGCCTTGAGCGTCGCGCAAGCATCACGCTGACGCTTGCTCTGCTCCTCGGTGTAGCCGCCGTGGGTGCCGTTTTCGCACAGCCACTTCTGCCCCTTGAGATCGACGATCATCTGGAAGTTGTGCGCGACCGGCCCGCCCTCGTTCTGCATGGTCCAGCGCAGCAGCGTCGGCGTCTTCTCGAGGATCTTGTTGGTGCTGTACTTGCTCTCCGCCATCATCTTGGCGGTCTCCTCGAGGTTCAGGTTGAACTCGTTGCCCTTGCCGACCTGGATGCCGAAGAGCTTGCCGCGCTCGCGGCCCTCGCCCCAGTCGACGCGGATCTTGGTCGCATCGTCGTTGAACGTGGTCGAGCCCTTGGGCACGTCGATGGTCGCGGGGATCTTGCTGTCGCCTTGATCGAGCGCGATGGTCTCGACCTCCGTCGGCAGCGTCGCCTCGGCCGCCTTCGCGGGCTGGGCCGGCGCAGCCTTGGCCGGCGGCGTCGCGGCCTTGGCCGGCGCAGCCGCGGCCGCCGCGGACGACTTCACGCTGCCTGCGTCCGCGCTGCTGTCGCACGCGGCCAACGAAGTGAGGAGCGAAGCACAGAGGAAGAGTCGGATCTGCTGCATGGCATCGAGCAAGACGGGCGCGAAGGTGGCGGTTGCAGACCCGTGCGCCGCGCAGCGCGACGACGTGCACGAGCGTGCACGAGTGCCGGCGATCGTGCACCGGCGTGCCCAACCCGACGCCGCGGCGTGGCGCAGCGCACCGGATCCGAGTGCGGTGCGCGTCCGCGCCGCGACGCGCCCGTGCACGATCCTCGGACGGACCGTGCACGGGCGCGCTGCCGTAGGACTCAGCAACCGCACGGACAGTCGAGCGGGTCACAGTCGCAGCTGTCGCAGTCGCACGGACAGGGACAGGCGTCGGCGGTGGGCGTCGCACCGGTGCTCGCGGTGGTCGAGCCACCGCAGCAGCCGTGGACGGGGTTCGCAGCGGACAGAGGCGCCAGGGGGTTGTCGTGTTCCATGCCCGTGCCGACGCACGAGCGCGGCCGGGATTACGCGTCGTGGTCGTGGCTCGAGCACGTGCAATCGCGACAGCCGTGATCGGCACAGGTGCCGCAGCAGTTCGTCAGCGCCTCACGCAGCCGCGCGCGCGCGCGGAACAGCCGCACGCCGGCGTTGTTCGCGGTGATGCCGGCCTCGACGGCGTAGTCCTTGACCGCGACGCCCTCGAGATCCACGCGTCGCAGCGCGCGGGCCTGCTCGGCCGGCAGCGCCTCCGCCAGCGTCAGCAGACACGCGCAGATCTCGTCGCGATCGGCCGGGGACGCACTCTGGGGTGCGAGCGCGAGCTCCTGCGCGAACGACTCGAGCCGTCGTGCCGCCATGCGATCGTGGCGCTGGTGATCGATGACGGCGTTGCGCAGCATGCGGTAGAACCACGCGACCGCGGACTCGCGGTCACGCAGCTGATCCTGGCGCTCGAGCGAGCGCACGAACGCCGACTGCAGCACGTCCTCGGCCAGCGCGCGGTCGCCGAGCTTGCGTTGCACGAACGCGAGGAACGCCCGGTGGCTCGCGACCAGGGTCGCAAGCGGCAGGGTCGTGTCGCCGTGGGTTTCGGTCATCGTCGAGGTGGTGTCGATCATGGGCTGCCGGCGCGGGCCCGCAAGGCCCGGCCCCCGGGCGGACGAGCGAGCGCGCCGGGCATTACGGCGCCGGCGGCGGCTGCCAGCGCCACCACGCGCCCAGCTGCACGGCCTCCGCCAGCGCCAGCGCGAGCGGTGACGCGACCGGTCCGAACGCGAGCGCACCCAGGCCCAAGGCTGCGGTGCGCAGGACCAGGCCCGCGAGATCCCACACGACCAGGCCGTCGGGGTCCTGCGCGACCCGGCGCTGCCGCCCGATCGTGTTGGCCAACCGCAGCGCGGCGAACGGCGCGGACGCGAGCACGATCGCGTCGATGCGATCGGCGACCGGCCAACCCACCGCGCGATCGACCAGGGCGCCCAGCGGCGGCCACGCCAGCGCTGCGGCCATCACCGCCACGCCGACACCCGCGATCACGGCGCCGAGCGTCGACCATCGCCGCAGCGCCGCCGCCTGGGCCACGCCCGCGACGCTGCCGGCCCGCAGCGCGAGGATCGTCGCGCCCGCGGTCGGCACCGCGAGGATCGCGTTGACGAAGAAGTAGCCGTAGCTGAGCAGCGCGAAGTCGCCGTCGCCGAGCACGTACAGCGACATCAGCGAGTCGACCAGGCCCAGGTTCACGTAGACCAGCGTGTCGAGGTACAGCGCGAAGCCGGGCGCACGCGCGGGCGCGGGCACGCTCGCGTCGCGCTCACCGACCGCGAAGGCCGACGGCACCAGCACCAGCGCGGCGAGCAGCAGCCCGCTCGACAGGCCACCGATCGCACCCAGCGCCAGCGCGCCACCGCTGTGCGCGACCACCAGCGTGCCGACGATCGTGCCCAGCGGTGGCAACCAGTCCACGATCACGCCCAGGCGCTCGTGACCGTGGCGCTCCGACAGCGCGCGCACGGCCCCGCCGTAGGCCGCCACCACCACGCACAGTGCGAACACCAGGCTCTCGGGCGACAACCACGCCCCGCGCGGGATCACGATCGCCAGGCTCGCGGTCGCGATCGCGGCGACCAGGCCGCAGCTCGCGAGCCCGGTGCGCCACAACGCCGCGCCCGAGGGGCCCTTGGGCAGCGGGATCCAGCGCGCGCGCAGCAGCGCCAGCGTGAAGCTGCGCGTGGCGTTGACCACGACCACGCCGCGGAAGAACAGATCCGCGGCCTCGCTCGCCTGCATCTGCCGCGCGATCACCAGCTCGCGCACCATGCCCAGCAGCAGCGTCGCGGCCGAGAGCACGGCCATCCACGCGAAGGTCTGCCGCGCGCCGCTCATGGCGTCCGGAAGTGCTCGGGCACCTCGGCGCTGGGCAGCTTGCCCTTGAGGTGCAGCAGCGTCGCGGTGATCCGCTCGAACGCCTCGCGCACCGGTGCCGCGATCGCCTCGCCCTCCCACAGCGACAGCACGCGCAGGCCGGCCTCGAACGTCGACATGCCGCGCGGGTCGTGTTGCGTGCGCACGGTCCAGATCGACGGCGGTCCCGGTGGCAGCGCCAGGCACGGCAACTCCGACACGATCGGCACGCGTCGCGACATCCGCGAGCACTGATGCCACGTGCCGTCGAGCAACACGATGCCGCGCGCGCGACCGGGCGCGGGCACCGGCGGCGGCACCGGCAGCTCGGGCGCGCCCTCGCGCGGGAACAGCAACCACCAGTCGATCGACGGATCCGCGATCACGCCGGGATCGAATGCCGGCGCGCGCATGCCGTAGCGCACCAGCGCGGTGCCCTGCACCATCTTGGCGAACACGCGACCGGTGTTGGTCGGCTTGGGCTCCTCGCGCGCGTGCTGGACGATCGCGAAGCGCGTCTGCGGCACGACCGTCGGCAACGTCGCACACAGGCACGTCTGCGGCGTCAGGCTGCAGTCGCGACAGCGCGGCTTGTCCCGGCTGCGGGCGCTCATCGCCGCGGACGATAGCACGGCGCGGCCGCGCGCCTCACAGCGGCCAGATCTCGACGTCGTCGACGTAGATGCTGTCGACGCCGGCCCAGTTGTAGATGTCGACCGCGAAGCTGCCGGGGTGGTCCTGCAGCTCCACGGTCGCGTCGGTGATGTCGAAGGTCCACGCCGCGGGCTCGGCGTCGCCCTCGAGCCAGATCTTGGCGCGCAGCGCGGTCTCGCTGCCCTGCTGCTGCACCTGGTAGCGCAGTCGGTAGCGCACGCCCGGCTGGACGCCGCCGGGCACGGGATCGTACGACGCGTACGCCAGCGCCTCGATGCCCGCGAGCTCGGTCCAGATCCCCAGCGACTGCAGATAGAAGCCCTCGAGGAACAGCGCGTAGCCCTCGCCCGGCGGATCGGTCTGCGTGAGCGAGCCGCCGTTTTGGCGCTGGTACACGCCGAAGCCCTGGCTGCTCCAGTCGGTGAACTCGATGGTGACGAACACGTCGGCGTCGAGCTCCGCGAAGCCGGGCAGGATCAGCCGCGCGGTGCCGCCGGTGATGCCGGAGAGCTGGCCGCGGCCGCCTTGCAGCGTCGCCGAGAGCACGTTGTCGCCGACGATCGTCCACGGTGCATTCCACGGCGCGCCGTCGGGACCGTCGAAGTGATCGACGAACAGCGGCACCGGCCCACCGCCGCCGGTGGTGCCGCCATCGCTGCTGCTGCCGCCGGGATCGGTGGTGCTGCCGCCGTCGGTGCTGCCGCCGGTGGTGCCGGCGCCGGTCGTGCTCGCATCGGTGGTCCCGCCGTCGGTCGACGTCGACGGATCGACCGTGGTGCCGGTCGTGCTCGCGTCGGTCGTGCTCGCGTCGGTGCCACCGCTGCTCGACACGGCGGTGGTGGTGCCCGGATCCGTCGTCGTGCCCGGATCCGTCGTCGTGCCCGGGTCCGTCGTCGCGTCCGTGGTCGTGCCCGGATCCGTCGTCGCGCCGGTGGTCGTGCCCAGATCCGTCGTCGCGCCGGTGGTCGTGCCCAGATCCGTGGTCGTGCCCAGATCCGTGGTCGTGCCCGGATCGCCGGTCGTGCTCGGATCGCCGGTGGTGGGATCGCTGCTGCTCGAGCCCGCGCTCGCCGATCCACTCGAGCCGTCGTTGCTGCCGTGCGCTCCGCTCGTCGAGCTGCCACCGCTGCTGCTGTCCGCGATCGACGTGCTGCCGTCGCTGCTACCGGCGTGGGTGGTCGGACCGCCGTCTGCGCTCGAGTCGCTACCGTGGCTGTCGCCGGTCGTGGCGTGGCTCTCGTGCGTCGCGCCCGAGCTGCTCGCCGCGGCGGTCGAGCTCGAGCCGTGCGCGCTGTCCGAGCCATCGCCGGCTGCCTCGACCACGTCCCCGCCGCAACCGGCCGCGATGGGGATCAGAGCTCGCAGCACGCCCGCGAGCGTGCGCTGTCCTGCGCGCATGCACGATCACGGTATCACGAGCCGGCGCACGCGCGCGCGCGCCGTCACGAACGGCGTTCGATCGTCGAGCGGCGCGCGGGTTCGCGCGACGGCGTCATGCCTGCCACAGCGCCGCGTCGAGCCCGTCGAAGAGGCGCTGCGCCTGCTCGTGCGAGGGCATGCCGAGGATCGCACGCAGCGCCGGCTCGTGCCCGCGCACGAGCTCGCCGCGCAGCCGCGCGATCGCATCGCTGCGATCGCGGGCGAGACGCTTTCGCGCGCGCGCTCCCAGGCGCGCGTGCGCCCACGCGTCCAGCGACCACGACAACGCGGCGTGGCGGGTCTCGTCGCGGGCGATGGTCGCGAACACGCGCCGCATCACCGGATCGGTGGCCTGGCGCGCCTGCAGGTGCGCGACCGCGGCGCCAAAGGTCTCGCGCACGCAACCCTCGATCGCGTTGTCGCGCGCGATCGCCTCGAGCGCACGCGGGGGCATCGCGCGCACCCGGGGCGCGACCGCACGCGCGCCATGACGACGCGCGAGCGCGGCCATCGTGCGGGCGTGGCGGATCTCGTCCCCACGCGCGCGCAGGCTCGCGGCGACCAGCGAGGCCGGCGCACCGTGATGACGCAGCTCGCCGGCGAGCTCGCCGAACGCCGCGATCGCGGCGGCCTCGAGCGCGGCGATGTCCGCCAGGGTCGCGCCCACGGCGTTGCGCGAGCGCGAGCGCTGCCAGCGACACGGCGCGCCGGGCATGCGCCCGGCCGAACAGCCTGGATCGGTCTTCTGCACCACCACGGTTTGCAGGACCTGCGTGGTCCCGTCCGGTCGCACGAGCAGCACGTGCTCTTCGATGTCGTCGTCGGGGCCGCAGGCGTTGCCGGTGGTCGTGTGCACGACGAAGCCGTCGCCGTGCGGCCCGACGTCGTCGTTGCCGTTGCACACCATCTCGTGATCGAACAGGGTCGCCCACAGCGCGGCATCGCCGGGCGAGTCGAGCTCGCCCAGGAACTCGCGGAGACCCGCGACGGTGCTCACACCCGAAGCCTCGTCGCCGCGGGTGTACAGCAGCGTCTGCAGGTAGTTGTCGAAGCCGCCGCCGCGGACGAACTCCGTGCCCGAACCGATCGCCGCGATCGCCGACTCGCATGCGGCGCGGTCGCTCGCGCCGGCGCACAGCGTACCGTCCTGGTCGAGGATCGACGGCACGGAGAGCATGTCGCCCGACTGGATGATCTCCCGCAGCGCCATCGCGTCGACCGGCGTCGCCGGCTCCACCGCCTGCAACACCTGCAGGCCATCGTCACAGAGGTTGTCGGTGAACTGATCGAGATCGATCTGGCGCTCGCCGCAGGCGAGCACACCGGGCATCAACGCCAGCAACACCGCACCGAGCCGCTCGAAGTGTTCAACGCGTTCCAACTTCCAACTCCGATATCGCCATGATAGGCCAACGGTGCGCGAGCGCCAGTCGATCGCGAGAGAAAGATCCTTGGAACCCGACCGCTTCACGTGGCACCTCACGGTTTCGCCCGCCGACATCGACGAACTCGACCATGTGTCCAACGTCGTGTACTTGCAGTGGGCACTCGAGGCTGCGCGGCGCCACTCGGACGCGCGCGGCTGGGATCCGGCGGCCTATCGGCGCGCGGGCGCGACGTGGGTCGTGCGTCGCCACGAGATCGACTACCTCCGCGCCGCGCGGGTCGGCGACGCGGTGCGCGTCACGACGTGGGTCGAGTCGTGGAAGCGCGTCTCGTGCGTGCGCCGCACCGAGCTCGTGCACCCCGGCGACGGCGGCGTGCTGGTGCGCGTCGCGACGACGTGGGCATTCGTGGCGTTCGAAGGCGGACGGCCCACGGGCGTGCCCGCGGCCCTGGTCGCGAGCTTCTGACCGCGCGTGCGCACCCCCGGGGACCGCGAAAATCGTGCGATCCTGAGCGCGTCCGTGTCTGCGCCGCCCGCCGAGCCCGACCCGCGGCCGTCGCTGCGCCCCGCCGCCGTGCGTCTGGGCGCGGCGTGTCTGCTGACCGCGCTGGCGATCGCCGGCATCGATGTCGTCGCGACGATCGGGCATCCGCTCGCGGGGGTCGTGCCCGGCATCGACGTGACGATTGCGCTGATGGCCGCGATCGCGATCGCGTTGGTCGCGGCGCTGCTGGTGGCGGCGCTGGCGGGCGCGACGCTGGCGGTGCGCGCACGCCTGGGGACGCGGCGCGGTTGGGCGGCGGTGGCGGCGGCGCTGGTGCTCGCGGCGGTCACGGTGGCGCTGGATCGCGAGCTGCTGGCGCGTCGGCCCGCCGTGTGGCTGCTGGTCGCGGGTGCGACCGGCTTCGCGATCGTGACGACGCAGCTGGCCGCGCGCGGACGTCGACGCGTCGCGGCCGTGCTGCAGGCCGGCGCTGCGATTGCGGCGTTGGGCCTCGACGCGTGGGGCTTCCGCGGGGTCTTGCCGCTGCAGCACGCGATGCTGGTGTTGTGGGCGTGGGCGCTGGGCGTGCCCGCGGCCTGGATCGCGCTGGCCGGCGTGTCGCGCCGCGTGCAAGCCGAGCCGCGCGCGTGGTCGCGGCTGGCGGTGTTGGGGCTGGCGGCGGTGCTGGTGTTCGTGGTCCAGGCGACCGTGGCGCTGCGCGACGCGCCCGCCGGCGCGCGGCTGGTGCTGCGCGAGGTGACTGCGGGCGCAGCCGCGACGCTGGTGCTGGCGCGACCGCTGCTCGAGCTCGACGGTGACGGAGAACCCAGCTGGCCCGCGGGCGGCGACTGTGCGCCGCTCGACGGCGCGCGGGCATCGTCGGCCCACGAACAGGCCGGCAACGGCGTGGACGACAACTGCCTCGCGGGCGACGCGGCGCCGCAGCACGTCGACGGACTCGCGCGCGCGCTCGCGGGCTCACCCGCAGCCAATGCCACGAAGGCGACGCGGATCCTGCTGCTCACGATCGACGCGCTGCGGGCCGACGCGCAGCTGCCCGAGCTCGCGCGTCGGCTCGGCGATCGCTGCGTGCAGGCCGAGCGCGCGTGGTCGACCAATCCCGAGACGACCTTCGCGATCGACTCGCTGTTCGCGTCGCGGTTCCCGTCGCAGGGTCGCTTCACGCGCGTGGGCCCCTACCACGCGCCGATCGACGACCCGTGGCCGCGGCTGCCGGCGCTGATGTCGGCCGCGGGGCTGCCGTCGATCGCGATCGCGTTCCACAGCCGCTTCGATCCGCGGCTGGGTCTGACCGTCGGCTTCGACGAGATCTGGCTCGCGGATCCCTCGGCCGAGTCGATGCTGGGCCTCGCGGGATCGCGGATCACCGAGCACGCGATCGCAGCGCTGCGCGAGCGCAGCGGGCCGTTCTTCGCGTGGGTGCACCACTACGATCCGCACGAGCCCTACCTGCCGCATCCCGAGCTGCCGCTGCCGCAGGGCACGCCGCAGCAGGCCTACCTCGCAGAGGTCGCCGCCACCGATCGCGAGCTCGTGCGCCTGCTCGACGCGCTCGGCCCCGCGGTCGACGAGCTCGCGATCATCGTCACCGCCGATCACGGCGAGGCCTTCGGCGAGCACGGCAAGCGCTTCCACGCCACCGATCTGTTCGAGGAACAGATCCGCATCCCACTGTGGCTGTGCCCACCGGTGGGTCACCCGCGCCCACCGACGCCGCGCACCGCCTCGATCATCGACATCGCGCCGACCGTGCTCGACCTCGCCGGCATCGCGCGCCCGCGCGAGTTCGTCGGCCGCTCGCTGCTCTCCGACGGCGCCGCGCCGGTCTTCGCCGAGATGATCGGCGACGCCCACCTGCAGGCCGCCATCGCCGCCCACGACGGCCGCCTGCACAAGCTCGTGCGCTGGGTCGACGACGACGTGCGCCTGCTGTTCGACCTCGATCGCGACCCCGGCGAGACCGAGGACCGCCTCGGCGATCCCGAGGCGCCGCGCGACGCCGCGGAGGCGTTGCTCGACGTGTTCTCGGCGCTGACGGGGCGCGCGGCCGCGCGAGCGCCGTAGGACTGTCGCGCGCGTTCGCGCTTCCCGAACGCGGAATGGTCGCCTCGGCCCGGACGGCGCACGCTCTCTCGGCAATGACGTCGTGGCTGTTCGTCGTGCTCGCCCTCTTCGTCCTGCAGACGCTGCTGCCGGCGTCGTTGCGCTACCGCCTCTTCGAGCGGGGCGCGGTCACGCGCCTGCGCAGCGCGCTCGGTCCTCGGGACGATCCGCCGGCCGCAACCCGCATGGGCGCGCGGGCCCAGCGGGCACTCGTGAACCTCCAAGAAGCGCTGTGGGTGTTCGTGCCGCTCGCGTTGCTGCACGCCACGCGGGCCGAGCAGGATCCGACCGCGATTCGCGGCGCGACCATCTTCACCATCGCGCGTGCCTGCTATCTGCCGGCGTACCTCTCCGGTCTCCCGGGTCCGAGATCGGCGCTGTGGATCGTGAGCTGGGTGGGCCTCTCGCTGATGATCGTAGGCCTATGACCCTGCTCCCATCACCGGCGCGCTATCGTCGTGGCAGCGATGACCTCGGCCACGACGCGACCTTCTCCCGGCTTCGGCCGCAAACTCCGCGCGTGGCGTCAGCGTGCTGGCCTGTCGCAGCTCGAGCTCGCCGCGCGGGCATCGACCACGGCACGGCACGTGTCCTTCGTCGAGACCGGACGATCGCGCCCGGGTCGAGATCTCGTGCTGCGGCTGTGCGAGGCGCTCGACCTGCCGCTCGCACAGCGCAACGCGATGCTGGAGTCCGCCGGCCTGCCCGCCGCCTTCACAGCGCACGCGATCGACGAGCTGGCGATGGCGCCGATCCGCCGCGTGCTGCAACGCGTGCTCGACTCGCACGAGCCCTACCCCGCGTGGATCTACGGCGGCGGACTGCGCCCGCTCTCTGCCAACCATGCCGGCGAGTCGCTGCTGCCAGGCCTGTGCGCGATGACCCCGGAGGCAATCGTGGATCTGTGGTGCGCACCAGGACCGCTGCGTCTGCTGGTCGACAACTGGGCCGAGGCGATGTGGGCGGCGATCGACAGCTTGCGTCGCGAGGTTGCGCGCACCAACGACGCACACATCGCGGCGTTGCTGCGGCGTGCCGAGCGACACGCCCGCGGGGTGCCGCGACCCGCCGCCGTCGATCCGGAGCTACCGGTCGCATGCCCGCGGTTCCGCGTCGGCGGCCGCCTCGTGCGTACGATTGCCGCCGTGCTCCGGTTCGACACGGCCGTAGACGTGACCGCGTCGGAACTTCGCGTCGAGCTGATGTTCCCCGCCGACGACGAGAGCGACGCCTTCTTCCGCCGTCGCAGCGCCAGCTGAACGCAGCAAGAGGCTCGGTGCCCGTTCCCGGCTCACTGCCGGCGATAACGATGCAGCGAGAAGCGATTCCAGCCGCGCTTGGACTTCGACTCGACCGCCCACTGCATCTGATCCGGCGCGCCGTCGTCGGTGGGCCAGTAGATCATGCGCGCGATGCCGGCCGGCACGTCGGCTTCGAATGCGATCGCATCGGGCGCGACGTCGGGCGCGGCGACGAGCTTGCCCTGCGAGCGCTTGCCGTCGGAGGTGAACGACCAGAACGAGACCGTGCCGTCGCGGTCGACACCGAAGATCGCGTGCTCGACGTAGCGCTTGGCGCCGAGGTCCCAGACCGCGTCGAGCTGCACCCACGCGTCGCCGAGCACACGCACGAACGTGCGGGTGCAGCGGATCGTGCCCATCGGTGACTCGGCATCGGCGACCCAGGTGCCCAGCAGCGGCTCGAGCACGCCGAGCTTGCCGCGACCCTTGGTCCATCGCGGCTTGCCGCCGCGTGCAGGCTTGCTCGCCGGCTTCGACGTGCTGCTCGCACCGCGCGTGGACGGGAGCGTGGCCTTGTCGCTCGCGCCACGCGTGGACTTGCCCGCGCGCACGGCGGGCTTGGAGGTGCGGGTCGAGGAACGCTTCGGGGCCGGCTTGCGCGTGCTCATCGTGGCCGCAAGCTTGCCTCAAAACTGCGTCGTCGTTGGCGTCCTTGCCGGCCGCGCGGCGGTTGCCGCAAGCTACACGCATGTCGCAGCCGGCGAGCAACGAGTCGTGCGTGATCCTGGTGCCGGTGGGCAATCGCATCGAGCCCGCCTGCGAGGCGGCGCTGCGCGAGCTGGAACGGCGCGGCTACACCGTGCAGCGCGTCCACGGCTTCTCCGCCATCGATCAGGGCCGCAACGTCATGGCCACGCGCGCGCTCGACGGGGGCTTCGAGGAGCTGATGTGGATCGACTCCGACGTCGCGTTCCATCCCCAGGACGTCGAGCGACTGCGTCGACACGAGCTGCCGCTGTGCTGCGGCATCTACCCCAAGAAGGGCCAGCGCGCGTTCGCGTTCAACTTCCTGCCCGAGACCCAGAGCGTTCGCTTCGGCGAGCACGGTGGACTGCTGCGGATCGAACGCGCGGGCATGGGCTTCGTGCACACGCGCCGCGCGGTCTACGAGCGCATCGTCGAGGCGTGCAGCCTGCCGGTGTGCAACGAGATCTACGGCGAGCGCATGCTGCCGTTCTTCCAGCCGATGATCGTGCCCGACGCGGTCGGTCACAGCTACCTGCCGGAGGACTTCGCGTTCTGCGAGCGCGCGCGCCAGGCCGGCATCGAGATCGTCGCCGACACCTCGATCCGGCTGTGGCACATCGGCAACTACCCCTACGGTTGGGAGGACGCGGGCCGCGAGGTGCAGCGCTTCACCGACTTCACGTTCCACATCACGCCCGAGCGCGGGCGCTGACGCTTCAGATCCCGCACGTCAGGCCCGAGCACGAGCAGCTGCCCGAGCCCGAACCCGCACCGGCACCGACGCCGCTGTTCTCCGACGCGAAGTCGTCGATGCTGGCCGGCGACGCGAGCACGTACGGACAGGTGCACGCGCTGCACGAGAACGCCACGGTCCACGGGCGCATGCAGGTGTCCGTGCAGGTGTACTCGGTCAGCGGCCCCGGCTGCGTCATCGTGCAGCTGCCCAGCTGGTGCGTCCAACCGCCCGACGGCGCGGCGGCGGAGCCGAAGTTGCAGCCCTTCTTCGGCGACGGACACGGCGCGCAGGTGGGGATGTCGTTGACGTAGACGCCGCCGGCGTTGGCGGTGCAGCTGGACTGCGCGTTGTTGGCGGCGATCTGCGCGGTCGCGCCGGTGCCCGAGCCCGAGCCCGACTGCGTGCCGGGGGCGTTGGTGCCCGAGCCGCACGCCAGCGTGCCCTCTTGCGGATCGATCTCGGCCGTGAACGCGTCGGCACCGAGCACCTCGCGACACCACGCGTCCTCGCAGATCTCGAGCTGCCCGGGGTCGAGCTCGACCCACTCGCCGGTCCGCGGAACCTCCGGGATCGTCGGATCGACCGTGAGCAGCCTCGGATCGATCGAGACCTGCTCGATGCCCTCGTCTTCGCTCGCGGCAAAGGCCTCGGGATCGTCGCGGTCGAGCCCGGGATCGGGATCGTCCTCGAACGTCAGACAGCCGGACAGACACACCGTGGAGAGGAATGCGCTACGGGACAGCTTCGCCATGGACCAACGACCTACGCCGGCTTGGTAACGCGCCGGCGCAGTCGGTTCGGTGGTCAGTCCGCCGAAGTGTTGCGCAGCACGACCACCTCGAGCGGATCGGTGTGCCGCACCAGCACCAGGTCCGGCAGCTGGTCGCCGTCGACGTCGCCGGCGGCGATGGCCGCCTGGCTGGTGCCACCGCCGATGCTGGTGACGACGCCGCTGAACGGCGCGCCGTCGTAGGCCAACACCTCCACGGCGTTGGCGCCGTTGGCGATCGCGACGTCGGGTGAGCCGTCGAGGTTGAAGTCCGCGGAGGCCACGCCGATCGCGGTGCCCGCGAGCGTGCGCGTCACGCCCTGCAGCGCGAAGGTGGCGACGCCGTCCTCGACCGCGCCGAAGTGGTACGAGCTGCCGACGCCGCCCTCGGTGACCACCAGCGCTTCGAAGCTGGCCGCGCCGCTGAAGCGCGCGACCGCGAGGCCGCGCACCGACGTGCCGAAGCCCAGCGGCGTCAGCCCCAGCGTTCCCAGGTGTCCGGCACCGTCGCCGAGCAGGCCGGCCACGCGGCCGTCGCTGGCGATGGGGAACACCACGTCGAGGAAGCCGTCGCCGTGCAGATCCGCGACCGCGATCGGACCCGGCGCAGGCTCGACGGTGCCGGTCGGATCGGTCTGGACGATCTCGCCGTCGGCGATCGGCATCAACGCGTTGCCGGTGGTGAAGAAGGTGCGCGCGACCGGGGCGCCGAACTCGCCACCGCGCACGACCACGTCGTCCGCAACCGCGCCGTCGAGATCGAACACCGCGATGCCGTGGACCTCGTCGAGGTTGGTGCTGTACTCGCTGGGCATGTCGAGCCCACTCGACGTCAACAGCATGTGCAGGTCGGCGGTGCTGGCGACCACGACGTCGCGTTGGCCGTCGCCATCGAGCTCGCCGGTGGCCAGCGCGGTGCCGCCCACGAACGGGACCTCGACGATCGCGGTGCCGAAGCCACCGCTGCCATCGTTGGCCCACACCGACACGCTCGCCGGCACCGCGGTCGACACGATGACATCGAGCGCACCGTCGCCGTCGATGTCGTCGAGCGCGAGCGCGGCCTCGCTGGGGTCGGCGGTCAGATCCGTCAGCATGTCCGGCGGCAGATCGTCGAAGCTGGGCACGTCGGCGACGAAGCGATAGGCCCCGTCCAGCGCGGCATCACAGCCGCCGCCGCTGACCGCGACCGTCGCGGGCCCCAGCAGGCCGGTGCCGGCGGGGATCTCGATCTCCGCCTGCTGCGCGCTCGCCAGCTGCACCAGCGTCGCCGCGACGCCGCCGACCTCCCAGGTGTCGACCTGATCGAGCGCGGTGCCGGTCAGGGTCACGCGCACCGCCTGCTCGGTGTTGCCCAGCGTCGGCGTCAGCTCCGAGAGCGCGATCGTGCACGGCTCGCCGCTCGACGACTCCTGCGCCACGCCGCTCGACGCGTCGCTCGACGAGCCTGCCGTGCTGGTCGAACCACTGCTGCTGCTCGCGTCGGTGTCGCTGCTCGAGACCGCGGTGGTGCCCGAGCTCGAGCCGTCGCCGGTGGCCGAGGCTTCGCTGCCGGTGAGCGTCTCGCCGGTGCTCGGCGTGGTCTCGCCGCTGGTCATGCCTTCGCTGGTGGTCACCGACGCGCTGCCGCTGCTGTCGTCGCCCGGCGGCGTGCACACCTGCGTGTCCACGGCGCACACGAGGTCCGCGCCGCAGTCGGCATCGACCGCGCACGGGTGACCGGCGGCGTCGAAGCCTCCGACGAAGCAGGCTGCATTGCCGAGCGCAGCCACACCCACGATGGATCTCAGAAGTGCCATGCCCCACCCGCCCACTGCAGCGCGCGCGCGTGGCCACCCTTGCGTGCCCGCGCGCGGGCCTTGAAGCCCAATGCCAACAACGTCACGCCAGCGGCGACCGCGAGGCCGCCCAGCACACCGGTCGCGATCGCGAGGCGGTTCGCGGCCTCGCCCTTGCGCGTCAACGCGTCCAGCTCGGCGGCCGCGCGGCCGGGATCGTCGCCGTCGCGCTGCGCCGCACCACCGATCGCGAGCCCGGCACCCATGCCGCCGAGCAGCGCGACACCGAGACCCGTCGAGACCGCGCCGCCGATGATCACGCCCCGACCCGCGTGCGCGGACGAGCCGCCGGCATCCGCGGGCGTCGTGGTGTCGGGCGCCGCGGTGGTCGTGGGTGTGTCCTGCTCGAGCAAGGCCGACAGCTCGTCGAGCTTGGCCTGCACGCGCGTGTGCTCGGCTTGCAGCGCCTCGTCGTCGCCGGGCTCGGGCAGCGCATCGCGGTAGCTCTCGAGCAAGCGCCGCGCGAGCTCGAGGTGGTTGCGGTCGTGATCGATCTCGAACTGCTTCTGCCGCGCGCTCGCGAGGTTGTAGACGATCGCGGCGCGGACGGTCGCGGCGCGGGGGTGCCCCGCGATCTGATCGTAGGCCTCGGTCCACAGCTGGATCGCGCCGAGGTAGTCGAAGGTCTCGTACTTGGCCTGGGCGCGGCGGTGGAGCGTGCGGGCCTGCTCGAAGCTCGCGTCGTCCTCGGCCGGTCCGGCCTGGGCCGGCCGCGGCGACAGCGAGATCGCCAGGGACAGCGCCAGCACGCCGGTCGCGTGGAGCACACGGTGCAGCATCACGGACCGATCGACGGCACCCCGCGACGCTGTGACGATCGCGATCGTCACAGTCGTCGGGCGCGACATCGACCCTGCCGTCCCCCCGACGCATGCAGACCCCGCGCTACACCGTGCTGCAGTTCGCGGCCCCGCCGCCCGGGGCCGTCGCGGGGCGAACCCAGGTCGCGGTCGTGCCCGGCGATGGCGGCACGCAGCCGTTGCCGGCCGCGAGCACGCCCACCCACGCGGGCGATGCCACCGGCGAGTCGCGCGGCACGACCGTGCTGCTGTACGACCAGGCCTGGCTCGCCGCGCTCGCCGTGCCCAGCGGCATCGCGCCCGGCGCGGTGCTGGGCGAGCGCTACCACCTCGTGCGCCGCATGGGCCAAGGCGGCATGGGCGAGGTGTGGGAGGCGCGGCACATCGCGATCCGCAAGCCGGTCGCGATCAAGTTGCTGTGCGCGGGCCTCGACGACGCCGCGCACTGCGATCGCTTCGTCCGCGAGGCCCGGCTGGTCGCACGCATCGCCCATCCCCACGTGATCGAGATCTTCGACTTCGGCCAGTCGCCGCGCGGGGCCCCGTTCTTCGCGATGGAGCTGCTGCGCGGCGAGTCGTTGGGCGCGCGATTGCAGCGCTGCGGTCCGGTCCCGTGGGCGCGCGCGCTGCTGATCCTGCGACAGATCGCCGACGCGCTCGCGGCCGCCCACGACGTCGGCGTGATCCACCGCGACGTGAAGCCCGACAACGTCTTCCTGGTCGAGCGCGGCGGCACCCCGGACTTCGTCAAGCTGCTCGACTTCGGCATCGCCAAGGCGATGATCCCCGACCCCAACAGCGTGGCGCTGACCAGCGCCGGCGTGGTCTTCGGCACGCCGGCGTACATGAGCCCGGAGCAGCTGCGCGGCGATGCCATCGATGGTCGCAGCGACCTCTATGCCGTCGGCTGCGTCGCGTATCAGATGCTCACCGGCGGCCTGCCGTTCGAGGGCACCACCGCGCACGCGATCGTCGCGGGTCACCTGTTCGACGATCCGCGACCGCTGCGCGAGGCCACGCCGTTTCTGCGACTGCCACCCGCCGTCGAGGCCATCGTGCTGCGGTGCCTGCAGAAGCACCCCGCGCAGCGCTACGAGAGCGCCGCGGCGCTGCGGGCCGCGATCGATCGCGTGCTCGCGACCGCGCCGCGACAACCCCGACGACCGCGCGCGCGCACCGGGCTCGCGCTGGGCCTGGTCTGCGCCGGACTCGTGGGCGTGGCCGCGTGGCAGCTGCACCGGGTCTGGCGCGCGCGCACCGACGCGAGCGCGGCGGACGACGTCGGCGCGGCCGCACCGGCGAGGATCGCGCCCGCGTCGCCGCGACCGGTCCTGCACGATGCGGCCGCGCCCGAGCCCCGCGAGCGCAGCAGCATCGAGACCTGGCGACCGCCGAGCTCGCCGCGCCCACCGCAGCTCGCCCCCGCCGACGCGAGCACACCCGCCACGAGCGAGCCGAGCACACCCGCGAGCGCGCCCGCGCCGGAGCAACCCACGCGCGGCGCGACCCCGCGACGCGCCGCGCGAGCGGCCGCCGCCGCCCCCGCCGCGGAAGCCGCGCCCGGCCCCACCGCGCCCGCGACCCCGACTGCCGACCCGCCGGCCGCGAGCGCCGCCGAATCGCCGCGCGCGTTGCCGCGCCGCGTCGACACACCCGCGGGCGAGGTCATGGATCCGTTCTGATGCCGGTGCTCGCGGGACGTCGTTGATCGATCGCCCGCGCCTTTGTCACACTGGAGCGGTTGCAGGAGTTGGAGGAGTGGACGCTGCGTCGCGCGCTGGATCATGCGCGGCAGCAACACGACGACGAGGCCGAGATCCGTGCGCAGGTCTTCGCGCGCATGGGCATCGAACGCCCCGAGGTCCGCCTGGGTCCGTACGTGCTGCGCGAGGCGCTCGGCCGCGGCGGCGCGGGCATGGTGTTCGACGCGCTCGACACCCGCCTCGATCGCACCGTCGCGATCAAGCTCGTGCGCGGCGAGGGACTCGACGGCACCGACGCCAGCCGCTCCGAACGCCGACTGCTGCGCGAGGCCCGGGCCATCGCAGCGCTGCGTCACCCCGCCATCGTCGAGATCTACGACGTGGGTCGCTACGCCGCCGAGGACATCGCGGCGCTCGGCGATGTCGCCGTGGGCGGCGGCATCTACGTCGTGATGGAGCACCTCGACGGCGGCGATCTCGTGGCGTGGATACGCACGTCGCCGCCGCAGCGCGAGATCGTCGCGGCGCTGTGCGACGTGGGTCGCGCGCTGCACCACGCGCACGTCCACGGGCTGGTCCATCGCGACGTCAAGCCCAGCAACGTGGTGCGTACCCGCGACGGCGCGGTCAAGCTGATCGACTTCGGCATCGCGCGCGCGCCGGGTCGCACGCGCGGTGGCGCCTCGCAAGGTGATGGGCACTCGGGCGAGCTCGAGGTCACCGTCGACGGTACGGTCATGGGCACGCTGCCGTACATGGCCCCGGAGCAGTTCGAGGGCCACCACGGACCCGCGGTCGATCAGTACGCGTTCTGCGTGATGGCGATCGAGCTGCTCACCGGCACGCGACCGTTTCGCGGCGACGCGGCCGAGCAGCTGCAGGCCAAGCGCCAGCTCGTGGTCCCGCAGCGCACACAGCTGCCGCGACGGCTGCGCGAGGTGTTGCTGCGCGGCCTGCAGCCCGATCCGCGCGCACGTCATCGCGACATGGACGCGCTGGTGCGTGCGCTCGCGCCGGGGCGGACCCGTTGGGTGGGGTTCGCCGCCGCGGCCGCGCCCATCGTGGTGCTCGGCACCATCGCCGCGTGGCCGGTGCCATCGCCGCTGTGCGAGCAGCTCGAACGCGATGCCGCGGCGTTCGCCGAGCTCGCACCCCAGGCGCAAGCCGGCGACGACGCGACGCTGCAGCAGACCGCGACGCAGCTCGAGGCGCTGGCACAGCGCAGCTGCACCGCCGAGCCCGTGGCCGACGACGCGCACGCGTGTACGCTGCAGCGCGCCAACGAACGCTCGCAGCTGCTGCAGGTGGCGCGCGAGCGCGCGCTGACGGCGTCGCAGCTGGCCGCTGCGCTCGCGGCCCTGCCTCCGTTCGAGCAGTGCGACCCCGCCCACGCGACCACGCAGTGGGAACCGGTCGCGCCCGCCGCGATCGCGCAGACCGTGGCGGGGCTGCGCGCGCGCGTGGCGGTGGCGCGCGCGTTGGTCGACATCGGACGCATCGACGAGGCGGCGATCGAGGCGCAGGACGTCGTCACCCGCGCGCAGGCGCTGGGCTTCGCGCCGCTGTCGATCGAGGCCGCGACCGCGCTGGGCTTCGCCGATCTGTCGCGCAGCCACATCGACGAGGCCGAGCAGGGCCTGCAGGCCGCGTACTGGGCCGCGGCCGAGATCGATCACACGCTCGAGATGCAGCGCGCCGCGGAGCTGCTGTCGGTGCTGTACTCGCGCAAGCGTCGCGACGTCGCCGCGACGCAGACCTGGGAGCGTCACGCCGAGATCGCGCTGCAGCGCCTGGGCCGACCGACGCTGGCGAGCGCGCGCTTGGCCGCGGTACGCGGCAGCAACCGCAACGATCGCGGCGAGCTGGCCGCGGCCGCGACCGAGTTCGAACAGGCCGCGACCGCGCTCGCGCAGCTCGGCGAGGCGTGGACCGAGCAGCGCGCGACCATGCTCAACAACCTCGGTGAGGTGCGCTCGCGCGCGGGCGATCACGCCGGCGCCGAGGCGGCGTTGCTCGAGGCCCGCGGTCTGCTCGAGGGCCGCAGCGGCAGCGGCGTGTCGATCGTCAAGGTGCTCTCGCACCTGTCCACCCTGCGTCGGCGACAGGGTCGCAGCGACGAGGCGCTCGCGCTGGCGAGCGAGGCGCTCGCGCGACTCGACGCGGCCTATCCCCAGGGCCATCCCTGGCGCGCGCCGCTGCTCAACAGCCGCGGTGCGATCGAGGGTGACCGCGGCGAGTACCTCGACGCGATCGAAGACTTCGACGCCGCGCTCGCGGCCGCGAGCCGCAGCAGCGCCGCACCCGAGCTGGCCGGCATCCACGCCAACCTCGCGGCGGCGCGGCACCGCCTGCAGGACTGGCCCGCGGCCGCGCGGCACGCCCGGCTCGCGCTCGAGCAGATGCCCGCCGGCGATCCCCGACGCGCGCGCGCGTGGCTCACTGCGGCCCAGGCCTCACTGCAGCTCGGCGAGCGGGTGCGCGCGGGTGCCGAGCTCGCGCAGCTCGACGGCGTCACGCTCGACGACCCCGCGCTCGCCAACGAGCTCGCGCAGCTGCGCGCGGCCTTGCAGCCCACACCGTGATAGCGTGTCTTCAGCCATGACGCCCGACGACGACGACGCACTGCTGCGCGCGTGGCAAGACGGCGACAAGCTCGCGGGCGACACGCTGATCAAGCGGCACTTCTCGCTGGTGTTCCGCTTCTTGCGGCCGCGGGCCGGGCAACAGACCGCGGATCTGGTCCAGCGCAGCTTCCTCGCGCTCGCGCAGGCCAAGGGCTCGATCCCCGCGGGCGTGCCGGTGCGCGCCTATCTGTTGGGCATCGCGCGCAACCAGCTGCTGATGACGCAGCGCGGCGATGCCCGCCGCGCCAACGTGATGTCGCCCGGCACCGCCAGCGGCCCCGACGGCGGACCCACGCCCAGCGGCGCCGCGGCGATGCGCGAGGAGCAGCGCGTGCTGCTGCAGGGCCTGCGGCTGTTGCCGCTGGAGATGCAGCTCGCGATCGAGCTGTTCTACTGGGAGGGGCTCAGTCGCGACGAGATCGCGACCGTGCTCGACGTCGAGCCCAACACCATCAAGTCGCGGCTGCAACGCGCCAAGGATCGCCTGCGCGCGTTGCTGCCGACGCTCGATCCCGTCACCGGCAGCGTGACCGCGGCCGACCTCGATCGCTGGGCGGCGTCGCTGCGCGGCGTCGCCGAGCTCGACGACACGCGGTGAGCTCCGCTCACGCGCCGACGTGCAGCTCGACGTACTCGTACACGAACGCGCCGACACCCTCGGGGTCGACGATCTCCGACACCCGCACCTCGCCCGGGCTCGCGCCGGTCGGGTCGGCGACGCCCGGCGTCGCGTCGAGCTCGGGATCGCCGAGCGCCCACGCGTCGGCGTCGTCGCCCGGCGACGCGGCGTCGATGCGCGTGAGCACGGTGCCCGCGGTCAGCGGCGGCGAGGGCTCGTCGACCGGAACGCCGTCGCCATCCGCGAGCGCGAAGGTCTCGTCGCCGTTGCACACCGGCAAGACGTCGGCGCTGTCGAGGTAGACCACGTCCGCGCCCAGCGTCACGCCCCAGAACGCCTCGAAGTCGTCGCGACCGACGTCGCGTGCGAGCACGAGCGTGCCGCCGCGCGGCACGAGCGTCCCCTCGGGCAGCACGAACTCGCGATCGCTGGCGGCCTGCACGACGATCCAACCCGACAGATCGACGGGCTCGGCACGCGCACCTTCGCCGCCGCTGCTGCTGTCGCTCGCGCCGCCGTCGCTGGAGCTGCCGCCGTCGCCCTCGCTGCTGCCCTCGGACAGCGCCACGCCGCTGCTGTCGCCGACGGGGTCGGCGCCACTGCTCGACGAGGCGTCGGTGCCGTCGGTGTGGGCCACGCCACCGCTGGTGTCGAGCGCCGCGCCGGTGGAGCCGGAGCTCGTCGCCAGCGCGACGACGTCGCAGCGCTGGCGCAGGCCGTCGTCGAAGCAGGGCTGGGCACACGCGGGCACGAGCGCCGGGAGCAGGATCGTCAACAGGGCGGGACGTGGTCGAGTCGGGGTGGACGGCACGGGCTCAACCCGATGACGCCGGGGCTCGTGCGCCGTCGCGGAGCGCTCGCGCGAGATTTCGTGCGACGCGTCCGCGTCCGCGGCGTGATGGGGGCGAGCGTCGCGAATGCCAGCCCGGGTCCCCGAAATCGCGCGGTGCGGGTCAGCCGGCCGCGCCCTGCGTATCGCGCGCGGCGAGGAACCGCTCGATGCTCAGATCGAGGCGGCTGGCGACCAGCGCCATCAGTTGATCGAAGTCCTGCCGCCCCACCGCCATCGTGGCCAGCAGCGCGCGGCGCGTCGCCGTGAGCAAGGCC
>JAIBBS010000125.1 GCA_019694555.1 Nannocystaceae bacterium
GCGCCCGGCCTCGACGAATGCTCGCCCGTCACTGCGCAGTGCCGGCGAGCACCTCGGGCGTCCCGGTGCCCGGCCCGATGCTGCCGGGCTCGACGGTCACGTCGAAGTTGCGTCCATCGAACGTGATCACGATCCGCCGGTATGCGACCGTGCGGCCGTGGTCGCCGCCGGCGTGGCGGACCACGGTGGGCGCGGTCGTGCCCTGCAGCGCGAAGAGGCCGGTGTCGCCGGCGACGACGCTGTCGACCGCGACCTCGTCGGTGCGGGCGAGCACCAGCTGCGCGTCGAGGTCGTGCCAGGTCAGCAGCGTCCAGGTCGTGGGCGCGTCGAAGAGCTGCAGGCGGCGCAGCTCCGCCGCGATGCTGTCCTTGGGCATGTCGGACTCGGCCAGCATCGCCGCGAGGTACGCGGCGGCGTGCAGCCGCGCGAAGCGGCGGGGATCGTCGGCGCCGGGGCGACCCTCGTCGGCCGCGATCTTTCGCAGGATCCGCAGCGCCTCGTCGACGCGGCCGGTGCCCGCGGCCGCGCGCGCGAGTCGGATGCCCACGCTGGCGTCCTGCGGCGCGAGCTCGATCAGATCGCCGTACTGCGCGTAGGCGCCGTCGTACCAGCCGTGACGCAGGAACACGTCGCCCAGCAGCCGGCGGTTGCTCGCCGAGTCGGGATCGAACTCCACGATCTCCGACAGCACCCGCTGCGCGTCCTCGACCTCGCCGGCCTCGACCAACAGCTCGCCGAGCGTCTGCGCCAGCGCGGGCGTGAACCAACCCTGCTCGCGGACCTTCCGCCCGCGCGCGATGGCCTCGTCGCGCTGGCCCTGCTTCGCCAGCATCGCGATCATCCGGCGCTCGCCCTCGGGATCGCCGGGCGCGCGCGCCAGCGCCGTGCGCAGCAGCGCCAGCTGATCCGCGCCCGAGGTCGCCAGCCGCATGCGGGCATCGAGCGCGGGCCAGTCGATCGCGCTGCCGAACATCGCGGTGTTGACCGCGGCCACCAGCGCAGGGTCGATCATGCGCCGCAGCAGCGCGCGCGCCAGGTAGCCCCGCGCGTCGGCGTCGTCGCGGAAGTGATGCAGCAGCATCGCGATGTCGCTCTCCGAGCTCGCCCGCGCCGCGATCAGCTGCAGCAGCGTGCGCTGGTCCTTCCAGCCCGGCAGCTCGCACGCGGCCGCGGTGGCCTCGTAGGTCGAAAGCGCGGTGGCCATGTCCGAGACCAGCGCGAGCCGCCGCTGCCACAGCGCCTTGCGCTGGGCGAGCTCGCGCGAGGCCGCATCGCTGCACGCCATCGCGCCGAGCTTGGGCACCTCGGTGATCGTGGTGCTCGCGCGCGTCATCGCGAGCTCGTCGCCTGCGGAGGGCTTCGGCGTCGCGGGCACGACGGGCTTGGCCGTCGCGGGCACGACCGGCTGGCCGCCCTGCGCCGAGCCGCCGCCCGGGATCCCGCCCGCCGCGGGCTTGCTGTCGTCGGCGTACGGTTCTTCTTCCGGCACCTGCGGCGCCCTCGGCAGCGCCGAGCGGTTGGGCGCGGCGCTGGGTTCCTTCGTGGCCGCCTCGTTGCTGGCGTCCATCGTCGGTGCCGGCGGTGCGTCGGTGACCGCGGTCGTCGGTGTCGCCCTCGACTCGGGCGGCTGCGCGACCGAGACGTCCTTCGCCGTGGCCGCGCCCGACTCGGGCGCGCTGCGATCGGCGAGGCCGCAGCCCAGCGGCGCGCCGAGGATCGCGACGAATCCGCTGAGCAGACCCGCACCGCGATCCGCCGCCGCGACCTCGCCGCGCACCAGGCTGCTGTCGGCGATCAGCCGCACGCCGCCGAAGCGACGGTTGCGGCGCTGCACGCCCATCTGCGCGTAGGCGCTCTCGCTGTCGAGCGCGAGGAACGACGTGAACGGCGACATCAGCCCGTACTCGAGCCCCAGCGACAGGATCTGACCGCGCACCGCCTCGAGCCCGCGGCTGTCGCTCTGCAGGTGCTCGATGTGCGCCGCGGCCCAGAGCTTGGGCACCGCCTGCACGATCGCACCGGTGTCGTTCTCGATCGCGTACTCGCGGTCGAAGTCCTCGCCGCCGAGCCGACCGGTCACGCGCACGCGCTTGGGCAGATCGTGGTGCGTGCGGGCGTACAGCACCAGCTCCTGGCCGCGCGCGAGCTTGCCGTTGACGTTGGTGAAGACGTCGTCGAGACCCTCGCCGAGCTGTAGCTGCAGGTCGGTGAGCACGGGGGTCTTGAGCGCGCCGGCGAGCTCGAGCGCGCGCGCGACCGCGAGCTCGTTGCTGTCGACGCGCAGGCTCTGACCGCCGCCGACCTCGGCCAGGCGATCGAGCACCGGCGTGTCGACCTGTCGGCCCACGCCGACGGTGAACAGCCGCGCGCGCGAGCCGGCCATGGCCCGACGCACACGCTCGACCAGCGCGTCGCCGCGGCGCTCGCCGCTGGTCGCCAGGCCATCACCGATGTAGACGATCGCGGGCTGCTCGAGCCCGTGCACGCGTGCGAGCGCGCCGTCGAAGATCGCGCCGAGATCGGTCGCGCCGCCGGTCGCGTGCTGCGTGAGGCGCTCGAGCGCGGTGTCGATGGCCTCGTCGGTGGCCTCGCTGAGGCCCGTGTCGGGGTAGAGCACCTCGGCCTGCAGATCGGCGGACATGATCGCGAAGCGATCGCCGGCGCTGAGGCTGCGCAGCAGTGCCTCGGCCGCAGCGACGCGCGCCAGGTACTCCGAGTCGTCGCCGGCGGCCGAGGTGTCGACCACCACCACGACCTCGCCCGCGGGCATCGCCGCGTGCGCGAGGTCGAGATCGGGCGCCCACCGCAGCATCGCGAAGCGGCCTTGATCGCCGCCGGGATCGAGCAGCGCCAGCCGCATGGCCTCGCGCTCGACCCCGGGCTTGCGCGACAGCTCGAGCTGGAAATCCGCGCGCGGCACGTAGCCGCTGCGCCGCATGGTCACGCGCGCGCCGTCGCCCTCGAGCCGCGCCTCGCCCAGGGTCGCGACGTCGTAGCGCTTGGCCAGCTCGCCGAGCTCGACCTGCAGCGCGAACTCCTCGATCGTGGGGCTGGCCTTGCCCGGCGGGCCCGCGAGCGGGTAGCTGTAGCGCAGCTTGCCCTCGGACTCGCCCAGCAGCTGTTGGTAGCGCAGCACGATGCGGCGGGTGCCCAGCGCCGGCACGGGATAGATGCGCGCGCGCACGGTGTGCTCGTCGATCCACTCGAGCAGCGCGGGATCGTTGTCGCGGCGCACCGCGGCTTCGTACTTGCGCGCGGCGTCGTGGCGCTCGACGATCTCGCCCTCGACCAGCTGGCCGTTGGTCTCGAGCGCGAAGCCCACCAGCGTGGCGCCCTCGGGGATCGTGAACCAGTACCAACCCTCGACCGCGCGGTTGCTGGGATTGAAGAAGCGCTGATCGACCAGGGTCTCGGCCAGCGCGTCGGCCAGCGCGACCTTGACGGTCTGGCGCTGCACCGACAGCGGCAGCGCGGGCGAGCCCGCCGGCGCCTCGCGGTCGACGGCGAACAACGCACCCGAGCCCACCGATTGCGTGCGGCCCAGCGCCGATCGATCGCCCATGCCGCCGGTCCAGTCGTCCCAGAAGCCCACCGCCGCGATCACCGGCGCGCCCGCGTCGTCGAAGCTCGCGCGCTCACCCGCGGCGACCTCGTGGCGACCGCCGGGCCCACTCACGATCGCCGTGCCCGCGGCGACGTAGATCTCCGGCGCGCCATCGTCGAGCCGCAGGCTCGCGCCGCCCTCGGCCAGCGAGATCTGGGCGGTGCCCAGGGTGTGCGTCGACGGCTCGACGCCCTGCTCGAGCGACGGCGCGTCGAGCCACACACGGCCGCGCTCGATCACCAGACCGCGCCCGATCACGACCTCGGTCTGCTCGTCGAGGAACGCGCGTGCGCCATCGGCCAGTCGCACCAGCGCGCGCGCGCCCTGGGCGGTGCGGACGCGCGCGCCCTCGGCCAGCGGCGTGCGCGACAACAACCGCTCGCCACCCCCGTCGCGCACCAGCGTCACCTCGCCGGCCGCGAGCTCCAGCTCCGCGTCGATGCGGGCCGCGCTCACCGGCGGCTTGGTCTTCCACGGCTGCAGCACCGCGAGCGCGAGCGCGCCGGAGCCCACGGCGGTCGCACCGACCACCACCAGGGCACGTTGGAGGATCCTGCGGGGGCGGGACGCGGGCTGGGTCATGGCGGCTCTCCGGTCCCGGCTTACACGCGTGGCGCAAGCGGCGGGTCTGGCCGCGGTGTCAGGGCCGGGCGGCCGTGACGGATCGATGACCGTCGCGGACCTCGGGCGCCGCACGGGCCCGCCCGGGCCCCGGCCTACGCGCCGCGAAGTCAGCCGAAGAGGTCGCGACGTGCCGAGTCGCAGATCGCCCGCACGGCAGGATGGGCCAGCCGCCGCTGCAGGGTGATGGCATAGAAGCGCTGCCGCAATTCCGGCACCTCCCCGACCACACCGACATCATAGCGGCGGCAGATGTCGGCGGCGATCACGGTGGGCCCGGCAAAGACGCCGGCGCCGTCCTGACCGAAGATGTTCACCAACGCGCTGTCGTCGAACTCGCCGACCACCTGCGGCGTGATTTCGCGGTCGACGAGCCAGCGCTCGAGCCCGAGGCGCAGGCCCGACGCGCTGCCTGGCAGCAACCATCGCGCGGTGCGCAGGGATTGGGGGAAGCCCCGTCGCAACGCTGACGCGCGCGCGCGCGCGAAGAACAGGCTCGTGCCCGACTCACCCAACAGGTGTGCGTGGGCTGCCGAACGTGCCGAATGCGCCAGCGGTGCGTCGCTGAGCACGACGTCGACGATGTGCGAGGCCAGTTCGGCGACGAAGTCGTCGACGGGCCGGTCCTCGCGGCAGATCAGTCGCACGGGCGCCGACGCCGACAGTGCCGGCGCGAGCAGGCGACGAACGATGGGCTTGGGCAACGCATCGGAGATGCCGACCACCAGGCGCGTGCGCGCGCTGCCGGTCCGGACCTCGTCGAGCATGCGGCGCCCGGCCGCAAAGATCTCGTCGGCGTGCCGCAGCGCGGTGGTGCCGGCCTCGGTGAGGATCAGCCGGCGTCCGCGGCGCTCGTACAGCGGTCGCCCGACGGCTTCCTCGAGCAGGCGTAGCTGTGCACTCACCGTCGCCTTCGCGAGCCGCAGCCGATCGGCTGCGGCGGCGATGCTACCCTCGTGCGCCACGACCCAGAAGTAGTAGAGGTGGTGGTAGTTGAGCCACTCCATTGCGTCCGATCGTTCGAGATTCTCGAACGAAGAAGCACAGATTATCTGGCTTTTCTCACCCATGTCCACGTCGTAGTCTGCGCGTGGGCCGTGGTGGTCCAAGCGTCCCTCCAGGACGAACGAAGCGCAGCCGTCAGACGGGCGGCCGAGTCCTCTGTGTCTCGGCCGCCCGTCTGCCCCAACGGCACTGCGCTGCGGCGAGAGCGGTGTCCCATGTCGACGTCCATCGATCCCTCCGAGTCCCCGACGTCGGGGCTGGCCCGCCTGGTGTGGATGGGTGCCGGCAACGCGGTGTTGCTGTTGCTGGCGCTGTCGATCGCGCGGCTGCAGCCATGGACGTTCAGCTGGCGTGACCTCGCGTACGCCGTCGTGTTGTTCGGCGTCGTATGGGTGCGATGGGTCGACGTCAACCGGCTGGGCGGCCGCACCGCCGACGGCGACCCGGCGACCCCGCGCGACTGGCAGCGCTGGGCCTTGGCGCTGGTCCTCGTCGGTAGCTCGACGTGGGCGCTGGCGCAGTCGCTCGGGTTGTGACGCGGTCACAACACGTCGGCCCACCGCGGCGACGCGGCGAACGCCGCGTGGATGAGACCCACGTGCGAGTACGCCTGCGGAAAGTTGCCGGACATGGTGCGGCCGACGGGGTCGTAGTCCTCGGCCATCAGTCCCAGCGGCGTCATCGCGTCCAGCACACGCTGCAGCGTGGCCTCGGCGCGATCGTGCTCGCCAAGCAGTGCGAAGGCCTCGACCAACCACAGCGTGCAGATCACAAAGGACACCTTCGGCTGGCCGAAGCCATCGTCGTGCGCATAACGCAGCAACCAGCCGTGCCAGTCGAGCTCGCGCGCGATGGTGTCGACGGTCGCGCGCAGCCGGGGATCGCTCGGCGGCAGGAATCGCAGCGCGACCATCTGCAACAGCGATGCGTCGAGCTCGCGCCCGCCGTAGCTGGCAACGAAGGCCTCGCGTTCAGGCGACCACGCTCGCGCGAGGATCTCCTCGCGGACGCGCGTGGCGCCCTCGCGGAAGAACTGCGCGAGCGCGGGCGCGTGACGCTGGGCGGCCGAGGCGGCACGGTCGGCTGCCGCCCAACACATCACCGCCGAGAACGTCTGAGGCACCCAGTCGTTGCGGTACTCCCAGATGCCCGCGTCCGGCGTCCCGACGACCGCGAGCGCCTTGCGGGCCAAGCCCTCGACCGCGCCAAGTGCTGCGGCGGTATGGTCGGTGCCGAAGCGCTGGTCCAGCAGCACCGGCATCAATGCGAGCACCATCTCGCCGAACACGTCGTGCTGATCGTGGGCGGCGGCGGCGTTACCCACGCGGACGGGGCCATCACCGCGGAACCCGGACCAGTGCGGCAGCACGCGCTCGTCGAGATCGGACGCACCATCGATGCGGTACAGCGGCTTGAGCGCGAGGTCTGGCGCGTCGGCCACGCGATCGAGCAAGTAGTGCATGAAGCTCTCGCGTTCCTCGAAATGCCCCAGGCGTTGCAACGCCCCAACCACGTAGTAGGCGTCGCGGAGCCAACAGTAGCGGTAGTCCCAGGTCCGCCCGCTGCCGGGGGCCTCGGGAATCGACGACGTCGTCGCCGCGATGATCGCCCCGGTGTCTTCGAAGCAATGCAGCTTGAGTGCGAGCGCGGATCGGATCACGGCCTGTTGGAACCGCGGGGGCACGTTGCAGTGCTTGACCCATCGCCGCCAGTAACGCACGGTTTCGTCGAGGAATCGCTGGCACAACGGGAACAGCGGCGCTTCGAGGGGCTCACCCCACGTGAGCACCAGATGCCGGCGCTGACCCAGCAAGAACGGCCGGTCGTCGAGGAGCGAAACCGGAACGTCGGTCGTCAATCGCACGGGATTCGAAAATCCGCCGTAGGCGACGTGATCGGATCCGTGCATGGCCGTGGGACGATCCTTCGACCACCCCAGTCGGGGGTCGCAGTGAACGCGGATTCGCGGCGCGCCGGCGAGCGGTTCGATGATGCGAATCAGCTGCGTGGGTCGGAACGGTCGCGCGTGCTCGACGAATCGAGGTGCGAAATCGATGATGCGAAAACTGCCCTCGCGATCACTGAAGGTGGTGGTCACGACATTGGTGTTCTCGATGTAGCGTTGGACGCCCTTGGTGTCGCCTGCGGGCGCGATCGCGAAGCGGCCACCGTCCTTGTCGAGCAACGCGCCGAACAGCGGCTCGGAATCGAGTCGAGGAAAGCACGCCCACGTCACCGTGCCGCAGCGATCGATGAGGGCCGAGATCTGGCAGTTGCCGACGAGGGCGAGGTCCTCCAGTTGCATCTCATCAGGATAGCGACAATTCCGAGTTTGTACAATCATCCGAAGGGTCATTGATGCGACGCGTTGTGCGATTGGTTATCGTTTGGCTGTGTGGGCTCGCGTTGCTCGCGTGGCTCGGGACCATGCTGGTCGAGCGAACCACGCACGCGTGGTTCGAGAAGGATCTGCGCCTGCGTGCGGAGCTGGCACTCCGTGGATCCGGTCACTCGCTCGTGGAACCGTGGCGGCGAGGCGATCGCGAGACCGTGCGCGAGGTGCTCGAGGCGATCACCCGCGACGAACGGGTGCTCGGCGCTGCGGCGTGTGGTCGGGACGGTGCCACGTTCGTGCAGACGTCGGGCTACCCGGCCGAGCTCGACTGCGGCGCGGCCGCGACGCTGGCGGGGACCACCAGTAGCGGGCTCGCGAACCGAGTCGAGGCCTGGCACGGCCAGGTGCAGCTGGCCAATACCGTCGTCTACCTCGCCGCGGTGCCGCTTGCGGCCGCCGACGCGTCCATCGGTGCGGTGGTGTTGGTGCACGACCTGGGATTCGTGATGCGCCGCGAGCAACAGGGGCGCCGTTTCACCATGGCGGCGTTCGTCTTGTTCGCCATCGTGACCTCGGGCGCGACGCTCCTGACCGCGCGGCTGTCGTGGCGCGACTGGTCCGACGCGCTGCACGCCCAGCTACGCGGCGAGCCGCGCGCCCGTCGGCGATTCCTACCCCTATCGCACGACGTCCGCGCATTGATCGAGCGCATCGTGGCCGAGCGCGACGCGGAGCACGACGCCACCGCGTGGACGCCACAGCGGTTACGACAGACGCTGCAGCACCACTTGCGCGGCGAGCGGGTCGTCGCGGTCGCGAACCGCGAGCCCTACATGCACCGACGCGATGCCTCGACCGGAGCGATCGAAGTCATCCATCCCGCCAGCGGCCTGGTGACCGCGCTCGAGCCGGTGATGCGTGCTTGTTCGGGTACGTGGGTCGCCCACGGCAGCGGTGATGCCGATCGCGCGACCGTCGACACGCGTGACCGCGTGCGCGTGCCGCCCGGTGAGGAGGCCTACACCCTCCGCCGCGTGTGGCTCTCGCGCGAGCAGGAGGCGGGCTACTACTACGGTCTCGCCAACGAGGGCCTGTGGCCACTGTGCCACGTCGCGCATACGCGTCCGACCTTTCGCAGCGAGGACTGGCGACACTATCGCGAGGTCAACCAGCGTTTTGCAGACGCCGTGCTCGAGGAAGTCGAATCGGACGACCCCATCGTCTTGGTGCAGGACTACCATTTCGCGCTGGTGCCCCGCATCATCCGCGCTCGCTTGCCGCGCGCGACCGTGATCATGTTCTGGCACATCCCTTGGCCCAATTCGCAGCGGCTCGGGATCTGCCCTTGGCGCGACCACCTGCTCGACGGGATGCTGGGTGCCAGCATCCTGGGCTTCCACACGCGTTTCGACTGCAACAACTTCCTCGACGGTGTGGATACCTTCCTCGAGGCGCGCATCGATCGTGAGCGCGACGGCGTCGTGCAACAGGGGCACACGACGCTGGTGCGGCCGTACCCCATCTCGATCGAGTGGCCGGTACGGTGGCTCGACGCCGCGGCCCCGGTCGCGACCGTGCGCGCGGAGGTGTTCGCGTCGCTGGGGCTGCGCAGCGATGCACTGCTCGGCGTCGGGGTCGATCGCCTCGACTACACCAAGGGCGTCGAGGAGCGGCTGCTCGCGGTCGAGCGCCTGCTCGAGCGCTGCCCAAAGTACCGCGGACGCTTCACGTTCGTGCAGTTGGCGGCACCCAGTCGCACCGAGATCGAGCGCTATCGAGCGCTCAACGACAGCGTCGAGGCCGTGACAGCGCGCGTGAACCGACGCTTCGGCAGCGCGGACTACCGCCCCATCGTGTTGTTGCGGGCGCACCACGAGCCGCCGGCGGTGTTCCGTTTCTACCGCGCTGCGGACGTCTGCTACGTCAGCAGCCTCCACGACGGCATGAACCTGGTCGCGAAGGAGTTCATCGCCGCGCGCGACGACGAACGCGGCGTGCTGGTGCTCAGCCGTTTCACCGGGGCTGCGCGCGAGTTGACCGAAGCCCTCATCGTGAATCCGTACGACCTCGACGAGGCCAGCGCTGCGCTGGCTGCTGCACTCGAGATGGCGCCAACGGAACAGCGTGAACGCATGCGTTCGCTGCGGGGCTTGGTAGCCGAGTTCAACGTCTATCGCTGGGCCGGACACATGCTCATCGACGCCGCCCGCGTGCGACGCACGCATCGCGTGAACGGGCGGATCGGCGACTCGGGCCTGGTGCGGCTGCCACTGGATCGGGGCTGAACATGCGCCACTTGCTCGCGAAGACCCGTCGCCCGCTGCTGGCCGCGCTCGCGCGGCAGAGGGTGCTGCTCGCGTTCGACTATGACGGCACGCTCGCGGCATTGGTCGAGTCACCGGCACGCTCGGCCATGCGACCGCGGACCGCACGGCTGCTGCAACAGGTGGCGCGGCGATATCCGGTCGCGATAATCAGCGGACGCGCCGCGGAGGACGTGCGTGCGCGGCTGGGTGGTGCGGTCGTACGCGCCGTGATCGGCAATCACGGCGCGGAGCTGGGCGCCCATCCGCAGCAAACGCTCGCGCGGATCGCCCGCTGGCGCGAGGTGCTCGCGGCTGCGCTGGCGGACGAGCCCGGCGTGGTCATCGAGGACAAGCGCTACTCGCTCGCGGTCCACTACCGCCGCAGTTCGCGTCGCGCACACGCGCGCGCGCGTATCGTGGCGCACGCACGTGGGCTGGAGGCGATGCGGGTGGTCGAGGGCAAGGCGGTGGTCAACCTCGTGCCTCGCGACGCCCCAGACAAAGGCGGCGCGATCGCGTGGGCCCTGGCGCAGCTGCAGTGCGACGCGGTGATCTATGTCGGCGACGACATCACCGACGAGGACGCGTTCCGCTACGACGGCGGCGTGCCGCTGCTCGGCGTGCGCGTGGGCGCCGACCCGACCTCGGCGGCACGGTGGTTCCTTCGCAGCCAGCGCGCGATCGATCGGCTTCTGCGACTGCTGCTGGTGTGCCGAACCTGAAGCCCCGGCCTACGCGCCGTCGCCCGCGAGCACGCGCACCTTCGCCTTGCCGTCCTTCCACCACAGCAGCTTGTCGTACGAGCCCTCGTAGTAGCCGTCGCGGAAGAGGATCTCGTCCTTGCCGTCGCCGTCGAGGTCGAGCAGCGCCAGCAGCTCCATGCTGCCGAGCTCGCCCGCGGCGCTGTGGAACTCGAGGGTGCCGTCGTCGTGCAGGAACAGCAGCGCGCTGGCGTGGCCCTCGAGATCGTCGCCGCGCACGCGGGCCTTGAACACGATCAGGTGGGTGCGCCCGCCGGGGAAGCGGCCGGCGAAGACGCGCAGGTGCTTGGCCGCGGGCTTGACCTTGCGAAACGGCGCGTTGTCGCTCGAGTGGCCGCGCAGCAGCGTGTTCACGTCGTCGAGCAGCGTCGGCGCGAGGGTCTCGAGCGCGACCGGGGCCGGCGCCGTCAGCTGCAGTGCACCCTCGTGCTTGCCGCGGATCGCCAGCGCGTACTTTCGTTGCGCCTTGCCGGGTCCGAGCGCGACCTCGAAGTGGACCTCGCCCGCGCCCATGTGCAGATGGAACGACGACGCGCGGCGGTGCTCGATCCCCTTGGGCAGCACCAGCGTCCACGCGTCGCCGGTGTGCCAGCCCTTGGGCAGCGCGGCGTGGCCGTCGGGCACGACCGCCTCCGCGCCGTCGCCGAGCAGCGCGCCCGCGGGGGTTCCCGGCGCGGCGTCGGTGATGTCGATCGCGTCGACGCGCCAGCTGCCGTCGTCGTACGACGGGTACGCCATGTAGATGTTGTGCGGGAAGCGACCCGAGACCCACTTGGGCTTGCCGACGGGGACCTCGCCGGGTTCGCCATCCGTGGTGTCGCCCTCGCCGTCGTTCGCGGCCGGCAGCGGTGTCGCGGGCTCGGGCGTCGCGGGCGGCGTCGCGGTGTCGGGCGGCGTCGCGGTGCTCGGCGGCGTCGCGGTGCTCGGCGGCGTCGCGGCGGCGGGCGGCGTTGCGGCGGCCGGCGGCGTTGCGGCGGCGGGCGGCGTTGCGGCGGCCGGCGGCGTCGCGTCGGCGGGCGGCGTCGCGTCGGGGCTCGCGGCGGGCGTCTGCGCCGTGGGTGACGCGTCGCCCGCGGGCGTGGCCGGCGTGCAGGCGAGCGCAGTCGGGAGCAGCCACAGGGCCAGGCGCGGGGTCGAACGCATCGCAGACATCACGATGCCACGACGACGCGTCGGTTCGCGCCGATCATCCCGCTCGCCGACTCACGCCGGTGGCGCGCAGATCTGCGTGGCCTCGTCGGAGTAGAAGAAGCCCTCGCTGTCGCCGTCCGCGGAACAGTAGCCGACGTAGAGGTAGACGACCTCGTCGATGGCGCCGTCGAGCTGCGTGAAGAGGATCGAGCCCCACGCCCAGCCCACGCCGACGCAGCCGGGCGGGCCGCCGAGATCGGCGATCACCGGGTCGTCCTGCCGCTCGTCGAGCGTGGTCGCGTCCACCGGGATCGCGCCGAGCGCAGCGTTGCGCGCGAGGTTGCGGCCCGAGAGCAGGTTGCCCTCGACCAGGCCACCGTTCTCCGGATCGACCAGCTCGTCGCCGGTGTTGAGCGCCGACCAGGCCATCTGCGCCAGATCGATCGAGGGCACGAAGCTCTGCATCTGCGCCAGGTTCTGCGGCATCGCGCCGGCCGGGTAGGCCTCGATGAAGGCGTCGAGCAACGCGTGCGGCGGCAGCTCGCCCGGCAGCACGCAGCACAGATCGTCGTCGGCACAGCCATCGCCCGTCGACGCGCCGCCGACGTCGAGCTTGAGCGTGTGACCGCTGGTGCTGCCGTCGTCGATGGCATCGGCACCGGTCGAGCTCGACGAGCCGGCCTGCGTCGCCTCGCCGCTGCTGCTGCCACCGCCGCTGCTCGACTCGGCGCCGAGCGTGGTGCCGATGCCGGGTCCGACCGACGTCGCGCTGGGCTCGGGATCGGGGGCGCTGGTGCAGCCCACGGCGGCGAGAAGGGTCGCGCACAGGCACGGGATGGGAAGTCGGTGCGTCATCGTCTCGGCAATTGGCCGGGCCGGCGCGGCGGATCACGCTGCGCCGCAAAAACCCCGTGCGACCGCGAATTCGTGACAATCCGGGGGCCGGCGCGGAGCCGGCCGTGCGGTTTGCCAGCGGGCGTAGTTCGAGCTCCGAGCAACGCAGCCATGGGGGCCGAGGGCGTTGCTCTCGTGTTGCCGGGTTTCGCCACGGGCTGCTAGCCTGAGCGCACCTTCGTCCCGATGCACGACGACGCAGCACTGCTGTCGGCCTGGCGCGAAGGCGACGCGACCGCCGGCAAGACCCTGGTCGCGCGCCACTTCCCCGCGATCTACCGCTTCTTCGCCAACAAGCTCGGTGGCGACGTCGACGATCTCGTGCAGCAGACCTTCCTCGCCTGCGTCGAGGGCCGCGATCGCGTGCGCGACGACGCAGGTTTTCGCGCGTACCTCTTCGGCGTGGCGCGCAACCGCCTGATGCGTCACTTCCGTGATCGTGGCGGTCGCGGCGAGCCCGAGCGCACGGTCGACGCGCTGCCGGCCGCGACCGTGAGCGTGGCCGAGCAGATGGCCAAGCGTCGCGAGCAGAAGCTGCTGCTGCAGGCGCTGCGGCGATTGCCGCTCGACCTGCAGATCGCGGTCGAGCTGGCGTACTGGGAGAACCTCAGCGACCGCGAGGTCGCAGCGATCCTCGAGCTGCCGCTGGGGACCTTCAAGAGTCGCCTGCGCAAGGCTCGGATGCTGCTCGCCGAAGCCATGGCCGAGCTCGCCGGCCAGGGCGCGCTGCTCGAGTCGACCACCCTGGGGCTCGATCGCTGGGTCGCGTCGATCCGCGCCGAGCTCGAGCAGGCCTCGCTGCGCTGACGCGCCGACAAAGCCGCGCCGCGCTGGTACCGTGGGCGCGGCCCGTGTTCAGCGCGGACGACACCCTCGCCAGCCCGCACGCCGGTCCGCCGGTGCGCGCCGCCGACGGCAGCCTGCGCCGTGGCGAGGCGCTGGGGCGCTATCTCGTGCTCGATCGCCTCGGCGCCGGCGGCATGGGCGTGGTGTGGTCGGCCTACGATCCGGAGCTCGATCGCAAGGTCGCGATCAAGCTGATGCACCGCAGCGGCGGTTCCGAGACGCCGCCGATGCAGCGCGCGCTCGGCAAGGTCATGAACGCGCTGTTCGGCGAAGACGACGTCGGCGTGGCCGAGACCGCGCCGCGCGATCGCAGCCCCGGCGAGGTCGCGATCGACGTCGACCAGCAGCGACTGCTGCGCGAGGCCCAGGCCGCGGCCCGCATCAACCACCCCAACGTCGTCACCGTGCACGACGTCGGGCAGTACCGGGGGCAGGTCTTCGTCGCGATGGAATACGTCGCGGGCAAGACCCTGCGCCAGTGGTGTCTGGAGCGGCCCCGCAGCTGGCGCGAGATCGTCGCGGTGCTCGTCGACGCCGCCGTCGGCCTCGAGGCCGCCCACGCGTCGGGCCTGATCCACCGCGACTTCAAGCCCGACAACGTCATGGTCGGCGACGATGGCCGCGTGCGCGTGATGGACTTCGGCCTGGTGCGGCCCGGCGGCGCGCGGCCCGACGACGACGAGACGCTGCAGCCGACCACCGACGCGCTCGCGCTCGAGCTCACCGCGCACGGATCGATGGTCGGCACGCCGGCGTACATGTCCCCGGAGCAGCACCTGGGCCGCACGCTCGACGCACGCAGCGATCAGTTCAGCTTCTGCGTGACGCTGTGGGAGGCGCTCTACGGCGTGCGACCCTTCGGCGGCAGCTCGCTCGCGGCGCTGGCGACCGCGGTCACGACCGGCGTGATCACCGAGCCGCCGTCGGACCGCGACGTGCCGCCGGCGCTGCGACGCATCGTGTTGCGCGGGCTCGCGACCGATCCGCAGGCGCGCTGGCCGTCGCTGCGCGAGCTGGTGGCGGCGCTCCGTCGCGATCCCACGCGCGCGCGTCGGCGCGCGGGTGCGGTCACGACGGTGGTGGTGGTGGGCGCGGGGCTGCTGGGGTTGCGCGAGGCCGATCGCGCGTCGGCGCGACGCGCCTGCGTCGAGGCCGGGACCGCGATCGCCGAGCGCTGGTCGCCGACGCTGCGGCAGTCCGTCGACGAGCGGCTGCGGGCCGCCAACGCCAGCTACGGCGCCGCCACGGCCGAACGCGTGCTCGAGGCGCTCGATGCCTACGCCGCGTCGTGGTCGAGCGTGCGGCAAGACAGCTGTCTTGCGGCGTTGGCCGCACCCGCGCCGGCGCGCGATGCCGAGATCGGCGCGTGCCTCGACGAGCGGGCCGAGGCGCTCGACGTGCTCGCGCAGGCGCTCGCGGTCGCGGAGCCCGGTGACGTGCGACACGCGGTGCTGCAGGCGCGTGCACTGCACGCGCCCGAGCGTTGCACCGACGACACCGAGCTCGCACGCCGCACGCTCGCGCGGGAGCACGAGATCGAGAGCCCCGAGGCGTTGCACCGCTTCGCCCACGCCGAGACGCTCGCGGGCCTGGGCCGCCACGCGCCCGCGCGTGCGGAGCTCGAAGCGCTGCTCGCCCAGACCGACGTCGGTCCGCGCCTGCGCGTGCGCACGCAGGTGCGGCTGGGCGTGGTGCGCTCGCGCGAGGGCGACTTCGCCGGCGCGGAGTCGATCCTGCTCGATGCCGCCGACGCGGCGATGCGTGCCGGCGCCGACGAGTCGCTCGCCGCGGCCGCCGGCGAGCTGGTCGACGTGATCGGTTATCGCCAGGCGCGGGCCAAGGACGCCGAGCCGTGGCTGCGCTGGGGCCGGGCTGCGATCGCACGCACGCACGCCGAGGCGACGCTGGTCGGCGCGGGCTTCGACGAGCGCGCCGGCAACTTCGCGCTGTCGCAAGGTGATGCCGACGCGGCCACGACCCAGCTCGAGCGCGCGCTCGCGATCAAGCGCGCCGAGCTCGGCGCCGAGCACCCCGAGGTCGCGTTGACCCTGAGCATGCTGGGCAACGCGCAGATCCAGCGCAAGGGCATCGACGACGCGATGGCGAGCTGGCGCGAGGCGCTGGCGATCCAGGAGCGCGCGCTGGGCCCCGATCACCCCGACCTCGCGGGCGTGCTCACCAACCTCGCGCAGGCCCACTTCCGCAAGGGCGAGCTGCCGACCGCCAAGGCGCTGATCGAGCGCGCGCTGGTGATCCAGCGCGCCGAGTACAGCGACAACCACCCCGAGGTCGCGCGCTCGCTGGGCAACCTCGGGTTGGTGCTGCAGTCGATGGGCGAGCTCGAGGCCGCACGCGACACGCTCGCGCGCGCCTCGGCGGTGATCGAGGCGAGCATGGGCCCAGAGCATCGCTCGCTGGCGTCCAACCTCAGCACCCAGGGCGGGGTCGAGATCAAGCTGGGCAACTTCGACGCGGGCGTGGCGTTGCTGCGGCGTGCACTCGCGATCCAGGAGCGCAACCTCGCGCCGGATCACATCGAGATCGCCGTGACCTGCTCGAAGATCGGCGATGCGCTGGTCGCCCGCGACGACTGGGCGCAGGCGCTGCCGTGGTACCAGCGCTCGCTGTCGATCTGCGAGGCGCAGCGGCACAAGGTCTTCACACCCATCGCGCTGTTCAACGTCGGCAACACCCTGCGCAAGCTGGGTCGCGGCCGCGAGGCGGTGCCGTTGCTCGAGCGCGCGGCCGAGGCCTTCGCGGCCGAGCAACAGGCGCCCGAGTCGCTGGCCCAGGCCCGCATGGCGCTGGGGCTGGCGCTGGGGTCCGAGCCCGGCGACCGCGAGCGCGTGCGCACGCTGTTGCAGCAGGCCCGCGCGACGCTGCTCGAGCTGCACGACGACGAGCGGGTCGCGGAGATCGACGCCGCCATGCCAGCGCTGGCGCCGGCCGCGGTCACGCCGCGGTAGCGGCCTTGCGGGTCCTCCGTCACGCCGAGGTCCCGCGCGCGTGACAGCGCCCCGAAGGCCAGCCATGCTCGCGGGCATGCGCCGACGCTGCAGTGCACTGGTGTTGGTCGCGGGCCTCGCGGGTGCCTGCGGCTCCAAGGGCGGCGGCGCGAGCGACAGCAGCAGCGGCAGCAGCAGCGGTGGCAGCGGCAGCAGCGGTGGCGCCGACGCCAGCACCAGCGTGGGTTCGCACAGCGGCAGCAGCAGCGGCAGCGCCGACGTCACCGGCAGCAGCAGCGGCAGCGACACGATGGTCGACACCACCAGCGGCGAGTTCGTGCTCGACGTGCACACGCAGCTGACCGACGACGGACGCCTGGCGCTGCGCTGCAACCTGCCGCCCGATGTGGCCTCGTGCGCTGCGGTCCCGGGCGCGCCGTGCGACGACGCCGACGCCGACGGGCTCGCCGACGTGTGGGAGGACGCGGTGCTCGATCGATTGCGACCGCTGCGGCGCCTCGACGAGGGCGAGCCGCTGCTCACCGATGGCGCCGCGGTGCTCGCCGACGTCGGTCGCGTGGTCGCGGTCGGCGAGCGCTACCGGCTGTTCGTCATGCTCGGCTACAGCGCCGACTACGGCAGCTGCTCGTTCACCGCGCACGACGGCGACTCCGAGCGCGTGGCGCTCGACCTCGAGCCGTGGCCCGACGGCGGCGTCGGAGGCGTCGCGACCGTCGGCGCCTACACGGCCGCGCACGAGGGCACCGCCAACGACCACGGCCGCGTGTTCACCGGCGCCGACCTGGGCATGCTGGTGTTCGCGCTCGACGACGCCAGCGAGCCGCGCTGGGTGGTGTATCCGTCGGCGTCGAAGCACGCGACCTACGCGAGCATCGAGATCTGCGAGGGCATCTCGGCGATCCCGTGCATCGACGAGGACTGCGCGCCCGATGGCGTCGACGATCCCGCGGCGTACGACCTGCTGCCGGAGTTCGCCAACGCGGGCGAGGAGGCGATGCCGCGCGTGGACGATCTCGGCGTGGTCGGCTTCCCCGGCGACAGCGCGTGGGCGATGCAGGACTTCTGCGGCGGGCAGGGGCCCGGCAACTGCTCCGCGCCGGTGCGCGACAAGCTGCTGGTGGATCCGTTCGAGTGAAGTAGCATCGCAGGGTTGAACGAAGGCGAAAGGCCGGCGCTGTATCGCGGCATCGTGGCGCTGCTGCGCGTGGCGGTGCGCGCGTTCTTCCGCCGCGTCGAGGTCGTGGGCAGCAGCAACCTGCCGCGGCAGGGCTGTGGCCTGGTGGTGTCGTGGCATCCCAACGGCCTGGTCGATCCCGGCCTCATCCTCACGCACTTCCCTCGCCGCATCGTGTTCGGCGCGCGTCATGGCTTGTTCGCGTGGCCGCTGCTGGGTTTCGTGCTGCGCCGGCTCGGCACCGTGCCGATCTACCGCGCGATGGATGCCCGGCGCGGCGCCGATGCGGCGGCCGCCGACGCGGCGCGGCGCGACGCCAACCGCCGCAGCCTCGACGCGCTGGCGGCCGCGATCGCCGGCGGCTCCTATGCCGCGCTGTTCCCCGAGGGCATCAGCCACGACGCGCCGCACCTGACCGAGATCAAGTCCGGCTTCGCGCGGCTGTACTACCGCGCGCGGCAGCTGCGGGCGGCCGCGGGCCTGCCGGCGCCGGCGATCCTGCCGGTGGGGCTGCACTACGACAGCAAGCAGATGTTCCGCTCGAACGCGCTGGTGGCCTTCCACGCACCGCTGGCGCTGCCGCCCGAGCTCGACGTCACGCCCGCGCTCGACGAGGCGCCCGAGCAGGAGGCCGCGCGCGTCAAGCAGCTGACCGCGCTGGTCGAGGTCACGCTGCGCGAGGTCGTGCATGCGACCGACGACTGGGCGCTGCACGATCTCATGCAGCGCACGCGGCGGTTGGTGCGGGCCGAGCGGGCCCACCGCGCCGGTGCGGATCCGGGGCGCACGACCATCGAGGAGCGCGTGCTGGGCTTCGCGCGCGTGCGCGCGGGCTACTACGCGCTGCAGGCCCACGCGCCCGAGCAGGTCGCGTCGCTGCGACAGCGCGTGGAGGCGTACGACACCGATCTGCGCGCGCTGCAGCTCGAGGACTACGATCTCGATCGCGACCCGGCGTTGCTGTCGCCGTGGCTCGCGATCCTGCTGGTGCTGCAGGCCATCGCGGTATTCCTGCTGCTGCCGCCGCTGATCGTGGTGGGCTACGTCGTCAATCTGCCGACCGCGCTGCTGCTGCGCGCGCTCGCGCGGCTGGGCGCGAAGCTCGAAAAGGACGAGGCCACCATCAAGCTGCTGGTGGGGCTGGTGCTGTTCCCGGCCACGTGGGTCGCCGCAGGCCTGGGCGCGGCGCAGCTGCACGAACACCTGCACGCGCTGTATCCCGCGCTGCCACGCTCGCCGCTGTGGGCCGGCTTCGCGACCGCGCTGCTGTCGGGCATCGGCGGCGCCGCGGCGATTCGCTATCTCCGCGTCGCCCGCGAGGTCGCCCGCGCGGTGCGGGTGCGCCTGACGCGACAGCGGCGGTGGGTCGCGGTGCAGCGGCTGCGGATCGAGCGGGGCAAGCTGTGCGACGAGATCACCGCAATGGCGCAGGACCTCGCGCTGCCGGGCAGCGTCGCGCCCGACGGGCGCGTCGTGCCGGGGTGAGATCGCGGTTGCGACCACGCGCCCGCGCGCACACAGGTGCCGGCGCGTGCGAGCGCTGGGCCTGGCTCGCGGCGCTCGCTCGCGCACGGCCCGGCGGCGTCACGCCGGCGTCGAGGGACGCAACGCTCACGCGCGATGTCGCCGCGCGCGCGGGCGCGTGGCCTCGAACGCGAGGCTCACGCGCAGCATCAGTTCCCAGCCGGGCTCGTCGGCGAAGTAGCGCAGCAAGCTGGTGTAGTCGCGGTAGCGCGTGTTGGTGAGGTTGTTGCCGACCAGCGCGAACGACAGCGTCTGCGGCGGCAGCGGCACCTCGAAGCCCACGCTCGCGCCCAGCAGCACGTAGCCCGGCGGCGGCGCGGCGAAGTCGGCGTCGGGATCGTAGCGTCGCTGCCGATCGACGTAGCCGGCGCGCACGCCGATGTTGCCGCCGGTGACGCGCGCGGTGTCGGGCCAGCGGTAGGTCAGGCCCAGCTGGTAGCGATCGGCGGGGATGAAGACCAGGTACTGGCGGTTGCGCAGATCGACCGCGCGCACCAGCGCGAGCTGGGCGTCGAGCTCGACCGGCCACTTCGGCGGAGCCAGGCGGCCGCCCCACTCGCCGCCGTAGAACAGTGCGCCGACCGGGCGGAACGCGAACACCGGCAGCGCACCGTGCACGGTCTGCTCGACCGCGCCCGGCCCTCGCACCGGTCCGAAGTAGATGAAGTCGTCGATCCAGTTCACCCACGCCGCGCCGTCGGTGGACACGAAGCGATTGGCGTACTCGAGCGACAGCGCGCTGCCCCACGTGCGCTCGATGCCCAGTCGCGCGTCGCCGCGCGCGAGCACCGGGAACGACGGCGAGCTGCCGTTCATGAACAGCTCGTCGACCGCGGGGATCCGCGCCGCCGAGCTCAGCTCCAGCCGCACCGCGAAGCCGTCGTCGGCGGGGATCGGTCGCACCACCGTCGCGAGCGCGGCCGAGCCGGCGTGGAAGGCCAGCGGACAGCGGGCACCGCCGTCGGGCGTCCGCTCGCAGCGCGACGGCACCAGCCGACCGTTGGCGACCTGACCGAGGTAGTCGCGCTGGCGCAGCGACGCGGTGCGAGCGATGCCGTCGTAGCGCACGCCGGCCTGCAGCTCGACCCGCCGCCACGACAGCCGCTCGAGCGCGAACACGCCGCCGTGGAATTGATCGTAGTCGGGGATCAGCGTCTGGTTGGACTCGAAGCGATTGCGCTGCGCCGCCAGGGTCGCGCCGTAGCTGCCGGTGCTCGACAGCCGCGGCGCGAGCCGACGCGCCGCGCGATCGAACCACACGTCGAGCGCGTGGGTACGCAGCCCGAAGCTGTACTGCGGCCCGCGCACGCCCGCGCGCACGACGTCGTACTCGCGGCGGTCGTTGTTCTGCAGCGAGTACTGGCTGGTCAGCGTGCCGGCGTCGCCCAGCTGCAGCGTCGCGCGCAGCAGCGCCAGATCGTGGATCGCGAGGTGATACGCGCGGCCGATGGCGTAGCCGCGGCCGTACAGCCCGACGTTGACCGGGTGGCCCAGCTGCAGGCTCTGTTGCAGCTCCGCGACCGTGGCGTTGCGCAGGCACGGACACAGTCCGTTCTTGGTGTAGTTGCGTCGCCAGCTCGCGACCAGCTCCACGCGATCGCGGCGGTAGCCCAGGCGCACGCCGCCGTTGGCGATGAGCGCACCGGTGTTGGCCAGCGGGTAGCGTGGCGTGATCACGGCGGCGCCGCGCGAGACGTTGCCGTCGACGCGCCACGCGAAGCCCTTGGCGCGTGCGTGCGCACCGTCGAGTCGCAGCGCCGTGGTGCCGCGCAGGCCGTTGCTCACGCCGACCACGTGGGCCTGACCCGAGACCCCGGGCTGCTCGCGCAGCGGCGGCGGCTCGACCAGCACCACGCCGCCGATGGCGTCGGGGCCCCAGCGGATCCCGCCCGGACCCTTGATCACGGTGATGCGATCGGCGGCGAAGGGATCGATCTCCGGCGGATGATCGAGGCCCCACTTCTGTCCGGCATGGCGCACGCCGTCGTTGATGATGAGGCTGCGACGCTCGTCCTGGCCGCGGATGATGGGCTTGCCCGGCGCGCCGTTGCCCGAGCGCAGCACGGTCACGCCCGGCACGCGCGCGACGGTGTCGGCGAGGCTGCGGCCGCGCAACTGCGCCAGCGCCTCGCCATCGAGCGTCGCGTGGCCGGCCAGCTCGCTGGGCGCGGGCGCGGGCGCCTCGACCACGACGTCGTCGACGCGTTCGACCGGACGCGGCTGCAGCACCATCGCGATCTCGTCGCCGGCGGAGATGCGTCGCTGCGCGGACTCGTAGTCGGCGCGCGACGCCACCAACGTGGTGTCGCGCGGACACAGCCCCGCGAGCGTGAAGCGGCCGTCGTCGTCGCTGCGGCCTGCGACCTCGCCGGCGCGCAGCTGCACCTGTGGCACCGGCTCGCCGGTCTGCGCATCGACGACGCGGCCCTGCACGCGGCCGTCGCACGCCGGCCCGGGCTCGGCGCGCGCCAGCGCGGCCGCGAACGTCAGCGTGTGCCATGCCGTGATCGCGAGCATCGCGGCGGTCCCGTCACGGTGCGTCGGCGCTGCGGCCCATCGCCGACAGCAGCGCGCGCGCGTTGGCGTCGTAGCTGCCGCCCAGCAGGCTGCGCGCGAGCTCGCTGGCGCGGGCGTACTGGCCCAGCGCGAAGTGGGCGTGTGCGAGCCGCTGGCGTGCGAGCTCGCTGTCGACGCCGGCGCGGCGCATCGCCGGCTCGAGCGCGACCACGCGGGCATACTGGCGCGCGCCGAACAGGATGCTCGCGCGCTGATCGAGCCGCCGCGCCTCGGCGCCGACGCGGGCGTTCATCGCCAGCGCGCGCCGCGTCTGGCCCGCCATGCGCCACTGGTCCGCGGCCGCGAACGCATGATCGCCGCCGAGCGCCCACGCGCGCTCGAACAGCATCGCCGCGGTGTAGGGCTGATCCGCCGCGGCCCAGGCGTGGGCCAGGCGCGCGACCACCTCGGGATCGTCGCGCAGCCGCGCCGCGATGCGCTCGAGCAGCGGCAGCGATGCGCGATCGCGGTGCAACGCCGCGAGCACCAGCCGTGCGGCGGTGGCATCGAGCGCGGCCGCGGGAATCGACGCCGCCCACGTGCGCGCCGCCGCGAACAACGACTGCTCGGCGCACAGCGCCACCAGCTCGAGCCGCGGCGCGGCGGCGTCGGGGAAATCGTCGGCGGCCTGCGCGAACGCGCCGTAGGCCTCGTCGACGCGCGCGCGCGCCAGCGCGATGCGGCCGCGCAACAGCGGCTGCGCGATCACGGTGCGCGCGAGCGACTCGGTGCCGGCGAGGCTGCCGTGCGCGGCCTCGGCCTCGCCGGCCTGCAGCTGCGCGGTCGCGAGCCACAGCCGCAGCGTCGCGTCGTCGGGCGTGGTCGCGAGCGCCTCGGTGAACGCGACGGTCGCAGCGGTCGCGTCGCCCCGGCGCAGCGCGATCGATCCCTGCAGTCGCAGCCGCGCCGCGTCCGACAGCGTCGCGGCGTCGAGCTCTCGCTGCGCTCGCTCGAGTGCGCCGGACTCGAGCAAGCGCTCGATCGCCGCGTAGGACGCGGTCTCGGCCGCGCGCGCGTCGTCGCCGGCGGGAGCGGCCGCGCGCAGCAGCGCGAGCGCGAGGGTGAGGCTCGAGACGATCATCGCTGCAACCGGAACACGATGCGCTGCTCGATGGTGGAGGCGATCGCACGGCCGTCGCGCCGTGCGGGCTCGAAGCGGTAGCTCCGCGCGGTGCGGATCGCGACGGTGTCGAACACCTCGGCGGGTTCGGACTGCACCACCACGACGTCGTCGACGCGGCCGCGCGCGTCGACGTGCAGGCGCACGACCACGAAGCCCTCGATGCCTGCACGTTGGGCGTCGCGGGGATAGCTCGGGGCCGGTCGCGCGATCGGTCGCGCGGGCTCGTCGCGCGCGTGGGCGTCGCCGCTGGGTGCACCCGGCGCGGTGCCCAGGCCCGCGCTGGTGATCGGGCCCAGCGGCAGGCCCAACGGCGGCAGCAGTCCCAGATCCGTGGCCGCGCCGTCGCCGGTCGCGGGCGCGAGCGCAGCGGGCTCGGAAGCGGGCGGCTTGGTCGCGCTGGGCGTGGTCGCGGCCGACGATGCGAGCGTCGCGGGGCGCGGCAGCGCGGGCTCGATCGGCTCGGGCGCGGGCGGTGGCGGCGCGACCTCGACCGCGAGGATCGGCCGCGGCTTGCTCGGCGGCTGCGACCCGCGCGGCCCGGCCATACGCGCGACCGCGATCAGGCTCGCCGCGGTCAGCACCGCCGCGATCGCGACCGCGAGGCCCAGGCGCAGAAGCGATCGCACCGCCGCGATCACGGTGCCGCCTCCACCGCCAGCGCGACGTGGCTGGCGCCCGCGCTGCGGCAGGCGTCCATCAGCGCGACGATGCGATCGGCATGCACGCCGCGATCGGTGACCAGCAGCACCGAGCCGTCGCTGCGACCCGCGAGACGATCGCGGACCTCGGCCTCGACGCGCCACTGCCCGGTCGCGCGACCATCGACGGTGATCTCGCCGCGCTCGCTGATCGCCACCCGCACCAGCTCCGCCGGCAGCTCGCGCGCGGTGCTGGCCTGCGGTCGCTCGACGTCGATGCCGAGGTCGTGCACGAACGTCGTCGTCACGACGAAGAAGATCAGCAAGATGAACACGATGTCGATGAGCGGCGTGATGTCCAGGCCGCTGCCGTCACCGGGCTCGTCGCCGAGCTGACCCAGGCGCGACAGGCTCACGGCGCCTCCGTGCCGAAGCGCGCCGCCAGCAGCGCGCGTGCGGCCTGCAGCTCGGCCTGGCGCGTGCGCGCGAGCCGATCGAGCAGGCGCGCGGCGACGAGGCCGGGGATGCCGATCGCGAGGCCCATCTGCGTGGTCACCAGCGCGACCGAGATGCCGCCGGCGACGCTCTGGTCGCTGTGGTGGCCGCCGCCTGCGAAGGCGTGCATCGAGCCGAAGGTCTCGATCATCCCGCCGACGGTGCCGAGCAGGCCCAGCAGCGGCGCCGCGGCGACCAGCGCGTGCAGCACCGCGCCGTAGCTGTGGGTGCGATCGATCTCGTGGGTGGTCCAGCGATCGAGGTCGTGGCTGCAGCCGCCGGGTTGTTGCAGCGCCGCGCCGGCGCGACGCAAGAAGCGATCGATCACGCCGCGGGGTTCACCGCTGCGCCCCAGCAGCGTCAGCGCCGAGGCGATGGGGCCGCGATGGCCGCGGCGCAGCGCGAGCGTCCGCAGCACCACCGTGGTCCACAGCAGCATGCTGATCGCGACCAGGGCCCAGCCGACCCAGCCGCCGGCCGCGATCACGCGCTGCAGCTCCGCGAGCCACGGGCTCACGCGCG
>JAIBBS010000340.1 GCA_019694555.1 Nannocystaceae bacterium
CATCCACCGTCGCGCGCCGGGCACCACGCAGCTGCGCCGCGCGAGCACCGAAGAGGTACCAGCGCGCACCAACCCGAGCCAACGCGGCATCGAGGTCAGCGAGGACGTGAGCGAGCGGTGAACGCCGCGAACGCGGCATCGATCCTCCGCTTGAGTGCGACGTGATGGGCCAGGTCGGCCAATCGGGCGTCGGAATCCAACACCGTCGGATCGATCGCGCAGAGATCCTCGGCCATCGCCTCGCCGAGCGCGAGGATCCCGGCGGGCCCGGCGGCACGAAGGACGCCACGCCAGTGCTCGCGATCCCACTGCCGAACGCGTGCGCGGTCCCGTGACAGGAATGCTCGCAGCTGACTAGGGGTGGCTGGGACGCGCACGGGCCTCGACAGAGTAGCAGGGGAAACCGACCCCGGCGGCGCAGGCCCGCCCCGGCGGCGCCGCATCCCGCGTAAGCTGCGGCGCGCGGGCGCGTTGCACCTGCCGTCCCGGTGCGACGTCGCCGGCCGTTCGCGTCGCGTCATGTCGGAGCCTCGCCGCACGTCCGTCCCCCTGCCCCGCCGCGGTGCGGTCGCGGTCGCGGTGCTGGGCGCGGCGCTGGGCTCGGGCGGCTGCATCCACGACGCGGACTGTGGCATCTGCGACCCGCAGAACCTCGTGCTCGAGTCGATCTCGGGCGTCAACTACGCGTCGGACAAGATCCACCTGCTCTCGCCCGCGTGTGACGGCCCCGCGTGTCCGGGCCGCCGCGATCACGGCCACTACTTCGTGTCGGAGATCGGCCGCTGCGAGGACTCCGAGGATGCCAAGGCCTCGCCGCGCGGCGCGACGGAGTACTGCAAGCTCTCGCCGCTGGTCTCGGCGTACGGGCTCGAGTTCATCTTCAACAACCTGCTCGAGCCGACCTCGGTCGAGCTGGTGCGCAAGCGCCCCGATCAACCGCGACTGTTCGAGGTCTACGACTGGAAGACCAAGGTGCTCGCGCTGCACGGCCCGACCACGCGCTACAACGGCGACGTCTCGACCGGCGGCGCCGACGATCCGGACGTGGTCGCGCGCGGGACCAACCTCGCGTGCATCGACAACCTGCGCGAGCTGGGCCAGGGCTACGACCACACCGTCGCGGCCGATCCCGCGACCGACCCGTGCCAACGCACCCGCGTGCTCGACGGCGCGGTCGTGCCGATGAAGATGCGCGTCGGCACGCCCGACGCGGAGATCCATTCGTATCGCGGGCTGGTCACCCACGGCAGCGCCGACCAGTTCGACTGCCTCACGCCCGAGTCCGGTGCCGACACCTGCTGCAGCGAGTGCGACTGGCTGCTGTCGACCCGCATCGCGCGCTACGGCGTCGCGGCGGCCGGCGAGCCGCGCACGCCCAACTACGAGCCCGGCGCCGCGCCGGGCAACGGCGCCATCGAGTGCGACCCCGCCGGCGACGCATACCGCGAGTGCGCCGCGTTCGAGCCCGCGGTCGATCGCGGTCCCGAGCAGCAACCCTACGAGTACCACTGGTCGTGCGCGCCCGACGATCCCGGCTGCGCGCGCGAGCGCTTCGCGCTGCCGCGCTACGACAAGCTGCGCGAGACCCACCCCGACGCGCGGCCCTCGTGGGCCGAGAACCTGACCGCGCGCTGCAGCGGCGACGCCGAGTGCCTCTCGGTGCACGATCTCCCGGGCACCGAGTGCATCGGTGTCGGCGAGGACGGTCGCGCATGCGACCCCGACATCGATCCCGCCTGCAGCGAGGGCCGCTGCCGCGCGGCGTGGTTCGTGGGCTGCGAGGCCGACCCCGCGACCACCGGCGGCAGCCGTGGCTTCTGCGTCGATCGCCGCTTCTCGGCCGCGACCGCGGCGGCCTGCTACACCGCGCGCACGGGATTCCAGGGCCGCTGCGAACCCGACGGCGGTGGCTGCGACGACATCCGTGCCGGCGCCCGCCTGGCGCAGTGCGACAGCGTCGAGGGCGACGGCACGCTCGCCGCGAGCGACTGCTGCCAGGACGCCCTGGGTGCGGCGCTGCCGGCCTGCGATCCTTACTTCCAGCCCGCGGTCGCGCCGCGGCCGATCTACGACCGCAGCGAACACCTGCCGCACGAGGCCCGCGCGTGCATCTGCGAGGACTCGCCCGCGGCACAGTGCGCCGACGTGGTCGCGGCGCTGTGCACCGGCGACGACGGCGAGCTGCTGCCCGAGCGCCGCGGCCAGTACGCGGTCGCGTTCATCGACCGCACCGGCGGCGTCATCTACGACCCCGCGATCAAGGGCTTCGAGTGGCGCCCGGCCGACATCGGCAACCTGCCGCGCGCGCGGGTCGAGCAGTGCGCCGAGGATCGCGGGGTCATCGCCTCGCGCAACCGCCACGACGGCTGGCGTGCCAACGACGGCGCGTTCATCGAGGCCCACGAGGACTTCGACCGCGCGCTGTGCTCGGGCCAGCGCTACACCGTCGTGTTCGCGACCGAGGGCGAGCACGTCGTCGACAAGGTGGGCAACGATCTCAGCGGCCGCACGACCTACCAGTTCGAGACCTCGCAGTTCCACGTCGTGCCCGACAGCGGCTTCCCGGCCGACAACCTGCGCATCGGCGCGTGCGACGAGTTCTCGCTGCGCTTCTCCAACAAGGTCGATCTGTCGCCGGCCAACCTGCGCAAGCTCGCGATCTACGAGCTGCCGGCCGACGCGCAGGATCCCGGCGCCTCGCCGCTGCCGCGGGGCGACTGCGGCGTGGTCCCGGTCGCCGGCGGCGCGAACTGCTACGACGACCCCGACGCGCTCGACGCGGATCCCTGCGGCGCGCCGTGCCTGACGGTCGACGTGACCCGTCACGCGGTCGGCGAGATCGCGGTCGCGATCGATCCCGTGCGCTTCGACGCCGTGCTGCGGCCCGAGCATCGCTACCGCCTGAGCGCGCCCGGGCTCGACGACATCGCGCAGATGGCCGACCCCGCGGCCTACGCGGCGGCGTTCTGGGACGCGTGCGGCATGCCGCTGGTGCTCGGCGGCACCGCCGACGACCGCCACGACGACCGCTACGACTTCACCATCGACCAGCCCAAGTGCAAGGAAGACCCGGACAACGATCGCATCCCGACCAGCTGCGACAACGCCGACGACGTGCCCAACGGCGACCAGGCCGACGCCGACGCCGACGGCATCGGTGACGTGATCGACCTGTGCCCGGTGGTGCCGAGCCTGGGCAACATGGGCGACTCCGACGACGACGGGGTCGGCAACGCCTGCGACGTGTGCCGGCGACCGACGCAGCAGTACAACCTCGACGACGCGATCGCGTTCCGCATGCGCGTCGACAACAACCCCTCGCAGCAGGACCGCGACGGCGACGGCATCGGCGATGCCTGCGACAACTGCGTCACCGTGGCCAACTGCGGCGACTACGACGCGAGCGCACCGTGGCAGCCCGGCGCACCGCAGCCGCCGGCGGGCTCGGTGTTGTGCCAGCGCGACGATGACGTCGACATGATCGGCGATGCGTGCGAGGACGCCTTCGCCGACGGTGCCGCGGGACCGGTGGGCCTGGGCGACGACGACGACTTCGATCAGGACGGCCTGAGCAACGCGGTCGACGCGTGCCCGCGCATCGCCGCGCCCGCGGGGCCGTGCGAGTCCGACGCGGACTGCCCCGCAGGCTCGCGCTGCGAGCCGTGCCCCGCGACGGGGCACTGCGCCATGGCCGGCACGTGCAACCACACCGACAGCGAGCCCGGCCCCGACGGCACGCCGCAGGGCGACGGCGTCGGCGACATCTGCGACACCTGCCCGGCCGCAGCCAATCCGCTGCAGCACTTCGACGGCGGCGCGCAGGACGACGACGATCCCGACGGCGACTTCATCGGCACCGTGTGCGAGACCAACGCCGAGTGCTCCGGCACCGGCGGCACCGAGGGTCGACCGCTGGGCTTCTACGAGATCGCGGCCGCGGGCTACTGCTGCACCGTGGTGCTCGAGCAGAACGACGACGGCAATCTGATCGTGCGCGCGACCGGTGAGGTCCTGCTCGACCCGGGTGTGCGCGACGCCGAGGGCCGGCTGCTGCGCGCACCGGTGCCGGTGCGGCTCGACTGCGACGAGCCCGCCGATCTCGATCCACTCTCGCAGACCTGTCGTCGCCTGCCCGATCGCGTGGCGCAGATGCCCGGCGTGTTGGTGCCACCTGCGGGTTGCGACGCGGCACTCGCTGGGCTCGACCCGCGCGACAACCCGGCGATCGCGATCGAGCCCGGTGGCGACATCGCGGCGCTGTGGTCCCACGTCTGCTTGCTGCCACCGCTCGATCAAGACTTCGACGGCTACGGCGATCGCTGCGATCTGTGTCCGTTCGACTACGACGACGAGAACCTGCCGTTTTCCGACGAGCGTGGACGGCTGTGGCCCAAGGCCGGCGCGGTGTGCAACGGCGGGTACGCACTCGACCTGCGCTGCGAGGTCGACGGCAGCGACACCGACGGCTCGGGCAGCGACAGCAGCGGCGGCAGCAGCGACGAGGGCGGCTCGTCGGGGAGCAGCGGCTGATGCGGCCGGCGCCGCGTGGCATCGCCCCGCCGACGCCGGGCCGGCCGGGGATCCGCGTCGGGGCGCCTCGATGTGCGCTGGCCAACATCCGGCCGACGCCGACCGCGGGGTCCGCACAGCGCCCGCGCCCCGCCCACCGGCGGCAGCGCCGAGGCGCCGCGGCGGCCCGCCCGGGCCGGCGGCGGCCGCCGCGGCCAGGCCGGCGCCTCCGACAATCGGTCCCTGCGGCCTTGGCTCGACCGCTTCAGTCGGGTTACCTGAAACGACTTCCTGGCGTAGTCTCACCGCCGATTCCACCCGGCCC